>NZ_JBFAAE010000042.1:0-75266 GCF_040639575.1 Streptosporangium sp. NPDC023825 | reverse complement strand
CCCCGGTCAAACAACCTGCCGACGGCCGGCCCCTCGACCTCGACACCCGCACCCGTAACGCACTCCTGCGCGCCCTGCGCTGTCTGGGCGAACGAGGTTTCGCCCTGCTTACCCAGCGCTGGCGCACCCTCCAGCACATCACCGCCAGCCCCAGCAAAATCGGCGACATCGTCAAAGCCGCGCTTGTCCTCACACATTTCGAACACGGCCACTCAACATGAAGTCGCTGAGATCACCTCACTGCTTGCCGCGCTGGGCTCCAGGATGCGTGAGCTACGCAAAGCGCGCTCGCTCACGCTGATGGAACTCGGCGAGTTGACCGGATACTCCTGGCAACACCTCGGTGCCGTGGAGCGGGCTTCGGTCGCCCCTTCTGAATCCGTGGTCATCGCGTGCGATACCGCGCTCGGCGCGAACGGGACGCTCAACGGCATGTTCCCCGGTGTCATCCGAGAACAGGCCCATCTACGCCACCGCAGCGAAGCCGCGCGGAGACCCGTTCCGGAGACGCCCGATTCCGGTATCGACTGGGGGCGGCTCAGCACGTGTGGCAAGCGCGCTTCGGCGATCACCTCCGCCGTGGTGGAGGACATCGAAGTGATCACCATTCACCAGCGCCGCCTCTACCACGAGCTGACGTCGGCCGAGATGCTCGTCCCGGTTGACGGCCATCTCGCCCTCCTGCTCTCGCTCCTGGAGGCGCCCACCTCCAACCGGCTGCGGCGGCGGATCGCCCACGCGGCGGCGGAGGCCGCCGGGTTCGCGGCGTGGATCCGGTTCGACCTGGGTGATCACTTCACAATGGGACACCGATACGCCACCGCTCTGGATGCCTTGGGCGAAGCAGGCGACAGAGGACTTCGGTCTTACGTCAGTGCCTACCGATCCGTCACCGCGGACGCGACCGGGCGGGCAGACGAGGCCGTCCACCACGCCTCAGCAGCTCTGGAAACGGCCGGTCGCGCAGTCACCCGTGTCACGAGATCCTGGCTACACGCCGTGAGTGCCACCGCCCACGCCCACGCGGGTGACAGCCAGACCGCCCTGGCCGAACTCGACCGGGCGAACGGAGCCTTGGAATGGGCCGGTGACGAGCGGGACGAATGGATGTACGACTTCGACCGCGAGCGGCTCCTCGGCTACGAGGGTGACTGCCTTCTCGAACTCGGTCACTACGCCCAGGCCGCCCGTTCCTTCGAGGACGCCATCGGTGGCGTTCCCGCCACGTGCGTACGTCGCAGGGCAGAACTCACCGTGGACCTGGCGCGAGCGCGGCTCGGAGAAGGCGAATCCGCCGAGGCCGTACGGCTGGCACAGGAGGCCATCGCCGTATTCGCCAGGCGAGGATCGGTCGCCGGAATGTCCCGGGTTCAGCGCTTCCGTGATCACGCGGCGAGTCGGCAGCCCGCTGTCGCTCGCGAACTGGACGACTTCGTCCGATCATGGCAAGAGTAAGCCCTATCCCCGCTGAACTTGTCGCTCGCGCCACCATCTCCTATGACGCCGTTCAAGCGGTCGGCGAGACCGTTTACTGGATCGAGGGACGGGCGGGCGGAGATGTGCTCGTACGTTGGACCGCCAGCGACGGTCGCCAGGACGTGCTGCCGGAGGGATTTCACATCGCCTCCCACGTGCACGAGTACGGCGGAGGCGCTTATCTGGCCACCGAGCGGGATGTGTGGTTCTGCGACGCCGATGACCAGCGGATCTATCACGTACGCGACCATCGGCACCCCGTACCGGTGACTCCCGTTCCCGCCTCACCGGGAGCCCTCCGCTACGCCGACCTCCGCCTCCTGCCGGGTACGGACAAGTTGGTCTCCGTCCGGGAACGACACGAGGAAACCCTTGTCCACAACGAGCTGGTCGTCCTGCCTGGTGACGGATCCGCCGAGCCGACGGTCATCGCGTCCGGTGACGACTTCTACATGTCCCCGGAGCCCAGCCCTGACGGGAGGCGACTGACCTGGGTCTCATGGAACGCCCCGCTCATGCCCTGGGACGGCGCCCAGCTCTGGCTGGCCGACGTCCGCCCTGACAGCACCCTCACCGGTACGAGGTTGGTCGCCGGAGGGGACGACGAGTCGGTGTGCCAGCCACAGTGGAGCGACGACGGGACACTGCACTTCGCCTCCGACCGCTCCGGCTGGTGGAACCTGTACGCCTGGCGCGAGGGCCGCACCGAACCGGTGATCACGGGGGAGTTTGAGGTCGCGGCAGCTCCTTGGGAGTTCGGCTACCGCACTTACAAGATCCAGGACTCCCAGATAACGGCCATCATCCAGCAAGGGCCGTCGCACTCCCTGGTGGTGAGGCGTCTCAATGGTGATCTCGAACGGCTGGCGTTTCCGTACACCTCCATCAAGCCCTACCTGGCCATGACAGGTGGAAAAATCGCTTTCATCGGCTCCAGTCCCACGCGGTTGCCCACGGTGGTGCTGGCCGAGCCCGACGGTTCTGTCCATGAGCTCACCTCGGCCGACGTCACTCTTGACCCCGCATCGCTCGTCCGGCCGGAGCCCTTCACCTTCGGTACTCGCGACGGAGGTGAGGCACACGGCCTCTACTATCCGCCCTTGGGCGGGAGTGATCGGCCTCCGCCGTTGCTCGTACGGGCTCATCCCGGGCCGACGGCGAACTGGCCGCTACGGTTGGACCTCCACGCGCAGTACTTCACGAGCCGTGGTTTCGCCGTCGCTGATGTCGACTATCGGGGGAGTACTGGGTACGGCCGCGCGTACCGGCTGGGGCTCCGTCGCCGGTGGGGGGTGGTCGACGCCACCGATTGTGCTGATGCGGCTCGTCACCTGGTGTCCGCCGGTCGGGCGGATCCTGGGCGGATGGCGATCTGGGGTGCTAGCGCCGGCGGGTACACCGTTCTGCGCGCCCTGGCGGTCACCGATGTGTTCACGACCGGGATCGCCAGGTCAGCGATGGTAGACCTGGCGGGCTGGAGCCGAGCTGCACCGAAGTTCCAGGCTCATCACGCGGAACTGCTTCGCGGTGAGTTTTCCGGCGAACCCGGAACTGGGATTCAGCGTCCGCTGCTTCTGATCCATGGGGACGAGGATCAGGTAATCCCACTGGACCGGGTCAGGAGCCTTGCCGGGAGGTTGGGTTCCAATGCCCGTCTGGCTGTTGTCATCGGGGTGGGCCACACCCTGCGACGACCTGCTGACGTTCACCGTGTTCTCCGCGTGGAACTGGAGCACGTTCGAGACATTCGCGAGAAAAGAGGAGCTATTAAGGGACTTGTATCGAAGGGTGGACCATAGCGAGGAGCGATCTTGCTGAAGCCTGACAGAGAGGGGCCACCAGGATGACCAGAAAGCGAAGATAACCCTCAGTCAGTCACGCGAAGATTATAAAAGATCGCGAAGGTTAAGGATAACCAAGGGCTTGAGTCTAATTCTCCCCGTCGGGAATTTGTGGAACTTCGCCTGTTGGTGAATCTTGGCGGGTAGGATTATGAGTTAAACCCCGCATTGATCGCTGCTGAGCGGATAAGGAGTGCCTTTCTGGCAGTGGCGGATTTTATTGGCTGGCCGCTCTCCAAGCGCCGGCTGACCATGGCTATATGCTGCCGATGGTCGGGTTCGAGGCTGTGGGTCTCCTTGGCCCAACGCTGGATTGCCAACCATTCTTCGGGAGGAACCGCTGCAACTATCGCTACGTCGTCATGCAGGTCAGGGTGTTCGCCATAGGTTGAACTCACCGACTCCACGACGGGACCAGGTAGGAGTTCGGCCGTAAGGCTGTCCGGAACTTCCCACTTGATCTTGGATACAGCCTCCCAGCAGGAAGACTTTTTGGCCCATTCGCCGACGTTGTTCCCATGTAGCGGTCTGGTCACCGTACGGAGGATCATCGGGCAGAGATCCCTGACAGCAGAGGTCAGGGCAGGAGTGAGACCCTGATCACGCCAGATGCGGTCAAGGTCGATCCGTCTGTCGGTCGCAAGGGAGAGGCGAGCCATGGTGTAGGTGGTGATATGGCTTTTGTGGCTGCCCGCGCCCACTTCTCTGGCAATCTTGTCGATCTCCTTGAAGAGTGTAGCCTTGGCGATCAGGCGCTGGCAGTACCTGACATCGACCAACGGCATCCGGCCCTGCTCCTCCAAATTTGTGAGATGGCTCATGAACTCAGCGAAATTTTTCTGGGCACCTTTGCTGACGTGATAGGGCAACTGATCCCAGGAGTTGAGGTACTTGGCTAGGTCCGCCTTGCTGAATTTCTGGTTGGTGGGATGAACCAACCTGAACTTCTTCTGGCGGGGAGTTGTACCTGCCTGGGTTAGGGCATCTGTGTACTGGCCTCGTGCCCGCTCGTAGAACCACCGGGTTTCCTGGCCGCTTCCATCGACAGCCGGCGCCCAGAGGGATCGGGTCACTCGCTCGACATTGACGTGGTACGGGTGATTGGAGCTGAAGTCCACCAATGTGACGGCGTTCTGACTGTTAGAGTACTTCGAGATATCGGGAACCACCTTCTCCAACAACTCTTCCGGAAGAACCGTCAGCTTCATCTGGACGTGAACATCCGCGAGATCAGCCTCGTCGCGAGTGTGCGCGTAGTAGATGGAGGCCGTTGTCTGGCCACCGTTCACGATCTGAAGGCCGTGGATTCGGGTGATCGCGTGGAAGCCACCGGGCATCGGTGTGAAATCGACCATCGATGCAGTGGCCGTGATGCCGTTGTTGTAGGCCATGAACCACTCGGGTGTCCTGAGCAGGGTGTCCCTGATTCCCTTGTTCACTTTAACGCGGGCTTGGAGGAAGGACCTTACGTTGAGTTCGAGCAGTCGTGTGCCGTACTTCCCATAGAGGTCGGCGAGTAGTTGGCCAGGGATGACGCCGAGCACCACGGACCAGTTGGTACCGGAGGATGGAGCCGCAAGGCACATCAACGGCTCGTCGAACTCCACGACGATTGGTTCGCTCTGGGTTCCTGAGGAGGCCAGCCGATGAAACCGGGGTAGATCCCACAGTTCGTAGGTGACATCGATTTCGCCAGACCGCGTCGAGTCGGGCGCACGTGAAGTGCTGAAGCAGTTGGTGATCAGAAAAATCCTGATTCGAGCCGCGTCAGGGAGGTTTTTCTGCACCCCCACGCACATGTCATATACGTCTGAGGATTCGTCGACAGCCTTTCGGACATCCTCACACCTGTGCAGGAAGGTCAGAGCTCGTTTGAAGAGCGTATCAGCCTGCGCCTTGAGTAGCTTGTCATTGAGATGCGCATGCCTGAAATCGGCCACAAACAGGTCGAGGCTTCTGAGGGTGTCATTAAATCCGTACCCATAGATCTCAAGACCGTGGGCCTTGTGATAGGCGATGAAGGTGTTCTCGACTTCTCCTGCTATTTCGAGGTTATCCAGCATCAGCTGGATGAACATCTCCGGCGCCGTCACTCCCTCCGCGTCCGCGTCGTCAAGGACGGTGTTGATCAGGTTGTGGGCGAAGTCACCGATATCTGTCTCAGCCATGCGTTCCTCTGATTATTTTCTTTACCTCGTTGCCAGGGATCCGATAGGTATCGAGACCGGCAGTCTGGATCCGGTAGGCGCAGGTGCTTACACCCGTTCTGAGCTCCGGTTCAATGATCCGCGGAAAGTCGTTTTTCACCGCCCAGAACCTGATTTCGCGGACGGTGTAGCGCGGCTCGTCATACCGGTCACGATGGTTCGAGAAATAGCCGGCCCGGACAAGTAGATCGCTGAACAGAGTCTGGGCTGCGAGGCTGGTGATGGCTGCACGAGTACTTTCCGCCATCGTGTTAAGGCTGGCCCCCGTTCCTCCCCGTCGTTCGTCGACGACGACCAAAGCCAGGAAGAGTTCCTCTACTCCGGTGTCGTCGAGTTGACGCTCGCTAGCAATGGAAATTTCAGAGGATGCTCGGGCCGAACTGGTCTTGACCTCGATCGCGAGTCTGGGGAGTTGAAAGTCCTGGCTGGTTCCGGTCGGGCCGGTCCAAGAGGCTAGGGCGTCGCTGACGGCCAGCCCGGGTAGTACGAAGTCGCGAAGGACCAGAAGTTCGCCGAAAAGGCCACGTCGCTCCTCCTTGCCAAGCCCTTCTTCGCCGACTGATTTCAGGAGGTTCTGCCACCGCTGGAACCGATTGATCGCGGTTACGACAGCACTGAGCGCGTCCGGTGCTGCCTGGACGGCTGCGGCGATATCCGTGACTAGTGAACTGAAGACTTCCCTGAGCTCATCCGCGGTCAACGCGATATGAAGTTCGTACTCGCGCCTGGTGAGGCGGACGAAGCGGATCTCCAAGCCGAGTGTCCTCGGCAGATGCCCAAGAGCATCGGAGGCCTGCTCGTAGGTGATTGCGTTGGTCTTCAGGAGCAACATTCGTTGCCGGCTTGGATAGGTAACCACGATGAACAGGTCGTGCGGCGATTCCGGGTGAAGCCGTCGTAGGGACCTGCCAGGCGTTCCCTGAGGAGTATCCAGCCTGCGCCAGTCATCCTCGGTGATGCTCACCTGTCGTCCTCTTCCTCGTCGCCGAGGTCGATCTGCTCCTTGCGCCAGATCTCGTTGACCACATACTCAGTTTTCTTCTGGTTGCCGGAGAAGGGGAAGCTTATGGCGAAGCCGACCAGGGGAACGGCCGGGTCTCCGACTGGAGGCGGCACAAGTGGATAGATCAGGAGTAGCGCTTGGTCGGTTCTCCTCTCGTTGCGAAGAGGAATACCTGTAGGGATCTGGGGCTCTACCCGGGGCTTGCCATCTCTACGGAGTTTGCCTTTGGCGGCTTTGCGGGTGTTCGTAAGCGCCCTGTCCCTCTGCTCTTCGGTCAGATCGGTGCTTTCATCCAGCGGACTTAGCACTCGGCGAATGGTCTGGCGGCCCTCGTTGACCGGCTCATTGGTAGCTGAACGCTTGATCAGTCCGAGGCGGTGCTCACCGATAGAGGCGAACATTTCCGCCTTCTTGTTCCCAACAAGCCGTACGGTCCAGTTACCGAGCTCGCCAACCTTGTCACAGCGGTGGATGTACTCGGAAATGAACGCTGGGCGTACTCGCTGGGCACTGCTGTCGGCTGTGTAACCATCGAGGAAGGAGATCACCTCATCAGCCCGGACACCCTTCCATACGATGCTTCCGCCTTGGCTGTCGTGACTGGAAGGTTCTGGCGCGGTGAGACGCTGGACGAAGTTCTCCAGGTTCTTCAGGTTGTTCTCGACGGTATCCCGATTAAGGTCAAAAATGACGGTTTCCGGGATCTCTCCGGAGTAGCTGAGCCTGACCTTGGTCCCGCTTCGCATCTTGTTCGGTGCCGTCACAGTCAGGCCGAGTGACGATGCCCTGACTTTGAGTCCGAACTCGCTGGGCTTCTGTCGCAGAGCCGCCATCTCCTCCACTTCGCGGCGGAGCTCGTCGGTCGCTCTGGTGATCTCGATGTAGGCATTTCTCAGCTCATCAGTCGTGTAGAGCCGACAGAGATCTTCGTAGCCAGGCCGGTAGCCGAACCACCGGCCCATCTGCAGGAGGGTGTCATAGGCTTTGGCAGCCCGAAGATAGTAGCTGACACTGAGCCCTTCAAGAGTGAGACCTCGGGAGAGCTTTTCACCGCCCACAGCAATCACCGAAAGACCCGTCCTACGGTTCTCGTAATACTCCAGGGCATCCTTGGCAGCGCCATTGATGGCCCGTAGCTGGATCTTCTGTAGAGCAGGTACGAGATGTTCAGCCACCTCGTCCCAGGGCAGGCCTTGCGCTTCGTTGGCAGGGAAGGCGCTGCTCGTCGGCACGAAGTCGTTGTTCCACAGGTTCTGAAGTTCCTGGAGTCGTTTGGTGGACATGTGACTGTACCGGTCACGGAGGTTGTCGGTAAGCAGCCTGAGGTAGTCGTCGATGTGCTCTTTGACCTGGAGTTGTACGGCAGTGAAGCGAGTGACGTGGATGAGCATCGAGTTGTGCTGAGTGACCTGACCTCGGGCACGCCGGGCAGCGCAAGTTAATACGAACGAGTTGATCGCTCGCTGGAGTGACACTGGGAGGTCGTCTGTGACTCTGTGGTTGGACTTGTGCTTGTCCGGCATCCAGGACCGAAAATCGTCCACCGTGCGAGTGACCGGCAGAGGTTCGATGTCGTCCTCGTCCGGGTCGTCAATACTGAGACCGAAGACGTGCTCCGGACCGAAGTAGTTGGACGGTGCAGGCAGGCTGTGGATGAAGCTGTCGGGAAACAGGTCCCGCCCAAAGTCGTCATGGTCCGCATCTGGGTCGATGAGAATGTTCGCAAACGGAGTGGCTGTGTAGCCGACGTAGGCGGCCTTTTCGAAAGTGTTGAGCAGCTTGCGGATTTGTCCGTTTACCTTTGACGGATCGGTCTCCGTATCCCTGGAAACGTCAATTCCGGCGTGGTCCGCCTCGTCGTCGATCAACAGGAGAGGCATGTTGCGCACCAACTCCCTGCCGGTCTTCTCGTCCTTCGCGTCTGTGACGTCAACGAGCCACTGGCGTACGTTATTGATGATGCTGCGATGCTTCTTGATAACCAGAACGATCGGGAAGTGGCCAATAGGAAAGTTGGCGCGTTGAGCGATCGTTCGGTGAAAATCTCCCTTCTCCGTACTGTCAGTCAGGGAACCGATGCTCAGCCTGTTGACATGGGACATGGCTCCAACACCGATGTACTTCTTTGCGTCCTCGTCATAGCGTTTCTGGAACTGGGTGTCGAACCCTAGTAAACCTTGGTCGACACGGAGCTGGGTTTGGCTGCGAAGGTCGTTGTGGATGCCTGCCAGAATGATGATGAGCTTGTAGCCAGCGTCCGCCGCCTTACAGGCGAGGCCGGTGTAGTTGCCGGTCTTACCTGACTGGACCTGTCCGATGACGAGCCCGGCACGCCGCCAAGTCCCGGCCTTCAGGGGGTCTTCCAGATCGCCCAGGATGTCGTCAGTTGAGCGGTCGAGCGTTCGTACCACTCGGGGAGGCAGCAGTAGAACTTCTTCGGTATAGGTCCTGTATCGTTCCCAGAACGCCCAGTTTCTTTGTGCCTTGGCATCGGGGAGCCAGGGTTCATGGTGCGAGTCGTCGTTGATTCCAGTCGCGTCCTCCTGAAAGACAACTACCAGTTCTTGGACCTTGCGCATCAATGCATTTCGATCCACATGCTGGCCACGTCCGGCGAACATGCCGAACACCATGTTGACGTAGTCCTCTACTTCAACCTCGGTCGCCTGACGATCGACTGGCAGAAGGGAGCGCACCACGCGAAGAGCATTGGTGAGGGACTGATCTTCGGGGGGACTCACGAGTCTCTCTCCAGGTTTGTTGATATCACTGGTCTGTAAGGTGGGGGCGGTCCTGTCATCCGTGAATTTATTGATGCCAGAAGCCATCTATTTGATTGAAGGGAGGCATTTCGCCAAGACTCTGTCGAGCCTGGGCTGGTGTCCTACCCTGGTTGAGAAGAGACTCGTAGATCATCTGTGCGACCTGGTTTTCGACTCCCTTGGACACGTCTCTGAAGGGCTCGGGATCGTCAGCTGTATCGGTTTCGTGCATCACACGGAGGGCCTCCACGGGCACGGTCTCTTCCAGCATCACGATCAGCGCCGTGACCACCGGGCTTCGGCTCTCGCTGGTTCGCAGAACCTCCTTTACGAGTGGGTGGTTCCTGTTAATCTTGCATCTGATCCGGCCATCATGCCGTTCTACACGCCACATATAGACATGGGAAGCGCCGTGCGTCCGCGCCGTGATCTGGCCCCGATGTCTGAGAACTTCGGCGGCTTGGTCCCTTACTCGCTTGGCAATGCGCTCAAGATGCCGGCGTAGTGCAATCGGGGGGACGACCTTCGACTTCCGGACGTCTACGCTCCATTCGGAATCCAGCTCCGCAGGGATGTCAACCGAGATTCGCGCGAGGTTGTACTTCTCCTCGCGTCGCATACCACGTAGGCTGAGCCAGTCTCCGGCTAGGATCAGGCGTTGTCGGCGGTATACATAGAAACCCTGCTGGTTGAGCCAGCCGTTGGGCCCACCTGCGGCGTCGTAGGCCGCGGGAGACAGCTTCTGTGCGTGCGGTAGCACGAACCCTCGGACCGTGACCCGGTTACCGCCGAGGGGCAACTCCTCTAGCGGGGTGCTCTGTACCGACTGGTGCCCTCCGAGGAACGGATCCCACGACTGAACAGCCTCTCCTTGAAGGTTCAGGGCGAGACTGCCGAGAAACCGAGCGAAGACCATCCCCAAGTGTTGTCCTACGCGTCGTGCTCCGTCGTAGAACTGCTGAGAGGTCTTTTCGTCGTCCAGTTCGTTGGTGTCGTAACCGTTCAACCTGCGCCAGATCACTATCGTTCCGTGGGATTGTTGGCCGCGTAGTCGTTCGATGAGCACGGTCGTTTCAGGGTCTGCTCCGTGCAGGAGTCGCCATTCGCCAGTGGTCTCCACTGTGTCCAGATCCCAGGTGCGGACAGTCCAGTGACCGTCTTCACCGGAGCTGGCTACGGTGAGCTGCCGTGCCTGTGAGAATGATGCGGTCTTCAGCCCCATCCCGAACCGGCCAAGGTCCTTGAGGGTTCGTTCCGTGTATGGTCCCCGGGCGGCCGGAGTCATCGCGGTGACGAGCTCGCTGCGGGTCATGCCTCTGCCGTCGTCGACGATGGCGACCCAGGAACGCTCGCCCTCCCAGGTGAATGCCACGTCGATCTGGTTGGCCTCCGCGGCGATGCTGTTGTCGACGAGGTCAGCGATGGCGGCTTCCAGTGAGTAGCCCAGCGAACTCAGGGAGGCCACCATGCCGGCCGCGTCCGGAGCGGCAATCTCGAAGTTCTCCGTCACAGCGCTGCCCTGCCGCCCTTCGCCAGTACAAAATTGCCCAATCAATCTACCCGCATTTAGGAAATCGTCCTACAGGGCGTGTTCGCATGCGGGAATGGCGTTGAATTTTGTCGGCCCTGGTTGTCGGATCTGTCGGATATAGATCGAAAATTCCGTAAAGTTAGTCTAAATCTACCGTTTGGGCGAAAGCTGCCGTTTTTCGCGTTAGATCGGGTTCGTGGACGTTCGCCACCCGCCTCCGAGACGCTCGGCTCCCGTTGCCGGGAGCGTTGGACGGTGCTGACCTGGCTAGAGTTGTCATCCAAGCTGGAGTTCCGGAAACTCCGAACTTCGACGAGGCTGCCGTACCGTTCTCGCACTCCGCAGAGAGTGTCCTGGCAGCATTGGTCACGTCGACAACCAGAGGTCCCAGGGGCCCCTACCATCTCGGCAAGGTGTTCGAGTATCGTGTGGGCGAACGCTGGGAGGTCTGGCCGGCAGGACGATTTTGATCTTCGCGGTGCGCCCGGTACGTTCATGTGTTTGTACGTTCCGGAAGGCGAAGGAGCCGTCTGGTACGACAGAATACTTGCCTTGGCCGGGGAGCCCATGTTCTCCTGGGGGCCGTCGGGAGCTCGCCACAAGGAGGCCAGGTGTCGTTCTACGGAGTGAAGCTGCATCGCAGTGACATCCTCCGTCTCCCTGACCCTTCGGACGCGTGCACTGAGGAAACCTTCGCGGAATGGTGCGGTAGGAAGCGTGATTCCAAAGAGAAGCTCGCTGTTGATCTCTTCTCGGGTGCAGGAGGGCTCAGCCTTGGCTTGAAGCAGGCGGGGTGGACTGTTGTTGCTTCGGTCGACCATGATGTTCGCGCCCTGGAGACACACCGGGCCAACTTTCCTGGCTTGGCCCTTGATACCGACCTGGCTGATGCCGACGGGCGTGCTCGGCTTGTAGCCCTCCTCAAGCAGACAACCATCGACCTCGTCGCAGGTGGCCCTCCCTGTCAGCCGTTCAGCCGAGCAGGCCGGAGTAAAATCCGCAGCCTGGTTGAGACCGCTGGGCGTGACCCCAATGATCCCCGTAAGGAACTGTGGCGGGCTTTCCTGGAAATCGTTCTTGAAGTCAGGCCGCGGGCCGTTCTCATGGAGAACGTTCCCGACATGGCTCTGGGAGACGACTTCCGTGTTGTCCGTGAAATCGTCGAGCAGTTAGAGAAAGTCGGCTACCACACGGATGTTCGACTGGTTGATGCGTGGAAGCATGGAGTCCCCCAGCATCGGAAACGGCTCATCGTCCTAGCCAGGAATGACAGGGACGAATTTATCTGGCCGGAGGAGCAGCCCAAGGTCACTGTTCGTGAAGCAATCGGCGACCTTCCTGTGCTTCCCGAGGATGACCCAACAGGCGCTCGCTGCCTCGCCTATCCCGAATCGGTCGAGCCTTCGTTGTTCGCTCTCCGCATGCGGGAAGAAGAACACAGCGGGATCGTTTGGGATCACATGACTCGTCCGGTCCGTCCTGACGACCTCACGGTTTTTAAGATGATGGATCACAAGACCCTGTATTCGTCGATTCCCGCGGAATACAGGCGTTACAAAGCCGACACCTTCGACGATAAGTATAAAAGACTGGACTGGGAGGACCTGAGCAGGTCCATTACCGCCCACATCGCCAAGGACGGCTACTGGTACATCCATCCCGCGCAGCACAGGACGATCACCGTACGGGAAGCTGCACGCATTCAGACCTTCCCAGACCACTTCCGTTTCTCGGGCAGCCGAAGCGACGCCTTCCGGCAGATTGGTAACGCTGTACCTCCGCAACTTGGCAAGGCAGCAGCAACTGTGCTTCTACCGGCCCCTACAGAGCACGGTCAGGGTTCTTCCCGGAGCCGGTGGCTTCTCTTCCGGGAACATCTGACTTCGTGGGCCAAGCAGCAGCAGGGTGGCGCCCACTGGTTCAATCTTCCAGGCCCTGCTGTAACACCCGCTGTCGCCATCGTCGTAGCAATGCTCGCCTCCACCCGCGCAGAACCACGGGGAATGGGGAAGGCACTGGAACCACTTAAGGGCCTGAGCAAGCTCACACTCAAGAATTACCGCGAGGTTGTCCAGGCGCTTGACGCCAAGAGCGCACGACGTCTCGCTTCTCTGCCAGAGCTCACGCGTAAGCACAACGTGTGGAAGAACCCCGCAGACCTTGCTGAAGAGCTTAACCTGATGCCGGCAGAGGGGAATCTTCTTACTCTCCTCTGCAATCACGACGTCATGCTCACGTCGCAGGTCTCCCTAAGGGTCGCGGCCAGAGTGGTTGGCACCGACTCGCACAAGACCAATCGTCTTACTGATGGCCGGGTCGACTTGGCGCGACTCGTAGGCAGTGGGGATGATGCGGCACTTCGTATGGCAGCTCTACGGCTTCTGGGAATGACCACCTGCCTTCCGGAAGAGCCCTACTGCGGAGGTTGTCCGTTGACGGAATGGTGTGATTTTTCAAAGAAGGAACGCCCTGGAGCCCTGACTCTCTGTTAATCGAGGTCGCCCCTCTCCTTGGCAGCATGCTCCACTTCGCGAGCCGCAAGTTCTGCGTCCTTCCTGATCGCACACTCCCAGATGCGAAGCACCTGCCATCCGGCTTCGGCCAGTAGTAGATTGTTCCGCCGATCCCGTGCCTGGTTCGTGTCAATCTTCGTACGCCACTTCTGTGCATTCGGTCCTTTGAACTGGGCAGGGGAATGGTCAGGGCATCCGTGCCAGAAGCACCCATCGACGAAGACTGCCAGCTTCCAGCGGGGAAGCACGAAGTCGGGAGTGCAGCGGGACACCACTTGGCGGTGAAGACGGAATCGGAGCCCCAACGCGTGGACCGCACGCCGTAGCTCCATCTCGGGCTTCGTGTTCCGCGTGCGCCTGCCTCGGAGATGGCTTCCCTTCTCCGTTGCCACCCATGATGGTCTGCTCATCTCAGGAGCACCTCGAGGAGCGATGCCACACTGTCGGAACGATCTCTGAGTTTGAGTTCCTCGTCCTCACCCTGTGACTACTCCGCTCGAAATTCGAATATGTAAAACACTTAAGGCATTCGTAGCCTAAATATCCAATAGGGTCTAAAATATGAAAATTTTTACTTAGCGCCAACATGGGTAGGAAATGATAGTCTAATCCGATATGTGAGCCCGAAACCTGCACTCCTGGACTTCTGTGAACACGAAAGAGGTTGCTCTGGTGGGCGATGAGACAGCCTGGTGGAAGACCTTCGTAGCGGAGGTGCTGGGGCCACGCGGCGTCCCAGCAGAGACGATGTTCGCCGAACCAGACCCCTGGACAAGTAACACCGTTGGCGTTCTGGCGCCGGAGACCTCCTCGTTCGACCTCGACGCGGAGGAGGAGCTGGCTGGTCAGGACGACTCTGAGGCAGATGACAAGGGACATCCGAGATCACTGTTTCTGGTCGTTTGGTTGCGGATGGCGCATTGCCCTCTCTGAACCTGAACCCCATGTCGCGTCCTGCTTTCATGGGCATCTCTTTTGTTGTCGAGGCTGACTCCTCACCGGTCCTGGACATCTGCTGCACCTGGGTACGGTATGCCAAGGAGGAGGAAGGCGCCTGGCAGTACAGACCACAGGAAAAGTCTGGCGCAATGTTGACTGCTCCGCCGAGCCGCCGCTCAGCGACCCAGATGATCCAGAGGTCTCGCTTCGGTCTCGCCCCGAGTTTCAGTTTGGTAGCGATCCCATCTCCTGTGAGGCGTCCTGCGTATCACCTATACGGAAATTTGCGGACAAAACATGACAGATACTCTCATGATGGTTTCTGTCTGACTATTTGTTGTCTATAGTTGTGTTATGAAAAGTCCCAAATGGTCGCGAGACGAACTCATTCTTGCCTGCGCGCTTGTCGAGGAAAACGACTGGAACGAATTGCGAGTAGGTGATCCAAGAGTAGTCGAACTTTCCGGGATTCTACGAGACATGCCCATACATGATCCCTCGGTGCGAGGCGAGGAGTTTCGTAGCCAGGGCAGCGTAAGTCGAAAGAGTACGGATATTGCGACATGGCATCCGGGGTACAAAGGTTCACGTACGAAGGGCGGGAAGCTTGATCGGGAGGTAATCGCCGAATTCCTGGAGCATCCAGACGAAATGCGTGCCGCCGCGCGCGCTATCCGGGAAAGCGTACTCTCTGGTGATCTGGAAAATCTGTCACCGGTCGAAGAAGAGTTCTCCGCAATGGAGGGCCAACTGTTGGTTCGGTTGCACGTGGCTCGAGAGCGTAGTCGAGGGCTTCGCGAAAGAAAGATCAGTGCGGTTCTTGGTTCCGGCCAGTCTCTCGAATGTCAAATATGTAATTTTGGGTTCGAAGAGACATACGGTGAACTGGGTAAGGGCTACATCGAGGTTCACCACCGCCTTCCCTTGCATGCTTCCGGTAAGACCAGGACTGCTTTGGAAGATCTGATCCTGTTGTGTGCGAACTGCCACCGAATGTGTCACCGCAAGCACCCTCAGGGAAGATCCTGGCTTACCCCGGAGGAACTTCGCCTTACGATGCGCTCCGCAGCCAAGGACCGCCACCTCTCTGAGTAGAAGGTCAAGCGGCCGTACGTTAATGTCACTTGAAGTTCTGTCCACCCGTATTACCCGTCTCCACAAGGCCTTGTTTAGCCCGATGGAAGGGCGCGATTTCCGTACCCGCACCGCCGAGGCGGAGCGCGCATGAGTACGTCACCGCATGGGCGAGCGGGAGAGCTTAGTGCATGTGAGGGGCCACAATGATTTCGGACTTTGCGGCGCCCGCCGAATGATTTCGCTCCGCACACAGCGGGTTGGCCGCACACCCAGCGCCGCTTCTTGGGAGCCGGAACCCGTTCCAAACCACCGGATTGCCCCGCCGGATCCATGCCGTCAGCGTCTCCTGGGTCGCGTACGCGGTCAAGCGCGTCTTTGAGGGGCTCTGTGTACGACTCTGAGCATTCTCCGGGTGAGTGTCTATAGAGGCCTAACCTGCGAGGAGCCTTGACGTGGTCCGTCACGGCCCTCAAAGTCGACGTTGCTAGCCATCTGTAGCAATCTCTGGGAAGGATCATGCACATGCGTCTGCGGTTCCTTGGCACGTCCTCCGAGAACGGTGACTGTCCCGCTGCCTACGAGACCTCCAGTGGCACGGTGGCCATCCAGGGCAAGCTCATCCTCGACCCCCAGGCGCTCGGGGACGCCGTCAACCTCGGGCTGGGAGAGGCTATCGTCGAGATTCCCCGCGAGATGCTCACGTTCATCCCGAAGGAGTAGCAAGGGTGACGGAACTCCTCAGAGGTGACCGCTTCCAGGAGTTGTTCGCCTCGTTCCGGTCCACCGCCCAGCGTCTGGAGACGCGCGACCGCTACAACTCGCCGGTCGAGCGGGAGCCGCTGCGCCGGTTCCTGGAGGGGAATCCCGATCCGGAATGGGCGAACAGACCGTGGCTCCACTCGGTCCGCCAGGCCGCGTCGGAAGGGCGACACTTCCAGAGGGTCCGGGTCGTCTCCCTCCCGCTGTCGGATTACGCCCGTTTCGGGTTGCATGGAGCCATGGCCAACAACGAGGCGGGGGAGGACATCCGATACCTGGACCGCGACACCGCGCTCGGAGCAGGTATCCCGCGGCTCGACGTGTGGTGCTTCGACCGTTCCTTGTCGGCCGTCCTGCACTTCGACGACAAGGACGGGTCGATGCTGGGCGCCGAGCTGATCGACGATCCCGACATCGTGGCCGAGCACCGCGGATGGTTCGATCTGGCCCGGAAACTGTCGGTGTCCCGCGAGGAATTCGTGAAGCGTGTCGAGTGACATCCGCCAGGCACGCGAAGCACTGGGTTTCAAGCTGCGAGAGGTCCGGCTGGACGCCGGTCTGAGCGGCAGAAGTCTCGCAGGTCAGGCCGGGTGGCAGGCGTCCAAGGTCAGCAAGATCGAGCTGGGCAGGCAGACTCCCACCGACCAGGACATCCGGGTCTGGCTGGAGATCGCGAATGCCAGGGAGAGGGAGCCCGACCTCGTCGCGGAGCTTCGTTCCCTGGAGTCGAAGTATGTGGAATGGCGCCGCCGGATCCGGGACGGGGTCAGGGCGCGTCAGCAGGAGATCGGCCGGCTCGAATCCGGAGCCGGGCGGATCCGGTCGTTCCAGTGTTCCGTCATTCCTGGTCTGCTCCAGATTCCTCCGTACATGCGAGAGCGGTTCAGGCGATCGGTGGACATCTGGGGGGCGCGCGACGACATCGAAGAGGGGATCAAGGCGCGGATCAAGCGCCAGGACGTCCTGTACGAAGCGAACGTTCACATCGTGATGACCGAGGCGGCGCTGCGCTACGGAACGGCGCCTCGCGAGATCCTGATGGAGCAGTTGGACCGCCTGTCCGTCGCGACGTCGCTGCCCAGGCTGAGACTCGGTGTCATCCCGCTGCGGGAGTCGTACGCGGCCACCCCCTTGCACGGGTTCCACATCCTGGAAGTTCACACCGTGCTCGTCGAGACTTTCGCCGCGGAGCTCACCCTCACCCAGCCCAGTGAGATCGAGATCTATGTGAAGATCTTCGATTCCCTGGCCGGTATCGCCCGCTACGGCCGCGAGGCTCGTGAGGTCATCGCGCGGGTGCTCGATGACCTGCATGCCGAAACCGAATCTCGCGACTGACGGCTCCAGGTCTCCGGCGCGCTCTGGTTTTCGAGCAATCTGGAGCAATCCTGTTGACCCACTGTGAGCGGGTTCCTACCGTCGGAACATGCCCTCCAGGACAGTCGGGTCTGGGGTCTGGCGCTGACCTCCAGGACATCCCGGCACCGCGTGGATCGGGGCATCACCTTTCACACCACGTTGAGGAAAGGGCGCAGCCATGGACAACCTGCTCGGACAACCGTGGGGCCTCATGCGAGCGGTCCTGTTCGCGTCGGCGGAAGCCGCACCCGCCGCCCTGTACGGAGTCGAGCTCGATCCGATCACCCAGACCGGTGTCCGCCGCGACGCGACGACCGGCCGGATCATCGAAGCGGGCAAGCACGGCACCAACAAGCAGACCAGCAGGTCGCAGAGGACGGGGGGAGGGGGCGACGGTTCGGCTCCTCAGCCCTCGGACCAGACCACGGTCACCGACTACGACGCCGACTGAGGGCCGTCCGCGTGATCCTGGTGCTCACCTGTCTGGACGATCCGACGGCGGACATGGTCATCGATCGTCTGAACGAGCGTGACGCTCGTGTCGCCCGGTTCGATCCGGGAGTGGAATTCCCCGCCGACGCCGGACTGTCGGCGTGGTTCGGAGGATTCCCACCGCGCGGTGTCCTGACCACTCGCTCCCGGGAGATCGTCCTGGAGCGGGTACGGTCCGTCTACCACCGGCGGCCCACACCGTACCTGCGGGAAAGCCCGTCCCAGGTCGAGCGGTTCACCGCCACACAGGCCCGCTTCGGGGTCGGTGGGGTTCTCGCCTCCCTGCCCTGTCAGTACGTCAGCCACCCGTGGGCGATCACCGCGGCTGAGCATAAGCCCCTCCAGCTCGCCACCGCGCGACGGATCGGCTTCGACGTGCCTACCACCCTGATCACCAATCGAGTGGACGACGTCCGCGCGTTCGCGACAGAACACGGTCCGATCGTCTACAAACCGCTGCGGGTGACCCCGTACACCGGTCCTGGCGACGAGCCCACCGTCATATGGACGACCCCGGTCGAACCCGGTGACCTGGACGGCACCGTCGGTCGCGCCGCGCACCTGTTCCAGACACGCGTCGACAAGGTGGCCGATCTGCGGGTGACCGTGGTCGGAGAACATGTGTTCTGCGTCCGGATCGACTCCGGCCTGCTCGACTGGCGGCAGGACTACGACCGCCTCTCGTACACGGTGGTCGAGCCTCCGCCCGGTCTCGCCGAGAGCTGTCTCGCGTACGTCGAACACCTCGGCCTGCGCTTCGGTGCGTTCGACTTCGCGCTCACCGCCGACGGTGCTCCGGTTTTCCTTGAGTGCAACCCCAACGGGCAGTGGGGGTGGTTGGAAGACGCCACCGGCCTGCCGATCGCCGCAGCTCTCGCCGACCTGCTCCTGGAGGGACAACCGTGATCACCCATGGCACGCCCGTTCTGGCGGCCCGGCTCCGCCGTGACCTCGCCGACCGGCTCACCCGAACCGGACGCCTGAACGACCCGGCGTGGAGGGACGCGGTCCAGTCGGTGGCGCGAGAGCCGTTTCTCGGCTCGGCGATCGCCGGGGCCACCGAGTACGGCGACCGGTGGGAGGTGGCACGCCGGGAGGAGATGACCGGGGACGAATGGCTGAGGCTGGTCTACCGCGACGAGACATGGGTGACGCAAATCGACGGCGTGATGGTCGAGGAGACGCGCGGTCTCGCCTGCGGGGCGCCCACGTCGTCGTCGACGATGCCCGGCCTGGTCGTACGGATGCTGGAGGCCGCGAGGATCTCCGACGGCGAGAAGGTGCTGGAGATCGGCACCGGAACCGGCTACTCCACGGCGCTGATGTGTCACCGGCTCGGCGACAGGGCCGTGACCTCGATCGAGTACGACAGGGTCGTGGCCGGGCGGGCCCGCGACGCGCTCGCCGACGCCGGGTACGCGCCCACGCTCGTGGTCGGCGACGGTCTCGCGGGGTACGAGGGGAACGCCGAGTACGACCGGCTGATCGCCACCTGTTCGGTCCGCTACATCCCGATTCCCTGGATGTGGCAGGTCCGCGACGGAGGCACGATCACCGCTCCCCTTTCCGGGTGGATGGGTGGGGTGGCGTTCGCGCACCTCACCCTTGCCGGCGACGGCACGGCCGTCGGGCGGTTCCTGGAGGACGACGTCTACTTCATGACCGCCCGCCCCCACGGCCCGCCCCCGATGTCCTCTCCCCTTCTCGGGATCGGCGACGGCAGGAGCAGCCGGGTGGACCCGCGTGTCCTGGACGGTCCGGCCGGGCTGTTCGCGGCGCAACTGGCCGCGCCGTCGGCGGTGAAGCTGGGGGGTGGGGAGAAAGTCGTCCTGCTGGACGTGGCCACCGGTTCGCAGGCCACCACCCGGCCCGACCCGGCGGGCGGGTGGACGGTTCGCCAGCACGGCCCGCTGCGGCTGTGGGACGCGGTGGAGGACGCCGTCCTGGTCTGGCAGGACGCGGGATCTCCGCACCAGTCGGCGTACGGGCTCACCGTGAGCGGGGAGCGTCAGCGTGTCTGGCTGGGCGACCCCGGCGGGCCGAGCTGGGACCTGCCCATATGAACTTCCCGGCCGCGAGATCTCGCCGCAGGCCGGTTCGTCCTGAACCGCCCTCACCGCCCCATCACCGTCATCTGGGAATGACATCTGGCGAACGCGACCGATGCCACGCCGTTTACGCCGACGACCCAAAGGAGAGCGGACCGTGAGACCGCAGTGGAGCGATCTTCCCGGAGGCGTACGCGACGCCGTCCAGGCCCGGATCGGTCACGTCCTCAAGACCGAACCCGTGACCACGGGGTTCATGCCGGGGCTCACCGCCCGCCTGTACACCGATGACCACAGGATCGCTTTCCTCAAGGCCGTTCCCGTCGACAGCCCGGCCGCGTCACTGTACGCGCGAGAGCGAGAGACGGGTGCCGTCCTGCCACCCGGTCTTCCCACGCCTCGCCTGCTGTGGAGCGGCGAGGGGGAAGGGTGGATCGTGCTGCTGCACGAGTACGTCGGCTGAGCCGAGAACCGATGCGTCGATCAGCCGACCTCGGCCACGATGGCCGGCTTGTACCCGGCGCTGAACCTACGCCGCTTGGGCCGCTCGGCCCGAGGCTTGTCCGGCTTCGGCGCTGAACCCACGCTTCCATCATCACGCACGCCGACACCCAGGTCGGCAATCGTCAAGGGCACGATCGTCAACAGTCCTGTCTCGCCCTACACGCAGCTCTGAAGGGTACTTCCTCCCGATGTCTCGCCTGCCCCTGCCAAAGAGGGCCTCGCCGGCCTTGCCCGGCAGGGGCAGCCGGTCGATCGCAGCGGCACCGGTGTAATAGAGGTCTATCCTGTGGCATCGCTCAAATGCTGGGGTCTGCCCCACAACGGTTACAAACGCTCAGCGAATCGGGCGGACGGGCACCGCCGGCTTGGCGAGCTCGGAGAATGCCGATGTATACCGGCAGGGCGCCCTGTGGACGCGTTAGTTTTGATATGTCCATATAAGAAAACAGGGGGCGGCCGCAAGTAGCCTTCCTGCGCTGGGGCCTGTGCGGCTCCAGGAGAACGGAGCCACGCCGTGAGGGCTGAACAGCACGAGAGAGTCGTGACACATGCCGCGGGGCGGACCAAGCGGCGGGGAAAACTCATGCTCGTCGTCGCTCTGGTCGCTCTGGTCGTCCTGGCCGCCGGCGGGTGGGCCGCATGGTCTTTCCTCATGCCCGCGTACCAGGGTCGTGACGACCCGTACACCGTGCTTTCCCGAAGCGAGGCCCTCCTTACCGGCGGGGACCAGAGGATCGACCGACTGAACCGCTTCGTGAGCAAGCGGGCCGAGCTGCACATGCCCAACAGCAGTTGGGCAAGTTGGGCTTCGAGCGATATAGGCGCCAACATACAACTGGATGTGAAGTACGAGCTGTATACCGCGACTTCCCGGAGCTCTGGGCGGGAGGCCGCCGCGGTCCGGCTGGACAAGCGGATCGCCCATGCCAAGGACCATTTCGTGAAGGTCACCAAGGTTCCTGACATCGGGGACGAGGCAGTGGAGATCAGAGTGCCGTCGGGGTACGAGGTGTTCGTCCGTGCGGGGAACGTGACGATCAAAATCGGTTACTCCGTCTACGGGACGGACGGCACCAAGGAAGGGGAACAGGTCCAGAAAACGGCCCGCCGAATGGCCGCTCTCGCTGTCGAGCACATCGAAAAGGCGAATCCCAGGGCAGCCTGACAACTCGCTCCGCCTTTGTCCGTCGGCGAACGCGACCGGTGCCACGCGGGCGCGCTCAGAACTCGGGCATCTCCCCGGTTACGGGAGTGGTTTCTCTGGGAAACACCGCACTGCCGCCCGGCCTGCCCACGCCCCGTCCGGACACCGGGAGCCGATTCACCGATCAGCTGACGCGGGCGGCGATGGCCCGCGCGCACGCCAGGGACTCGGTATGCGTCGTGTCCACCTCCACGCCGTAAACCACGCCGTCGTGAACCACGTCCGCCTGCGACGCGGCCATGCCCTGGACCCGGTCTCCACGTGCGACCTCGCGGCCCGCGGCGACCGCGGCCTCACATCTCACGCCGACCCACAGCACGTCCAGCTCGCCCAGAACCTTCCGCCACCGCCGCTGGGACGAGGCTCCACCGAGGAAGACGTCGTCGACGATGACCCTGGCGCCGGCACGGGCCGTGGCCGCGACGCCCCGCATCCAGGCCGCCTGCAGCGCCATGAAGTCCGCCCCGACGCTCACTCCGCCGTCGGCCCCGATCTCGAGCCCCTCGTCCGACGCACGCATCCGCGCGGGCATCGCGTCGACGAGCGAGTCCACGCCGAACGCCAGCCACGGATCGGGAAGAACGGCCTGCAGGCACCGTACGATCCCGGACTTCCCCGAGCTGGAACCACCGTTGATGATGATCACTTGAGTCGCCACCCCGCCACAGTAGAACCTCTTCCACACGGCCCAAAGCGGATTTCGGTCGACCCCGCCTCGCCGTCACGACCCGGTGAACGTTGCCGCCGCGAGGCCGGGGCGTCCGGTGGCGTCAAGATTTCGGCGCGGGCAGGTAGAGATCCGGTCCGCGGCTCCGACTCCCTACCGAGCGGGCCCCATTCGGGGGCTGCCGGAACAGGAGCGAAGCGACATGACAAAGGTGACGGCACAGATGTCGGTCTCACTCGACGGCCACTACGCCGGCCCGCGACACAGCGGCGAGGCGAGGGACTGGCTGGAGTCGGCGGAGGCCGCGGGCTTCTTCCGGGTCACCCGGTGGGTGATCGACGCCGCGGCCTGGCGTGAACGGCAGGGCTTCGCGGGCGGCGAACGGGACGTCAACTCCGACATCATGGCCGAGACGTTCGAGGCCGCCGGGGCCTACGTCATGGGGCGGAACATGGCGGACGGAGGCGAGGTCCCCTGGGGTGACGAGCCGCCGTTTCGCGCGCCGGTGTTCGTCGTGACCCACCGCCCCCGCGAGACCCTGGTGCGCAAGGGCGGGACGAGCTTCACCTACGTGACCGACGGCATCGCCAGTGCCGTGGAGCAGGCACGCGCCGCCGCGGGGGGCAAGAACGTGGCGGTCGCCGGAGGGGGCACCCTGCTGCGCCAGGTCATCCAGGCCGGTCTGCTGGACGAACTGGAACTGCATATCGTCCCGACCGTGCTCGGCAGGGGGATGCGCCTGCTCGACGCCGACCTCGGCGCGGGCCTCGGTCTCGACCTCGCGGAGAAGGAGGCGATCGAGCTCACGCCCACCAGGGTGATCCACACCCCCGAGGTCACGCACATCCGCTACACCGTCAACGGGCGGGCCGCCCTCGTCCTCGACGACCGCGGTAGGGGCAGCGGGGTGAACGCCCCGTAACCCTCCTGATCGATCGGCGCGCCTTCCCGGCGTACCGGTGGTCATAGGCTGCCGGGATGAACCGTACTCGGCGGGCCGTCGGCGCCGTCGTGGGATCCGCGGTGGGCGACGCGTTGGGCGCGCCTTTCGAGTTCGGGCTCGCCGGGGTGTTCTCCGCCCGGTTTCCCGTTCCCGGCCAGGACGACGAGATGTGCGGTGGCGGTGGCTGGGACGCGGGTGAGGCCACCGATGACACGCAGATGGCCGTGCATCTGGCGGAGTCGCTGCTGGAGCGTGGAGGGCTGGACCTGCCGGACATCTTCGCCCGCTTTCAGCGGTGGGCGGCCTGCGAACCCAAGGACATCGGGCTGCAGACCGAGGACGTCCTGACCAACGGCATGCCCTGGGACCGCGCGGCCGCCACCCACTTCCGGACCAACCACCGCGCCGCCGGGAACGGCTCGCTGATGCGGGCCACCACCTCCGCGGTGTACTTCGCCGGTCACGGACAGGGCGCCACCATGGACGCCGCCCGCCGTATCGCCGCGCTCACCCACGGAGACCCCGCGGCCTGGGAGGGAACGGCCGTCTTCCACGACCTGCTGCGCGTGGCGCTGGAGGGCGGCGATCCCGTCGCTGCTCTCCCGGACAGCCTCGCCCTCGTCGATCCCGACCAGCGCGAGCGATACTCCACGGTTCTCGCGCCTCGGTGGCATCCCGGTGAGGCCACCGAGTTCAACGGTGCCGTCTGGCCCTGCCTCGGCTCGGCGGTCTGGGCGTTGCGTACGACGTCCGGTTACGAGGACGCGGTACGCGCCGCGATCGACCTGGGCGGTGACACCGACACCGTCGCCGCGGTCACCGGCGGCCTCGCGGGTGCGGTCTACGGATTCGGCGCGATCCCCGAACGCTGGACCGGACCACTGCACGTCCCCCTCCCGGGCTCCGGCGAGCGGGTGCTGCGCCTGCCGGAACTGGTCGATCTCGCACGCCGCCTGGCGGGGTGAACGTACGGCGGCCACCCATGCACCGTTCGGGTTCTTCGTACTGTCCTCGGCCCAGTCGCCGTCTCCGCTGAAGTGGTTGAACCGCGGCCGCTCCCGCCCAGTGGTCAGAAGTCGTTGCCGGGCAGTGCGATCCCGGACGCCAGGTGCCTTCGCGCGTCATCGTGTTCGAGTGAAAGCAGAGTGTGATGGACCTGTGGCTCATAGCATCGACGCTATGAGCTGGGGTACCGTAGAACTGGAACCAGAGGTTCGGAAGTGGCTTGAAGATCTCTCTGCGGCGTCGTTCGCGAGGGTGGCTTTCTATGTCGATCTCCTGGCGGAGGAGGGACCCCTCCTGGGGGAGCCGTACACGAAGCAGCTTGACGGGAAACTTCGCGAGCTCCGGTTTCACCTCGACGAGTTCGCCATGCGTATCACCTATTGGATCGCGCCTTACCGCCGGATCGTGCTCTTGACCGTGTTCCATAAAACGCGGACGCGTGACGATCGTGAGATTGAGCGGGCTCGCCGGGCCATGCGTCGCTGTGTCCGACTGGCGCACACTCTCGACGAGGAGGAAGAAGCGATATGAGTGAGCGAGAGAACTGGCAGGAGCTCAGAGATCGCCGGATGGCCGAGCCGGGTGCGGCTGAGGCTTATGAGGCCACGCGTCTCGCCCATGAGCTGGGCAAGACGGTCCGGGCCATGCGTGAGGGGCGAGGGTGGAGCCAGAACGATCTGGCTCGCGCGGCCGGCATGACCCAGTCGGCGGTGGCGCGGTTCGAGGCGGGGGGAACCATCCCCACGTTGCCGGTGCTGGAGCGCCTGGCGCGCGCGTTGGACGCGGATGTCGAGGTCCGTCTGACACCTCGGGTTCCCGCTGCCTGAACCGGTGCTGCGCGTCCAGGGCGGTGGTGGCCGCGGCAGGGAGGGCGCCGGTGAGGCCACCGATGACACGCAGACGGTGTGCGTCTGGCGAAGTCGCCGCCGGAGCGTGAGGAGTGGATCTGCCGGACCGTCGCATATCCCTCCCGGGCTCCGGCGAGCGGGTGCTGCGCCCGCCGGAACTGGTCGATCTCGCACGCCGTCTGGCGGGGAGAACGACCGGCGACGACCGTCAGTGACTTTCCTGGCCGTCGCTTTCCGCCCGTACGCCGAAGGGGTTGTCGATGGCGTACCTCCAGTACCCGTCCTGCCCGCGTCGGGCGACGTCGGTCGCAGTGCCCTGGATGTGCACGGGCCGGCCGTCGCGGGACGTGCCGTCGATGACCCAGTCGACGATCAGGAGGGCGAGGTCGCCCGTGGTGTAGACGTGTCGTGGCCGGACGGCGATCGGCAGGCCCAGGGCCAGGAACCGGCCGTTGGCGGCGTCGATCTGCTGTCCGGTCAGCGCTGAGCCCGGCTCCGGGACGAACACGGCTCCACTCTCGTAGACCTCCGCCACCGCCTCCGCGTCACCGTGGTTGAAGCGCTCGGCGAAGACCGCGGGCACGTCCTCGGGGCGTTCGGCCAGCTGTCGCATCATCGACCTGTTTCCTTTCAGTCGGGTGGAGACCACGGTCGGGTAGAAACCGCGGTCGGGTAGAAATCAGTCAGACGCGGCAACGCTAGGAGGCGCCTTCGTGGCTCACCAAACGGTTGGTTTCCCGGGCCTGCCCGACGACCCTCGCGCGAGTGTCACCCAACCCACCCCGTCATGCCCGGTGGAGATCACTCTGGCGGCCCTGCACGGGCGCTGGACGACCCTGCTCATTCGTGAACTGCTGCGGGGCGACCGTACGTTCAGCGAACTTCGCCAGGCGCTGCCCGCGCTGTCGGACAAGGTGCTGTCCGATCGGCTGGCGCATCTGACCGAGGTCGGTGTGCTCGACCGCCACCGCCGGCCCGGCTGGCCACCCCGGGTGCGCTACAGCCTCACCTCCCGCGGGCGTGACCTCGGCCCCGTCCTCCAGGCGATGTGGGACTGGGGTGCGGGGCGACGACCGTGAGATACGTGAATCGCCAGGCTTCGGCCGGACGTCTTCGGCAGGGTCGGTCCGGGTTCGTGTCGGTGATGGTCGTTGCGGTCGCCGAGCGTTGTCGATCTTTTGCAGGGGGCTGCCGTGGCAGCAGGTCGGTCGTCCCTGCGGAACGGTGCGGCAGGCGTCAGGTGCGCATCCCCGCCTCGGCGGTGTCGAGGAGGGCGAACCGCTGGGCGAACGCGGACAGTTCCTCGCGTTGCTGTTCCGGTTCGGTGGCGGTGGCACTCACGACGATGCGGGTCACGCCTTGCGCGGCGAACGCGTCGACCTGGTCGACGGTCATGTCGATCGCCCCCGATCGCGTGTACTCCAGCGTTTCCGGGTCGCGGCCGGCCTCGACGGCGGCGGCCCGGGCGAGGTCCATCTGGAGGGCGCGCTCGTCCGGGGTGAGCGCGCCACCCGGGAAGTAGCCGTCGCCGCGTCGTCCGGCGCGGCGTGCGGCCGCCCGGCTCGATCCGCCGACGTGGATCGGCAGGTGGGTGACTCCGTAGGGCTTCGGGAACTGGCACAGTTCGTCGAAGGCGAAGAACTCCCCGTCGAAGCTGACACCCTCTTCGCCACCGGCCCAGAGCAGCCGCATCACGTCGATCGCCTCGTCGGCGCGACGCCCGCGGGTGCCGAAGTCGACCCCCACCGCCCTGGCCTCACCGGGCAGGGCGCCGAGCCCCACGGTCAGCAGCCGCATCCGCCCCTTGGACAGCACGTCGATGGTCGCCAGGCGCTTGGCGAGGATCACCGGATGGTGGTACGGCAGCAGCACACCCGTCCCGAGCAGGACTGGTCGAGCGTCCACTGGCACGTCTGGCGACGATCGGGCCGGATGGGGCGCCGCAGGTCCAGCCGTGGCCTTCTGGATGAACGCCGACGCCGGAACCATCGACATCGGTGGCCCGGCGTTGACCGAAAGCCAGAAGTTCCGCAACCTCCAGGCGGACCCGCGAGCATCCTTTGATGACCACGACGATCGATGTCCGCCGGCTGTGAGGACGTGATCTAACGAGGCCGGGGCAGCCAAACGGCCAGTGACGCACTGGTCGTCACGGTGACCGCGGTGGTGATCGCCGCGATCAGAATGGCGGTCGCCGCGGGAGCCAAGGACTGGCGCCACAGATCTTGGCGGGCCTCGCTCCGGGTGAGCCCAGCCGCCTGGAGCATCCTGTGCTCCCAGTACAGACCGAGGGTCAGGCAGGTGACCGCCAAGTTGCCTGTCCGGATGGCGAACCAGGGCAGGGCTCCCGGGATGTTCGAGGTGATGAGGCTTCCCCAGAGTTCCACCAGATATATGGGAATTGTCGTGAGGAACAGGGCAGCCGCTTTCTCGAACGGTCCGCGACCGCGCAATGCCGGATAGAAATAGCCGAACACGAAGGCCATCAACGCCGGTTGCAGGACCCAGAGGAGTTCGCGTACCAGTTGGATGGCCAGGAACTCGTTTATCCAGTCTGGCCCGAGCGAATACAGGTAGTAGCCTGCCAGCGGCAGATTGACCAGCAGACCGATCCCGAGCGCGGACGCCGCGTTCTGCCGGGGGGTGAAACCCGCGGACGAACCTTCCGCTGCCGACCCGACCGATATGTGGGTAGGGCCTCCGCGAGACCGGTGTGGTTCGAGCCCGCGCATGCGCTCCGCGACTTCCGCGGGCGTGATCTCCCCCGCGGCCAGTTTGCCGGGGGCCTCCCGGCTCAGAATCCGGGCGGCGGCGACGAGCATGCGTCGCTGTGACTCCAACCGCATCACCCGCGTGTATACCGGTGAGGACACCCCCGCGAGCCGAGCGGCTCGCCGCGTGCGCGCGGGCCACTGAAGCCAGGCGCAGACCGGGATCGCGACCGCCAAACCGACTACGGCGATCTCGGAGTAGACGAGTGGAGTGAGGATCACAACGCAGTAGGTCAGCCCGGCCGCCTGCACCGAGCGCTCGGTGAGGTTTGTGCCACTGCCGCCCCGAGACCACAAGAAGGCGGCGGTCCCGTACAACAGGAGCACCAGGGAAAGCGAGCCGAAGCCCTCGGTGAAGTAGTTGGTTCCTGGGATACCAAGAGGGCCACTGCTCCCCCTCGAATCGGGGTCCACGAAATTCG
This sequence comes from Streptosporangium sp. NPDC023825, assembly GCF_040639575.1. Classification (NCBI taxonomy): domain Bacteria; kingdom Bacillati; phylum Actinomycetota; class Actinomycetes; order Streptosporangiales; family Streptosporangiaceae; genus Streptosporangium; species Streptosporangium sp. NPDC023825. The sequence goes on along the minus strand of NZ_JBFAAE010000042.1, from coordinate 46,895 downwards.
CCAAGGACAGGAAGGCCACACCGCTCAGCAGTGCGAGCATTCTGGTGGAGAAATAAGGGAGTGCCGTCCCCGCGATTCCCGCGACGGCGAAGGAGAGCGGGGCCCAGAGTATTCCGAAAATCACGAGCGTGACGAACGTCTGAAATAATTCGGCACTCTCGGAACGCATGGCGTATCCGTGTTCGAAACTCCAGATCCAGGCGTAGATCTCGGTCGCCAGCAGGAGCGCGCAGGCCGATGCCGCCAGGATGCCCCAGCGACGCAAGGTGAAGACACCAACGGTGAGCAGGGCGGCCAGAGCCGCAAGGGCCCGCCACCAGACGATGTGCCCGTCCATCCACATCTGTGTGACTCCGAGCAGGGCCACGGCGCCCGCCAGTGAGAGGGCCGTGTCGCGAGGAGACCACGGTCGCACGCCTCGGGACAACCGGGCTGTGACGACCGCTCCGATCGGCAGGACGCCGAGGAGGAAAGCCGCTCCCAGTGCTTTCTCCACGCTGTCATGTCCGTCGAGCAGCACTCCGGATGTCAGTGTGAGAAGCATCGCCGCGATGGCGATTCCTCTGACCGCGGGTCGCATGGTTCGCCACAGGGATACCAGCAGGACCACCCATATGGCGATGAAGACGACCGGATACAGCCCTCGCCGCGGGCGTGGGGCCCCATTGCCGATCTCCTCCGCTCCGTCTCGGAGCATGGTGATGAAAATACCGTCGTCGGGCGCCTGATCGTAGACGGCATTTTGCCGATCCTGACCGGTCGGCAGGATTTCATTGTGGAAGCCGAGGACGGCACCGCCGGTGACACTGAACCGGACGGAATGCGAGTCCAGTTCCTGGAGCAGCGGGCCGTCCCACTTCGACGGTTGGCCAGGGCCGAGGAGCACCGAGATCTGATCGAGGAGCGCTGATGAGCGTTCGAGACCGAAGTAACCGATCAGGCGGAGGGTACCTTCAGCGCCGCCTACGGGAAGGGTCACCTCGGGAGCTCTGTAGTCGGCGATGGTCCCGATCCTGACCGCGCTGTTCCACACATGTACGGTCACGGTGGCCACGCTGGAGAACAGGTCAGCCGGGCTGCTTCCCACGTCGTCGACCGTTCGCGTGTCAATGAAGATCGGATCTGCGGCCTTGAGCGTCGCGACGTGCTCGACTCGTACTTCCGCCTTGTTGCCGGGAAGGAACCGGACCGCGACCTCTGTCCGCACGGATCGTGGCCACTTCTCACCGCCGGCGGATTTATCGGCCTCCTGGTCTGAATAGTCAGTTGTATCGGTCGGCTCTGGCGCCGGAGGTTCCACGGATTGGGCTCCGACCGCGACGCCGGCCGCCGTCAACAGGACGGCGACGGCCAATGTGATCTTGCGCCACATAGCTCACCTCATGTGATTCGGCACGCCGGACGACTCAAGCCTTCATGGTGAACCACTTTCAGTACGGTCCGTTGGAGAACGCGTAACCGAATGGGGACGGCACTGGCTGGAAGAGAATGGGCGGGGCGGGGTTCAGGACAGCCGCGGGCTCCCGTTCCAGAGGCGCCGTCAGGAGGGCAGTGCTTTCGCCAAGTGAGAAAGACGGGATCGAGTCATGTCAGGGGAACCAGGTGCGACCACGCGTTTCGAAAACGTGTGCCGCAACGCCGGCATGGCGCTGGCATCGTGTGAGGGCTATTTCGTTCACCGGATGTCGTTCGACATCGTCAACGGCTGCGACGCGCTGGAGATCGGACTCAGGCGGGGTCCGGAATGGCCGGACGTCACCATCTCGCTGGAGAGCCTGTATCACCTGTCGATCAGCAAGCCTCCGGAATCCTCGAGCTGCTTCGTCGACGAGATTTCGGTGCTGTACCTTCCGAAACCACCGCGTCCGTGGCCTGACGGGGTCGTCGTCCGACGCCACCGGGGGTTACCCGAACTGGCTGTGCTGAGGCTGGTCGGCCCGATGGAGATCAAAGTCGTCGCGTCGATTCTGACCGTCTTCACCGCGATGAGCGACGACCGGGCCGCTGCCGGGCCGATGGCATGAGAACCGATACCTCTGGAACTCGTCAGGGCATCGGCCCGTCTGGCTCGGCGACCTGGACGGGCCGAGCCGGAACCGGTTGGTCTGAATCGACGGCCGACGAGGAAGAAGGGTGACGTGAGTGAGCGGGAAGGGCGACGACGTGTTGGTGAAGGTGAACACCGAGAAGGTGCTGTGCTACGTCGTACGCGACGGGCGGCTGCTCGTGTTCCGGCATGTCGACGAGAGCTACGAGGAGGTCGGGATCCAGGTTCCCGCCGGGACCGTCAAACCCGGTGAGACGCCCGAGGCGGCGGCGCTGCGCGAGGCGCGGGAGGAGACGGGCCTGCCCGAGTTAGAGATCGTGCGGAAACTCGGCACGACCAAGTACGACATCACCCCGTACCGGTTCGAGGTCCAGCGTCGCCATTTCTTCCACCTGGAGCTGACCGGGGACGCTCCGGAGCGGTGGAACAGCCAGGAGGACCATGACGGGGAGGGAGAACCAACCCGTTTCGAGTGCTTCTGGATCCCGCTGGAGACCGCCCACGTCCTCCAGGCCGGTCAGGGCGCACTGGTGGGTCGCCTGTTCGACGTCGATCCACCGGCGAGGGAAGCGGCGGAAGCCCAGGGACCGCCGGGTGGCCTGACCGGGGGTGGCTGAGGCTCGCGCCCCGACGTCGATGCCGGCACGGTCGGTCCGGTTTTGTGTCGGTGGTGGTCGTTACAGTCGCCGAGCACTGTAGATCTTTTGCTGAGGATTGTCGAGGAGACCGGATGACCGAGCCCGATGTGACGATGGCCAGGATCGGCCAAGGTGTCGAGCTGGGCCGGCGGGGTGAGCGAGAGGCCGCTCGGAAGCTGTTCTCCGAGCTGTGGGAGGAGATCGGTGTGACGGGCGACCCCCTGCACCGGTGCGCTCTCGCTCACTCGATGGCCGATGTCCAGGACGAGGTGCAGGAAGAACTGCTCTGGGACCTGCGCGCCCTGGAGGCGGCCGACCTGGTGACCGACGAGCGGGCTCGGCAGGCGGGGGTCGCCGGTCCAGTGAGCGGTTTCTACCCTTCCCTGCACCTCAACCTGGGTGACGCCTACCGCAGGCTCGGCGACCTCGACCGGGCGCGCGACCACCTCGAACGCGGGCGTGCCGCCGTTGGCGCACTCGGTGACGACGGGTACGGGCAGATGATCAGGCAGGGCCTGGAGCGGCTCGCCGGGCGGCTGTCGACCTCCTAGACGAGTGGGTCCCGCGTTCGATCGGTGACGAGGGCGGGCCGGATGGTGGCGGCCGGTGCCAGGACGCGCCCCGGGTCACCCGGCGTGGCAGGAGCCCGACCAGCGAAGGCAGACGGGAAGGCGGCTCTTCGCGTCGAGCACCACCCGGTCGCCCAGCGGTTCCCGGAGCCGGACGACGCCCTCGCCGGACGCGCCGACACCCGTGCACAGGCCGATTCTGCGCTCGCGGATCTCGATTCCGAGGACCACGACGTCGGGCCGCTCGTCGGTCCGCAGGTGCACGGTTGGCCTCTTTTCGCCGAGGCAGATGCCGTAGTCGTAGCTCACCCGCAGCGTGCGCTCGTCGAGCACCTCGAAGCCTTCGACATCGGGGGACAGGTGGTTGCCGACCGCGTCCTCGACGGTGCCGAGCGTGGCCCGGTCGACCGCGAGGTGGTCGATCGGGCCGGGCAGGTTCGCGAAGGACAGCCGCCACGCCGGGACGGTGGCCATGCCGCGCAGGGTCCGCAGGCGCATGGTCGTGAAGGTGGCGGCGGTCATCTTGTACGCCCGGTCGTCCCGGGCGGAGGCCTCCATCTCGTAGGGGGACAGTTCGATCAGCGCCTGGCGTGCGCCGATCACGGGGACCCGCATGGTGGAGCCGTCGTCCCAGCGGATCCGCGCCTCCTCGGGGGTGGCGGGGAGCGGGCCGGCCACGGCGAAGCCGTACTCCTCGTCACTCGAGATCTGCTTTTCCACGTCGTGCCGCATCTTGCTCAGGCCCTCCGTCGGGACGAAGCCGTCACGCCAGATCTCCGCCGCGCCGCTGGTCCGCCAGGTCCAGACGGCGCGGATGGCGTGGTCATCGAAGGTGATCTGTCCGACGAGGAGGTGGCCGCCGCTGAGGAGCAGGGTCACCATCAGGAGCGTCAGGAGTAATCGCGGCATCCGAAGATTATTGGGGTGCCCTGGCAGGCTTGGGGGCTACTCGGCCGAATGCCCGTTCCGCGAGAGGGAGCCCGGCCGGGCCGCGATGATCGTACGGTCGGGTGTATGAGCGTCGAAGATCGGAAGACCGGCGGCGAGGGGAAGGGCGCCCGTCGTGCCGGGCGCCGGGCGTGGGGACGGGAAGCGCCGGACGGAAGGTCCGGCGGGCCTTCGAAGTCACGGCCGCGCGGGTGGGTTCTCGCGTCGGCCGGCGTGCTGGTGGCGGGGGTTCTGGCATTCCCCGCCGTGGTGCCCAACACCGTGGGCAATCTCGGCAGCCTGCTGGAGACCTTCCTGCCCTGGGCGGGCATGGCCGTTCCGGTGCTGCTGGGTCTGGCGCTGCTGCGCCGCTCGGCCCTCGCGGCGGTGTCCCTGGTGCTGCCCGCGGTGGTCTGGGCCGTGGTCTTCGGCGGGCGGATGCTGCCCGCCGACCGGGCGGCGGCGGGCGACCTGACCGTGCTCCAGCACAACGTCGGCGAGGAGAACCCCGACCACGAGGGGACCGCGCTGGCCCTGGTACGGGCCGGGGCCGACCTCGTCGCCCTGGAGGAGCTGACGCCTGCCGTCCGGCCCGTCTACGAGAACGCCCTAGCGTCCGGCCACCCCCATCGCGCGGCCGCGGGCACCGTCGGCCTCTGGTCCAGGTATCCCCTGGCGGACCCGCGGCCGGTGGACATCAGGCCCGCGGGCGTCGGGCCCGACTGGAACCGCGGGCTGCGGGTCACCGCGCGGACGCCGCACGGGGACGTGGCCGTGTACGTCGCCCACCTGCCCTCGATCCGCATCCGGCCGCCGGACGGTTTCGGGTCCGGCCGCAGGGACGAGAGCGCCGCCAAACTGGGGGCGGCCGTCGCCTCGGAGAAGCTGGACAGGATCATCCTGCTGGGCGACCTCAACGGCACCCTCGACGACCGCGGCCTGGCCCCGCTCACCTCCCGGCTGGCCTCGACGCGGAGGGGGTTCGGTTTCAGCTGGCCCGCCGCCCTCCCCCTCGCCCGGATCGACCACGTCATGACCCGTACGGCGATCCCCGTCGCCGCGTGGACCCTGCCCGCCACCGGCAGCGACCACCTGCCGCTCATGGCCCGGGTCGACCTCTGACGCCCGGGTCGACCTCTGACGCCCGGGTCGGCCTCTGGCGCCCGCGTCGGCCTCTGGCGCCCGCGTCGGCCGTGTCGATGTCGTTCGAGCTGTTCGTACTTTTCGCTCCGTTCATGCGGTTCATGCCGTTCGCTCTGTTCGCTCCGTTCGCCTCGGGCTCCGGCCCCGCAGGTGGCGGGATCCGTGCCCTTCCGGGAGGCCGGGCCGTCAAGACCCGGCGATCCGGGCTTGGTTATGCTCGGGCGGTGAGCTCCCCGAGAACGCTCGTGCTGTGGGACATCGACCACACGCTGATCGACGCCGGCGGTGTCACCGCCGACACCTATGACCACGCGTTGCACGCCACCACCGGCCGCCGGCTGGAGCACTCGGTGCAGGTGGCTGGGCGGACCGAGCGGGCGATCATCACCGAGATCCTCCAGGCGCACGACGTCGAGGTGTCGGACCGGCTCCTCGACTCCTTCTACGTCGCCCTCGCCGAGGCGTTCGTCGTACGCGAGGCCGTCATGCGGGAGCGCGGCCGGGCACTGTCGGGGGCACGTGAGGTGCTCGCGGCGCTGGCGGAACGCCGGGACGTGGTGCAGTCGGTGCTCACCGGCAACACCGAGCCGGTCTCGGTCGGCAAGCTCACCGTGTTCGGGCTGGAGGGCTTCGTGGACTTCGAGGTGGGCGCGTACGGCACCGACCACGAGGACCGCGCCGCGCTGGTGGCCCTCGCGCAGCGGCGCGCCGCCGGCAAGTACGGGGAGCCCTTCACCGCACGCAACACCGTGCTGATCGGTGACACGCCGAACGACGTCCGCGCCGGCCACGAGGGCGGGGCGAGGGTGATCGCGGTGGCCACCGGCTTCAACGACGCGAGCGTCCTGGGCGAGGCCGGACCCGAGCTGGTGCTGGAGGACCTCGCCGACACCGACACCGTCGTACGGTCCGTGCTGGGCGTGCCGGACCGGGCGAGCGGCGACCGTTAGACCAAGACAGCCGTAACCAGACCTGGACGGCCGTAACGGCCCGCACCACCGGCCACCGGCCTGCTTCCGAGGGGCCTGCGCGGTTCGGTCTCCCGTCCGGGGAACCGGTGGGGGAACCGGCCAGTCCTGTACGGGACGAGCCGGAGCTACGCGGGGTCAAGCCGGGGTCACGCGGGGATGAGCCGGGCGAGCCGCCCGCGCAGCACCGCCAGGGCGCTCTCCGCGTCGCGCTGCCCGGCCAGCACGGCGATGCCCAGTCCGGCGGCGGTGGCCAGCAGCACGATCGCCTCCGTACGGGGGTCGAGGTCCGCCGCCATGTCGCCGTCGTCCTGTGCCTGGGCGAGCCGGCCGGCCACGAACGACTCCATCGCGTCCGGTGCGGCCAGGAAGGGGTGCGCGGCCAGTGCCTCGTCGGTGACGGCCAGCACCGCGTAGGACGTGTAGGCGAGGTGGAAGGTCCGGCTGCGTTCGTCGGCCGGGATCGACTCGGTGAGGATGACCTCCAGCACCTCGCGCGGCCGGTGCCTCCCGGCCAGCTTCGCCTTCAGCCGCTCCGCCATCTGCTCCGCGAGCCGCCGCAGCGCGAAGAGCGTGAGCTGCTCCTTGGTGTCGAAATAGTGCTGCACCAGGTGGAGCGAGACGCCCGCCTCGGCGGCGACGGCGCGCATCGTGACGGCGTGCAGCCCGCGCGTGCCCATCACCCGCAGGAGCGCCTCGGCGATGTCGTTGCGTCGGCTCTCGCGGTTGTCGGCGCGGCTCATGCGACCTCTCCATGGACAGGGCCTCGATTAGTTGGTACAACCGTACCCTATACGTCTGTACCAACTTAATAAGGGGCAGATCATGGACGGCGGCACCCGCGCTCAGGTCGGGCACTTCACCAGCGAGGCGGCGGAACGGGAGTTCCGGACCGCCTACGACACCGCGATGACACTGTGGCCGCCCCACGACACGATCGACGTGGAGACCGGGTTCGGAACCACCCGGGTCTACCGCTGCGGGCCGGTGGCGGGAGAGCCGATCGTGTTGCTCCACGGACACGGTGCCAACGCCTCCACCTGGTACCACCAGGTGGTCGAACTCGGAAGGCACCGTCCGGTCTACGCGATCGACACGATCGACGACCCCGGCGGCAGCGTGCAGCGCAGGCCCGTGACCGGCTCCGGCGACGCCGCGGCCTGGATGTCGGAGGTCCTCGCCGGTCTCGACCTGACCCGCGCGCATCTGGTCGGCCTCTCCTACGGCGGCTGGCTCGTGCTCAACCAGGCCGTCCACCGGCCGGAGCGGCTCGCCTCCGTCACGCTGCTCGACCCCGGCGGCCTGGAGAAGGTGCCCGCTCGGTTCCTCCTCAGCCTGTTCGCGGCGGTGTTCGCGATGCGGGCGCCCGCGTCCTGGCGACCCGCGCTAGCCCGCCTTCTGGCCGTGCACGCCCTGGTCGAGCGCTCCGAGATCATGGATCCCGTTCTGCTCGGCGCCCACGCCTTCCGCCCGCACCGCAGCCCCTCGCGGCGGTTCACCGACGACGAGCTCCGTCGCGTGACCGTGCCCACGCAGCTCCTCCTCGCGGCGCGCACCACGTTGATGCGGCCCGCCCGGGCCCTCGCCCGTGCCCGGCGGTTCCTGCCGCTGCGCCACGCGGAGATCGTGCCCGGCATCGGCCACGCGATCCCGTTGGAGGCACCCGACCTGGTCACCGACCGCGTTCTCGGCTTCGTCGACCGTACTGCGGACCAGGTCTGAGCAGGGGACGGGGAGGAGAGACGATGGCGGGCAGAGCACTGGTGCTGGGTAGTGGCGGGATCGTCGGCATCGCGTGGGAGATCGGCGTCCTGGCCGGTCTGGCCGAGCACGGTGTCGACCTGGGCGAGGCCGATCTGGTGATCGGCACGTCCGCCGGGGCCGTGGTGGGCGCGCGGCTCGCCGCCGGCGTCGGTGTCGAGCACCTGTACGGCGGGCAGCTCGCGCCACCGGACGGCGAGCATGCTCCCAGGACCTCGGCGTTCGGCCTGGTACGCCTTGTCTGGGCGCTGAGCCGGTCGAGGACCACCGCCGAGTTCGGCACCCGCATGGGCAGGATCGCCCTGGCCGCCAGGACCGCGCCGGAGGCCGAACGCCGGGCGGAGATCGCCCGGTGGCTCGGCGGGACACGCGAGTGGCCGGATCGGCCGCTGATGATCACCGCTGTGGACGCCGTGACCGGCGAGCGGGTCACGTTCGAGGCCGGAAGCGGAGCGGACCTGGTGGACTGCGTCGCGGCCAGTACCGCGGGACCGGGCACCCGCCCGCCGGCCACCGTCGGCGGCCGGTGGTACATCGACGGCGGCATGTGTTCCCCGGGCAACGTCGACCTGGCCGCCGGCTACGACCGCGTCGTCGTGCTCGCGCCCGTGACACGCGGCGGCGGCGTCATGAAGGGAGTGGCGGAGCAGATCGCCGAGCTGGGTCCGGGCTCCGAGGCGGCGCTGATCGAGCCCGAGCCGGAGGCGTGGAAGAAGGTCGTCGGCAGAGGTCTCGGCGGCATGCTGGACCCGGCCCGCCGTGCCCCCGCCGCCCGGGCGGGCCGCGTCCAGGCCGCCCGGGTGGCACCCCGGATAGCCCGCCTCTGGAACCCCTGACCCCAACGGCTCCCGGCGAGATCGTCGCCGGCCCGCGGGCATCGACGAGAACCACCTGCGGGACCGGGCCAAGGTCCGCCTCCGGCGGGGCGAGGGGCTCGACGTGCCGGACGGAACGCGACCCCGGACCTCGTCGCGCCGGTGCCGTCGTACGGGTCGCGCTCGTCCGGCGGATCAGTGCGGCGAGCCGGTGGACACCGCCCCGGTGTCGATGAGGCGGACCAGTTCCGGGAGGACCGTGCCCAGGGGGGCGTCGATGGTGAGGGCCGCGTAGCCGTCGCCCCGGGTCGGGCCCTGGTTCACGATCGCCACGGGGATGCCGAGCTTCGCGGCGTGCAGCACGAACCGGCGGCCCGACATCACCGTCAGGGACGAGCCGAGGACCAGGAGCAGGCGCGCCCCCTCCACGAGCGCGTAGCACTCGCGCACCCGCTCCGCGGGGACGGTCTCTCCGAAGAAGACGACGTCGGGCTTCAGGATCCCTTCCTCGCACGCCCGGCACCCGACCATCTGGAACGCGTCGATCTCCTCGTCCCGCAGCTCGACGTCACCGTCAGGGTTGATCGCGGTGGGCCGGGCGCCGAACCGCGGGTTCGCCTGGGTCAGGCGGTGGTCCAGCTCCTCGCGCGGGCTGGTGTGGCCGCAGCCCAGGCAGACCACGTCCCGCAGGCTGCCGTGCAGCTCGATGACCGCCCCGGCGCCGCCCGCCTGGTGCAGGCCGTCGACGTTCTGCGTCACGATGCCGGACACCAGCCCCCGCCGCTGCAGGGACGCGACGGCGTGGTGACCGCTGTTCGGCGTGGCCCGGGTCATCGCCCGCCACCCGATGTAGCTGCGGGCCCAGTAGCGCCGCCTGGCCACCGGATCGCCGACGAACGCCTGGTAGGTCATGGGAGTGTGCCGGGTCAGGGTGCCGCCCGGTCCCCGATAGTCGGGGATCCCCGACTCCGTCGATATCCCGGCGCCGCTCAGCACCAGGACGCCGCCCTCGGCCAGCAGTTCCGCCAGCGTGCTCGTACCCTCGCTCACCCCTCCATGCTGCCCCACCCGCACGGGCCGGGCGGCCCCGGGGCCCGTCCGGGGGCCGGTCCGGGAGGCGGCGGGAAGGGCCGGGGACGCGTGGTGACCGCCGGTTTCCGGTGCGTGGTACGGCCGTGATCTCGCGGAGTCCGTCATGCGCCGGTGTGATCGTCGACCCGGGCCAGCAGCGTGCCGAACGCGACGGTGAAGAAGGAGTCGAAGGCGCTCACCGAACGGTCGGCGCGGGCCACGACGAGGGTGCCCTCCCAGGCGCCGAGAAGGAAGCGGGCCGTCGCCTCCGGGTCGAGGTCGGGGCGCAGGGACCCGGCGTGACGGGCTTCGGCGAGCGCCGCCGCGATCAGGGCGGTCCACTGCTGGAAACTCCGGTGCACGGCCGTGCGGATGACGTCGCTGCGATCGGCGATCTCGGCGCCGAAGTTGCCGATGAGGCATCCCCGGGTGAATCCGTGCCGTACGGTCTCGTCGCGGAGGAACTCGAAGTGCCTGCGCAGGCGGGTGAGGGGTTCCACCTCGCCGTCGGCGAGATCCTCCATGCGAAGCCCCGCGCCGTAGTGTTCCAGGGCGACGACGGCGAGGGACTCCTTGCTGTCGAAGTGGTTGTAGAAGGACCCCTTCGGCGTGCCGGCCGCGTCGGTGATGTCCTTCACCCCGGCCGCGTTGTAGCCCCGGATGTGGAACTGCTCCAGCGCGGCCCCGACGATCTCCGCGCGCATGCTCTTTCTGGCCATGGCTCCCCCTCGGTCCCCAATATGGTCGGTCGTCTTGATGGCTGTCAAGCCGATGGGCCGGGAGATCCCGCCAGATCACAGTGCTGTTGACACTTCTAAGACGACCGGTCATATTGAAAACGCCCGGGACACCTCCGGGACCGTTTCGCCGGCCGCCACGGCCGCGAAGCGGGTGCGAACCCCCATGACGAACCCCCAGGAGGAGAACGATGTCCACCTACCGTGCCTTCGAAGTGACCGGATCGCGGAAGTTCGAGCTCGTGACCCGCGAGCTCCGGCAGCCGCCCGTGGGGCAGGTCCGGATCCGGGTCGAGAGCTGCGGGGTCTGTCACACCGACTTCCTCGCCGTCGAGGGAGTCCGGGCCGACCCGGAACGGCCCGTCGTTCCCGGCCACGAGATCGTCGGCGTCATCGACGCGGTGGGCGAGGGCGTGACCGGCTGGCGGGTGGGGGACCGGGTGGGCGTCGGGTTCCTGGGCGGTCAGTGCGGTGAGTGCGACCCCTGCCGGAGGGGCGACTTCGTCAACTGCGCGAACCAGCACCAGATGGGGACCACCGTGGACGGTGGCTACGCCGAGGTCGTCTTCGCCAGGGGCAGCGGGCTCGTACGCATTCCTGAGGGCATGAGCTCCATCGAGGCGGCGCCGCTGCTGTGCGCCGGTCTCACGACGTTCAAGGCGTTGCAGCAGGTGGACGGCCCCCCGGGAGCCCTGGTGGCCGTGCAGGGGATCGGGGGGCTCGGTCACCTCGGCCTGCAGTACGCCGCCAGGCTCGGTTACCGCGTGGCCGCCATCGCCCGGGGAACGGGCAAGGCCGAGCTGGCGAGGCGGCTGGGGGCGGACCACTACATCGACAGTTCCAGTGAGGACCCGGGGGCCGCTCTGCGGGAGCTCGGGGGCGCGGCCGCGATCATCGCGACGGCCGCGAGCGGTGCCTCGATGACGGGGCTGGTCACCGGCCTCGCGCCTCGCGGCCGCATGGTGGTCGTCGGAGCCGCCATGGACCCCATCTCCGTCAACACCGCGGACCTCATCTTCGGCACCCGCACGCTCAGCGGGAGCCTCACCGGCAGCTCGATCGAGAACGAGGACAACCTCGCCTTCAGCGGGAGGCACGGTATCCGCGCGATGATCGAGACCGTGCCTTTGGCGGAGGCGCCGAAGGCGTACGAACGCATGATGAGCGGTGAGGCCCGGTTCCGCGTCGTCCTCGACGCGGCGGCCTGAGCCGGGCGGGCGTCTCGATTCGAAAGAATGGCGTTCGCGGGGAGAAAGGCTGTCGAGATCGGGTTTCGGGCTTCGACTCCTTCGTGTGAAAGGGTGCCCTTCTCCGCCTTCCGCGAAAGGGCACCGCGAGGACACCCGGCCGGGGACGCACGTCCGCGGGCCGCGTCTCACCTGGAGGAGAGCCGATGTATCCCGCGAAGGTGGAAAGCCTGAAGCTGCCGGGCGCGTGTCTTCACTACGAGGTGCGGGGCTCCGGCCCCGTCCTGCTGATGATCCCCGCGGGCCCGATGGACGCCGACGTGTTCGCGGAGGTGGCGGGACTTCTCGCCGGCAGGTACACGGTCGTGACGTACGACACGCGCGGCAACTCGCGCAGCGTCTTCGACGGCCCGCCCGAGGACCGGAGCGTCGCGGACCACGCCGACGACGCGCACCACCTGCTCGCCGCGCTCGGCTCGGAGCCCGCGTACGTGTTCGGCACCAGCAGCGGCGCGCTGATCGGGCTCGGCCTGGTGGCCGCGCATCCCGGTCAGGTCCGTGCCCTGGTGGCCCACGAGCCGCCGGTCACGGAGCTGCTCGACGAGGCCGGGCACCATCGCGCCGAGGGGCGGAGGATCCACGAGACCTACCTCGCGGAAGGAGCCGACGCGGCGCTGGCCTCCATGATCCGGAGCGGCGAGATGGACGGCGACCGGGAGGAACCGGAAGGTCCGGGGCCCGAGGGGGAGCCGGGCCCCGGGATACCGGAGATGACGGCCCGGATGCGGAAGAACGTCGAGTTCTACTTCGCCCACCAGTGGCTGCCGCTCATCGGCCACGTGCCCGACATCGCGGGGCTGCGGGCCGCGCCGACCAGGATCGTCGTGGCCGGCGGCGTGGAGTCACGGGAACAGGTGGCAGGCCGGGCGGCGGCGGCCCTGGCCGGGCGTCTCGGCACCACCGTCGTGGACTTCCCCGGTGACCACGGGGGCGGCCTCGCGGACCGGCCCGCCGAGTTCGCCGAGAGGCTCCACTCGGTTCTCGCCGGCGGGGAGGAACGGTACGCGGCTCGCGGCTCGTCGGGGCCGTCCTAGCCGGCCGGTGACGGGGTGGGCGCGGGGTCGTCGCGGTCGTGCCCGGGGACGCGGGTACGGGTGGTCATGCGGTCTCCTTCGTCATGCGGTCTCCTTCGTCGTGCCGGGCGGATTCGTCGTGCCGGGCGGAACGGCGGGCTCGGTGTCCGCCGGTCCGGTCGACGCCGAGCCGTGCAGGCGTTCCCCCTGGTCGTCGAGCTGCCCGTCGAGGCGCTTGCGGAGCAGCCCGGCCCAGGAGCCGGGCAGCACCTCGGGGTGGTCGAGCAGGCGCCGGGCGGCGGCCAGGTCGGCGCGGTCGACGTTGAGCACGCGGTGCGCCTCGGCGGCGGTGATGCCGTGGCCGGGACTGAACAGCAGGTCGAGGCCGTCACCGGCCTCCAGCCGCCCGGGGCGCAGCACCCGGCAGTAGAAGCCCGTCCTGCCGCTGCGCTGGGTCAGGACGGCCAGGTCCGCGATGCCGTGGTGGGCGGCCAGCTTGTAGCAGGGCCTGCGCGGCTGGGTCACCTGCAGTACGGCGGTGCCGACGGCGTAGACCGAGCCCAGCACGGCGTCGTCCTCCACGATCCCGGAGATCGTGAGGTTCTCCCCGAACGCGGGCGGGGTGAGGTGACCGAGCCGCCGGGCCCATGCCCGGTAGTGCTCGACGGGGTAGAGCAGGAGCGCCTTGTCCGGTCCTCCGTGGTGTTTCCGGTCCCCCTGCTCGTCGCCCGTCACGCCGAGCAGGGTGATCTCGACCGGCCCGTGGACGGGGCTCTTCCCGATGGCCGACGCCACGGTGCGCCCGTGCCAGGGCAGGGGGCGCACGACCCCGGTGGACACGACCAGCACCCGTCCGGCGGTCACCGCCGCTCACCTGCCGTGGCCGGCGGGTGCTCGGCCCAGCTGGGCATCCGCCCCTCGGTGCCGGTCGCGGGCAGCGCCGGCGCGATCGGGCCAGGGCCCTCGAACGGGACGTGCCTGCTCACCACCGCGTGCATGCGGGCCTCCTCTTGGCTGGGCCGATTTCGTCAGGCCGATTTCGTCAGGTTGATTTCGTCAGGTTGATTTCGTCAGGCCGATTTCGTTGGGTCGCTTCCGGAAAGTTGGGTCGCTTCCGGAAAGCGGTACGTGCAGGGGCCGACGGGGCGGGACGCGGGCGGCGGGCGAGTCGCCCGCCGCCCGCCCCGCCCGGTCAGCCGGCCTTGCGCAGGGCGACCTTCGGGAAGTCGACGGGGACCGACAGCGCGACATTGACGTAGTTGGTGAAGAGGTTGAGCGCGACGTGCGCCACCAGCTCCACGATCTCCTCGTCGTCGAAGCCGGCCGCGCGCAGCGCCTCGACGTCGGAGTCCGTCACCTGCGCGCGGTCCTCCACCAGTTTGGCGGCGAATCCGAGCGCGGCGCCGACGCGCGGGTCGTGCGAGTGGCCGTCCTGGGCCCGGCTCATGTCCTCCGCGGAGACGCCGGCCTTGCGGCCCAGGGCGGTGTGGGCGGCCAGGCAGTACTCGCAACTGTTGCGGTCGGCGACGAGCACGGCGATCTGCTCGCCGAGCCGGGCGCCCAGGCGTCCGCCGCCGAGGGCCCCGAAGCCGGCCCACATCATCTTGAGCGCGGCCGGTGAGTTGGCGACGGCCTTGAACATGGCCGGCGTCGTGCCGAATGTCGCGGTGATGTCGTCCAGCAGAGGCTTGGACTCACCGGTAGCGCCCTGAGCGTCGATCAGTTTGACACGGGACATCGGGTGGTGCTCCTGTCATCATCATCATCGAGAGAGGGGTGAGGTGCCGTGAGCGTGCGCTGCCTGCGCACACACGTCCGAAGGCTGAGACGGAGGTCTCACGGTCGTGATCGAGGCCGATCGCCAAACCGGCGCGACTGAGCATGACGAACAGAGTCTGCGCAGGTGAACGTCCTGGAAACGCTTGGCTCAATCAACCGTTAGCAGTACTATCAATGCTGGACGGTGCTACGTCAAGCCAAAGTTAGGAGTACTGAACATGACTGAGGGCTTCGACGCGATCAGCGAGCCTGTCGCGAGGCGCGTGACGAGCGGCCTCTCCAAGATCGGCATGGTGCTCCGGAGCAGGGCGTGGAAGGGCGCCGGGCCCGCGGGCGTGACGCCGACCCAGGCGCAGGCCCTGGAGCTGCTGCGCGGGCGGCCGACGAGTCTCGGCGGCCTCGCCGCCCGCCTGGGCGTCTCGGCCGCGACCGCGAGCAACGCCGTGGGCACGCTCGTGGAGAAAGGGCTCGTGGTGAAGGAGCCCGGGGTGAACAAGCGATCCGTGACCCTGCGTCTCACCCCCGCCGGCGAGACGACGGCGGATCAGGCGAGCGAGTGGCCCGGCTTCCTGAGCGGCGCCGTCGAAACGCTCGACTCCCGCGAGCAGACCGCCATGTTACGGTCGCTGATCAAGCTGATCCGCACCTTGCAGCAGAACGGCGACATCCCGCCGCAACGCATCTGCGTCACCTGCCGCTTCTTCCAGCCGCACGTCCACGCGGACCCCGCGAACCCTCACCACTGCGACTACCTGAACGAACCGTTCGGGGATCGGCATCTGCGCCTGGACTGCGCCGAGCAGGCCGACGCCTCCCCCGAGCAACAGCAGCTCGCCTGGCAGCGCTTCACCTCCGCGCGGACGGCCTAGATCACGGTTCGTCGCTCCAGCGGAACCATGCCTCGCCGTTCTGGACGTGAAGCAGGGACTCTGTCACCGGACGATGAGGTCCTGTCAGGCGCACCGCTCGCGTGAGGTCGCCGTACCTCGCCACTGGAGCCCACGTACCCGGCCGGTCAGGTCGTCGGCCAGGCGTACTCGAACTCGGGCAGTTCAAAGCCCTGCGGGAAACGGCACATCCGCTCGTCCGTGCGGCGGGCGCCGTGTCGTTCGTAGAAGGCGATGG
Organism: Streptosporangium sp. NPDC023825; assembly: GCF_040639575.1. Classification (NCBI taxonomy): domain Bacteria; kingdom Bacillati; phylum Actinomycetota; class Actinomycetes; order Streptosporangiales; family Streptosporangiaceae; genus Streptosporangium; species Streptosporangium sp. NPDC023825. The sequence continues at coordinate 31,055 of NZ_JBFAAE010000042.1, read as the reverse complement.
CGCGCGTGTTCGCACGGAGCACCTCCAGATAGACCTCCCTGCCGGGGTGCTCGTCCGCCGCCCATGCCAGCCCTCGCCGCAGCAGTCGCGTTCCGATGCCTGAGCCGGTGCTCCCCGGCCGCACGTGGAGGTTGTCAAGGAGGATCCGCCCGCCGGGAGCCGGAAGCAGGTAGACGAAGCCGGCCAGCTCTCCGTCGCCGTCGCGAGCGACGAACAGCCCCGATCCCCGTACGGGCGAAGTCAGCCGTTCCCGCCACAACACCAGCCGATCGTCGGCCAGGGGTCCGTTCAGGAAGCTGTCGGGCATGATCCCCGCGTACGCTGAACGCCAACTGTCCACGTGCAGGGCAACGATGGAAAAAATGTCATCAGCTATGCCGCTTCTCATTTGCATGGCAGCGAGCGTCCCATATAGGACGAAATGAGATGCATGGTGCCCTGACCGTAGAGGGTGACCGTCCAGCGGTGACCTGCCGAGCCGAATGGTCGGCGCTGAAGCGATCTCATGCTCCGGACCTCATGCGGGCCCTGGCTCGGGGTGCGTCAGAGGAAGTCGCCGGCGTGGTCGGCCGCCCATCGCCGGAACGGGGTGGCCGGTCTCCCGGTGAGCTCCTCCACCGTGGAGGTGGCCGGCTCGGGGGAGGTCACCATCTGCCCGTACGCGTCGATCATCTCCTCCGCCGCCGCGGGCGGCCAGCCCTGGTCGAGCAGCCCGCGCAACGCGACCTCGGGCGAGAGCTCCTCCCAGCGGACCGGCCGGCCGACGGCCTCGCCGATGACGGTCACCTGCTCGACCTGGGTCAGGGTCTCGGGGCCGCTCAGCACGTACCTCGCCCCGGCGTGGCCGGTGCCGGTGAGCACGCTCACCCCGGCGGCGGCGATGTCACCCTCGTGAATCAGTGCCCTGGAGGCGGCTCCGTGGATCCAGCGGACGGTCCCGGTCTCCCGGATCTGCGAGGCCCACACCAGGGTGTTGGCGGCGAACCCGTCGGGCCGCAGGAACGTCCACTCCAGCCCGGACCGCTCGATCAGCCGCTCGACGAGGGCGTGGGAGCCGAGGATCGAGTGCGGGTCCTGCTCGGGCGCGCCCGGCACGGGGTCGGGGACGCCGCGCGCGGAGACGTAGACGATCCGGCTGGCGCGCCCGGCGATCGCCTCGATGGTCGCGGGGGCCGCGCGGTCGGCCGAGAGGGTGGGCCAGACGAGGAACACCGACTCGACCCCGTCCAGGGCGTCGTCCAGCGTGGCGGGGTCGGCCAGGTCGCCGCGTACGACCTCGGCGCCCTCCGGGAGGGTCAGGGTCGCGGACGCGGGGTCGCGGGTCAGCGCGCGCACCGCGACGCCCGCGTCGAGGAGCTGGGACACGGCCTGCCCGCCGACCTTGCCGGTCGCTCCGGTGACCAGGATCATGCGGTTCTCCTTCGATGGTGGGGATGTCCAGGCCAGCCTGCGACCTCACCTTCGGTTGAAGTCAAGGGGACGCGGCACGGGCCGGACGCGCCTGGGGAGAGGGCACCGGCCGGGCACTCCCGGGCCGGGAAGGTCCCCTTCGCCGAGCGGAGGCAGGACTTCGCGGGCTTCTACCTCGTCGACTGCGCGGACCTGGACGAGGCCCTGGAGATCGCCGCGCGCTGTCCGATGGGTGCCGGCGTCGAGGTCAGGCCGGTCTGGGACGCGCCCTCCTGAACCGCCGGGGCGGATTGTGGCGGTGACCTGCGGCCGTGCCGGACACCCGAGACGCCCGGCACCACCCGCACGCGTACACCGCGCGGGTGGTGCCGGGCGGGCGGCGGGGCTCAGCGTACGGCGGCCTCCTCGTCGTCCGTGACCACGGCGCCGCTGAACTGCGCCGAGTACAGGCGGTGGTAGGCGCCCCTCGCGGCGAGCAGCTCGTCGTGGGTGCCGTGCTCGACGATGCGCCCCGCGTCCATCACCAGGATGAGGTCGGCGTCGCGGATGGTGGACAGCCGGTGGGCGATGACGAAGCTGGTGCGGTCCGAGCGGAGCGCGGCCATGGCGTGCTGCACCAGGACCTCGGTGCGGGTGTCGACCGAGCTGGTGGCCTCGTCCAGGATGAGCAGGGACGGGTTGGCGAGGAAGGCGCGGGCGATGGTCAGCAGCTGCTTCTCCCCGGCGCTGACGTTGCTCCCCTCCTCGTCGATCACGGTGTCGTAGCCGTCGGGCAGCGTGCGGACGAACCGGTCGACGAACGTGGCGCGCGCGGCGGCCTGGAGCTGCTCCTCGGTGGCCCGCGGGTTGCCGTAGGCGATGTTCTCGCGGATGGTGCCGCCGAACAGCCAGGTGTCCTGGAGCACCATGCCGATGTGCGAGCGCAGGTCGTCGCGGCGCATCGCGGTGATGTCGACGCCGTCGAGGGTGATCCGTCCCGAGTCCAGCTCGTAGAAGCGCATGACGAGGTTGACCAGGGTGGTCTTGCCCGCGCCGGTCGGGCCGACGATCGCGACCGTGTGCCCGGGTTCGGCCACCAGGGACAGGTCCTCGATGAGGGGCTGCTCCGGGTCGTAGCTGAAGGACACGTGCTCGAACTCGACGCGGCCCCGCCTGACGGTCGGAGGCACCGGGACCGCGGGGTCCGGGGCCTGCTCCTCGGCGTCGAGCAGCTCGAAGACGCGCTCGGCCGAGGCCACCCCCGACTGCAGCAGGTTGGCCATCGAGGCGACCTGGGTGAGCGGCTGGGTGAACTGCCGCGAGTACTGGATGAACGCCTGCACGTCGCCCAGGCTCATCGACCCGGTGGCGACCCGCAGGCCGCCGACGACGGCGATGGCGACGTAGTTGAGGTTCCCGATGAACATCATCGTCGGCATGATGATCCCGGAGACGAACTGGGCGCCGAAGCTGGCCTTGAACAGCTCCTCGTTGCGCTGCCTGAACACCTCCTCGACCTCGGGGCGGCGTCCGAACACCTTCACCAGCTCGTGACCGGTGAACGCCTCCTCGATGTGGGCGTTCAGGGTGCCGGTGTGGGCCCACTGCGCGACGAAGTGCTTCTGCGAGCGCTTCGCGATCTGCGCGGTGACGACCATCGACAGCGGGATGGTGATCAGGGCGATCAGCGCGAGCAGCGGCGAGATGAAGAACATCATCGCCAGCACGCCGATCACGGTCAGCAGCGAGGTCAGCAGCTGGCTCATCGTCTGCTGCAGGGTCTGGGAGACGTTGTCGATGTCGTTGGTGACCCGGCTGAGCAGCTCGCCGCGCGGCTGGCCGTCGAAGAACCGCAGGGGGAGCCGGTTCAGCTTGTCCTCGACGTCCTCGCGCAGCCGGAACACGGTGCGCTGCACCACGTCGTTGAGCACGTAACCCTGGATCCAGGCGAAGGCCGACGCCGCGACGTAGATCCCCAGGACCCACAGCAGGACCGTGCCCAGCGCGCCGAAGTCGATGCCCCGGCCCGGTACGAAGTCCTCCAGCCCCGCGAGCAGGTTGGCGAAGTTGTCGTTGCCCGACGCGCGGGCGGCGGCGATCGCCTGCTCGGGGGTCGTGCCGGCGGGCAGCTGCTTGCCGATCACCCCGGTGAAGATCAGGTCCGTCGCGTGGCCGAGGATCTTCGGTCCGATGACGTTCAGCACCACGCTGGTCACGGCGAGGGCGATCACGATGATGAGTTTCGGGCGGTCGGGATCCAGGCGCCGCATCAGCCGGCGCGCGGACGGCCCGAAGGTCATCGATTTCTCCGCGGGCATCCCGGCTCCGCCGAAGGGACCGCGGCCGAAGCCGGGCCCTCCGGCCGGGGGGCCCGGGGGGCGCGGTCGCGTGGTCGTCGTGGGCCGGTCGCTCATGCTGCGGTCTCCGCGGCTAGTTGGGACTCGACGATCTCGAGGTACGTGGGGCAGGAATCCAGCAGCTCGTCGTGGGTTCCCAGGCCGACGATCACGCCGTCGTCCAGGACGATGATCTGGTCGGCGTCGGCGATGGTGGAGACCCGCTGGCCGACGATGACGACGGCGGCGTCGGCGGTGTGCGGGCGCAGTGCGGCCCGCAGCCGCGCGTCGGTGGCCAGGTCGAGGGCCGAGAACGAGTCGTCGAACAGGTAGATCTCGGGCTTGCTGACCAGCGCCCTGGCGATGGCGAGCCGCTGCCGCTGCCCGCCGGACACGTTCGTGCCGCCCTGCGCGATGGGCGCCTCCAGGCCCTCGGGCATCGCCTCGACGAAGTCGCGGGCCTGGGCGACCTCCAGCGCCTCCCACAGCTCCGCGTCGCTCGCGTCCGGGTTGCCGTACCGCAGGTTGCTCGCGACGGTGCCGCTGAACAGGTACGGCCGCTGCGGCACCAGGCCGATGCGCGTCCAGAGCGTCTGGGGGTCGAGGTCGCGGATGTCGACGCCGTCGACCGACACCGTGCCCGAGGTGGCGTCGAACAGCCGGGGTATCAGGGAGATCAGCGTCGTCTTGCCGGAGCCCGTGCTGCCGATGACGGCGGTGGTCCGTCCCGCGCTCGCGCGAAAGGAGATGCCGGACAGTACCGGTGCCGCCGCGCCCGGGTAGCGGAACTCGACGTCGCGCATCTCCAGCTCGGCGCGGCCGCTCACCTGCCGTACCGGGTCGCGGGGCGGTGTCACCGACGACTCGGTGTCGAGCACCTCGCCGATGCGCTCGGCGCAGACCGCGGCGCGCGGGATCATCATCGAGATGAAGGTGGCCATCATCATCGACATGAGGATCTGCATCAGGTACATGAGGAACGCGGTGAGGGCGCCGATCTGCATCTCGCCGCTGTCCACCCGCGCGGCGCCGAACCAGAGTACGGCGATGCTGGAGACGTTGAGGATCAGCATCACGGTCGGGAAGATGAGCGCGGTCAGCCGTCCGACGCGCAGCGACGTGTCGGTCAGCGCCTGGTTGGCCTCGGCGAACCTGCGGGTCTCCTCGCGCTCGCGGACGAAGGCGCGCACCACGCGGATGCCGGTGAGCTGCTCGCGCAGCACCCGGTTGACCGTGTCGATGCGGTCCTGCATCGCGCGGAACTGGGGGACCATGCGGGTGATGATCAGGCCGATCGACACCAGCAGCGCGGGGACGCAGACCAGCATGAGCCAGGACAGGCCGAGGTCCTGGCGCAGGGCCATGATGATGCCGCCGACGCCCATGATCGGCGCGGCGACCAGCATCGTGCAGGTCATCACGACGAGCATCTGGACCTGCTGCACGTCGTTGGTGCCGCGGGTGATCAGCGAGGGGGCCCCGAACTGGGAGACCTCCCTGGCGGAGAACCCGCCGACCTGGTGGAAGACGGCCGAGCGGACGTCCCGCCCGAAGCCCATGGCCGCGAGGGAGCCGTAGTAGACCGCCGCGATCGCGCAGGCGATCTGCACGAGGGAGACGAGCAGCATCCAGCCGCCGGCGGACAGGATGTAGCCGGTGTCGCCGGTGGCGACGCCCCGGTCGATGATGTCGGCGTTCAGGCTGGGCAGGTACAGGGAGGCGATGGTGCCGACGAGCTGCAGCACCACCACGGCGGTCAGCACCCACGAGTAGGGGCGCAGGTACGTGCGGAGCAGGCGGGTCAGCATGAGGTCTCTTCACGTGGGGTGGCCGGGCGAGGGGCGTCGTGCCGGGGATCCGGCCGCCGGCCGGTCTCGCCCGTCGCCCCGGTAACCGGGATCAAGGGGATCTCCTCCAGGGAGTGTCGGGGATCAGCCTGCGACGTGAACCTCGGTTGAGGTCAAGGAGGACGTCGAGGCGAGGGAGCGGGTCGGGACGGATCGGGTCGGGGGGTCGGGTCGAGGCGGAGAGGGCCAGGGCCGTTCGGGTCGGGGGTCGGGTCGAGGCGGAGAGGGCCAGGGCCGTCGGACCGCCGGACTGTCGGGACCGTCGGGGTCAGGGAAGCGGTTCGGGGGCGCCGGGGCGCAGGCGGACCCCGTCGAGCAGCATGGAGACGATCTCCGAGGCTGCCACCGGGTCGTTCTCGACGAGCCGGGGATGGGTGAACGAGATGGTCAGCAGGTGCAGCCGGCGCGCGGCCTCGCGCGGCTCGAACCGTAGCCGGTCGCGGGCGGGTTCGATCAGGTCGGTGAGCGCCTGCCGGATGAGGGAGCTCTCCTCGGAGAGGCTCTGGTGGTTGCGGCCTGCCTCGACGGCTTTCAGTCCTATCGCGTCCACCACGCGGAAGATGCGCGCGGTGCGCCGCTGCAGGATCTCGACCGCCGCGACGAGCCGGACGTCCAGGGGAGCCGTACGGTCGACGGCCTCCAGCTCGTCCAGCAGCGGTGCGGAGTCGAAGGCGCTGGCGACGGCCGCGTTCACGAGCTCGTCCTTGGTGGTGAAGACCCGGAAGATCGTCCCCTCGGCCACGCCCGCGGCCTGCGCGATCTGCCGGGTGCTCACGTCGGGGCCCTCGGCGAGCACGAGCGACAGGGTGGAGGCGACGAGCGCCGCGCGCCGCTCGTCGGGGGGGAGGGGGGTCGCCCGCTGTGAGGTCGATGTCACGCCGGGCATCCTACCCAAGGAGTGAGTGAGTTGCTCACTCATTTAAATGAGCCCGGTCGTGCGGCCCCGAGGCGATCCCGGCGCGCGGCCCCGAGGCGGTCTCGTGGTGCGGTCCTGAGACGAGCCCGTCGTGCGGTCCTGAGGCCGCCCGGTCTTCGGCTCGAGCGGTCGTCGTGCGGCCCCGAAGCGGTCCCGTTCCGATGCCGCGGGGCCGTCGGTCCGGGGAGACGGAAGGTGCGTCTGGTGTCCCCGTGGAAGAAGTGATCTTTTTCCGGCAAATGTAGGAAAAAGCAGCTAGAAAGCCCATCTTTCACCCGATGCGCCGGGCTCAGTCGGCGATCTAACGTCGTGTGGCAGACACCGTGACGTCATCGCGACAGCCGTCTGCCTGTCGGCCAGGAGATCATCCGATGCCCCGTGCCCTCGCTCACCGCCCCTGGGTGCCCGCCACCACCGAGGATCGCATCCAGTCCGTCCTGAAGGGCGTGACGGACCAGACAGCCTCCACGGTCCAGAACGAGATCGAAAGGCTGGTGGCCGACAACCGCCGCATCCACCACATAGAGTCGGTCAACCTGAACCCGGCCACGAACATCATGAACCCGCGGGCCGAGGCCCTGCTCTCGGCCAACCTCGGGTCGCGGCCGTCGCTGGGCTACCCGGGTGAGAAGTACGAGATGGGCCTGGAGGCGATCGAGCAGATCGAGATCGTCGCCGCCGAGCTGGTCGCGGAGGTCTTCGGCGCGCGCTACGCCGAGGTGCGCGTCGGTTCGGGGGCGCTCGCGAACCTCTACACGTTCATGGCCACCTGCGAACCCGGTGACACGATCATCGCCCCTCCGGCGAGCATCGGCGGCCACGTCACCCACCACCAGCCGGGCGCGGCCGGCCTGTACGGGCTGCGGATCGTTCCCGCCCCCGTCACCTCCGACGGCTACACGGTGGACGTCGACGCCCTGCGAGAGCTCGCCGGGCGGGTACGGCCGAAGCTGATCACCATCGGCGGCAGCCTCAACCTGTTCCACCACCCCGTGGCCCGGATCCGTGAGATCGCCGACTCGGTCGGCGCCCGCGTGCTCTTCGACGCCGCCCACCTGTGCGGGATGATCGCCGGGAAGGTCTGGCCGCAGCCGCTCGACGAGGGCGCCCATCTGATCACCATGAGCACGTACAAGAGCCTGGGCGGTCCCGCGGGCGGCCTCGTCGTGACCGACGACGCCGAGCTGGCCCAGCGGCTCGAGGCGATCGCCTACCCGGGGCTGACCGCGAACTTCGACGCGGGAAAGACCGCGGCGCTCGCCATGACGATGCTCGACTGGAAGGCCGCGGGACCCGCCTACGCGCGGGAGATGGTCGCGACCGCGCGGCGGCTGGCGGAGGAGCTGCTCGCCCTCGGGGTCCCGGTCTTCGCCGCCGAGCGCGGCTGTACCCGCTCCCACCAGTTCGCCGTCCTGGCCCACCGCTACGGCGGCGGCCAGCGGGCCGCCCGGCGGCTGCGCGAGGCCAACCTTCTCGCCTGCGGCATCGGCCTGCCGTCGGAGGCGGTCGAGGGGGACACGAACGGCCTGCGCGTCGGTACGCCGGAAATCGTCAGGCTCGGGATGGCCGAGGCGGACATGCCGGAGCTGGCCGCGTTCGTCGCCCGGGGCCTGGACGAGAACGTCGACCCGGGCACCGTGGCGCCGGAGGTCACCGAGTGGCGGAGCCGCTTCTCCGGAGTGCGCTTCACGGTGGACGACCCCGCCTGAGGAGGGCCGGCCGGTCAGGTTTGCCTCGGAGGGGTCTGTCCTGGACGGGACGTCCCGGGGTGACGGCGCGGCTTACTGACGCCGGCCGCCCTCGGGCGTCGCGGAACCGGCCACCGGGCAGGACGAGGGTGTCGAAGACCGGTTCGTGGCGACCGGCCTGGACACCCTCGTGACACATCTCATGTGAGGACCGACGACAGGTTCGAAGGAACGCGGCGCCCTGACCGGCCGTTCCCGCCCGGCGTGTCCCGGCGACGGCGCGAGGATCCGGCACGACAGGGCCGGCGCGCCGACCACCGGGTCACCGATCGTCCACGACCACCGGCCCGCTTCGGAACCTCTCAGGTCAGTACAGCTAGAAGGGGATGCCGGGCGAGAAGTACTGATTGCCGCGCACGGAGTAGTGCTGGCGGCCAGGTGAGGAGCCGTCCTGGCGGCCGGTCTCGGGTTGTTGCTGCTGGCGGCCGGGTGAGGAGCGGTGTTGCTGGCCGGTCTCGGGTCGTTGCTGCTGGCGGCCGGGCGAGAAACGGTGCTGCTGGCGGCCGGGTGAGGAGCGGGGCTGGTAATGGCCGGGTGAGGAGCGGTGCCGTCGGTGACCGCCGGGAGACGGATCACTCAGAAGTACGGATACCGGAGCGGCTTCCTGGGGTGCCGCGTTCGCCCCGGCGGGCTGAACCGGCATCGTCATGGCGACGATGAAGCCGGAGGCCGCCAATGTGCCGATGGTGAGAACGTGCTTGAACATGTCACTCCGTCTCTGATGTTTCAGTCCGGCATGCCGCCTTGTCCTGAAGGGCGCCAATCCGGTTTTCAGAAATATGTGGAATCGATGTCACACAAAACGCTAGTTCAGGGGCATCCGGGTGTTCACCCCGCACAAGACAAAGCCTTGGTCCGGGATCGCCGCCGAAGAGAAAGGCCGAGGTTGCGCCGGAGCGAGAATTGCAGGTTCAACTCTGGTGACAAATTTCGTCTTAAATTCTGACATTTAGGAAAATGGCAGCTGAATGGCTCTGGTCGCATGAGATCACTCTGCGGCAGGGCCGCCTTCCCCTCCTTGAGGACTTTTTCAGCAGGCCCGTCCGAGAGGGTTCTGTTTCTGAGGGCTCGGCCGATCGGCCGCCGCTGCCCGGACAGGGGCGTGCGCTCGGAGGGCGGCCCCGCCCGAGGGTGGCTCTCGTCCGGCTGTGGAGGTCTCTTTCCCCATCCGTGCCCCGGCTCTCGTGTTAGTCGGTGTGAAAGCCGGGGTAGGGCGGGCCGTGCGCCCGTCACCGCGCGCACTCCCGCCGGTGGCCGGTTCGTGTCCGGGGCGTGGCCGTACCGGCCCGGCATGAGAGGAGAGCACGATGGCCGACGAATCGGATCTGATCCTCGACCTGGTGTGGCAGGAGTTCCACGAGGTCGTGAACATGACGTCGGAGGAGCTGAGGGCCTTCCTGCTCGCCTCGGCCTCGACGTCGGCGGGCGGGGCCGACGCGGTGAGCCCTGAGGCGGCCATGCCGCCGCTCGGGCGTCAGGTGCTCCAGGTTCTCGGCAAGCGGAAGGCCGACCTGACCGCCGACGACGTCGAGACGATGCGGCAGGCCGTCGACCGCGTCGAGGACACGCTGGCCGAGGGAGCGGTCGACGAGGACGACGACGACCGGCGGCGGGCGCTGCTGGAGGTCGGGCACAACCCGCTGCGGCCGTCACGGCTGGGAGGCTGACCCCGGGCCGTGACCGAAAGCCGCTGATTTCCGGCCGTCGGACGATGACCGTCGTCCGACGGCCGGAAATCAGCGGCCGGAGGCCGGAGTTCGTTTCTAGGCGCCGCGCGCGGACCAGCGGGACAGCAGCTCGGCCTCCCTGGCGGGGGTGATGGCGGCGTCCGTCGAGAAGGACGACTCCGCCTCGCGGATCTCGCGGATCGATTGTCCCAGGGGCCGCGGGTCGAGCCCCGCGGCGCGGGCCGCGGCGGGATCGGCGGTGTTGACCGACATCCAGGGATCACCCTCGGACCACAGAGGGAGCGACCGGCCGGTCTCGCCCTCGGCGAGCAGGAAGTCCTGCCCGACCCAGGTCAGGGTCGTTCCCGGCGGCCCGACCTCGGCCGCGATCGCCTCCAGCATGTCGCCGAAGGAGAACGGCGGGGGAGGGCTGACCGTGTGGAAGGTGCCCGAACGCGTCCCCTCGACCATGGAGACGATCCAGGCGGCCAGGTCGCGGGCGTCGATGACCTGGATGGGGTCGCCGGGATCGCCGGGCGCGAGGACCTCGCCGCCCCGCGCGATCCGGTTGACCCAGTAGGTGAAGCGGCCGGTGTGGTCGTGCGGGCCGATGACGTACGTGGGCCGCACGATCAGCGTCGGGAAGCCGAACGCCTCCGCCGCGGCCCGCTCGCACAGCACCTTCAGCGCCCCGTACGTCTCGCTCGTCACCGTCTCGGGGACCGGCCCGTCGATCTCCGCCAGCGGCGAGTCCTCGGTGAAGCCCCGCGCCTCGGGCGTCCGGTAGACCGCGGTGCTGGAGACGAAGGCGTACTGGCCGGTGGAGAGCGCGCCGGAGAGCGAGGTCACCTGCGACGGGAAATACGCGCTGACGTCGATCGTCGCCTCCCACTGCCGGTCGTGCAGTACGGACAGGTCGCCGTCGCGGTCGGCCGTCAGGTGCTCGGCCTCGGGGAACAGCCCGGGGCCGGACCGGCCGCGGTGCAGCAGGGAGACCTCGTGTCCGGCCGCGAGCGCGGCCTCGGTGATGTGCCGGCCGACGAACCGGGTGCCGCCGACGATCAGGATTCGCATACCCGCCATTGTCCCCAGCCGGGCGGGGGCGCCCGCGTCGCGGTACGCGCTCCCGCGAGCCGGGGCTCTCCATCCGCCGCACGGATGAGGGAGGTTCCGCCCGGTGACGTTCCCTTCGGTGAAGTCCTGCTCGCCGGGCTCCCGTTCGGACCTCGCCGGGCTCCCGTGCGGACGGAGTGCTTCGCGCACGCCGGCCGCTCCCGCGAACGTTCAGTGGCCGCCGAACCAGCCGGGGACGTCCAGGCGGAAGACGTCCTGCGGGGTCACGGCGCGCAGGTCGGACTCCAGGGCGCGCAGACGGTCCTCGCCGAGGGTCCTCGCCCAGCCCGCGCGCAGGTCCTCGAAGATGCGCGCCGACCGGACGAGGCTGTCGACGCCCCGCTCGGTGAGCCGCACGATCTTGCGGCGGGCGTCGCCGGGGTCGGAGCCGCGCTCGACGTAGCCCAGCTGCTCCAGGGTGTCGACAGTCTTGCCCGCCGCCTGCTTGGAGACGCCCAGCCGTCGGCCGAGCTCCACGGCCGTGGTGCCCTCGGGGCCGATCGCCTGCATCACGAAGCCGTGCATCGGCCGCACGTCAGGGTGCCCCTGGCGGGCGAGCTCCGCGTGGAGCTCGTCGATGAGCACCCGGAAACCGAGGAAGAGCCGGAGCGGCAGCTCGAAGCCCGGAGGGTCCGCCGTCACGATCGCCTCCCGGCTCGCCGTCCCGACAATGGTGTTGTCGAGCTTAGGGACCGCCGCCGTACCCTGTCATCCGCGGCGCGGAGCTCTCACCGTGCGCGGCCGTCGGGGCGGCGCTGGTCCTGGAGCCACTTGTCGGTCTGGCGGGTCGCGTTGGGCGCGGCGGGAGTGCCGGGCGAGCGGCGCGTGGCGCGGGTCTCGGTCACGGTGAAGTCGGCCACCACGTGCCGGTTGTGCAGCAGGAAGCCGACGACGCCCGCGATCGCCTGCACGCTGTCACCCGCGCGGGCGCGGCCGGTCAGCAGGTAGACCAGCGGCGTGGACGGCTGGTCGAGGGCGAAATGGCGGCCGTGGTGGTGCGCGTCCTGGAGCGTCCTGATCGGGATCGGCCGCGAGGTGGTGAACCACGCGGCGACCTCCCAGAAGGGATTCGACGTGTCGGGGTCGCTGGACTCCTCGTAGCAGGTCGTGCAACCCCGGCGAGCGTCCTGCCCGTGGGGGCACGCCCAGGCGGCGAGGTCATGCGGCATGCTGCGCTCGGACATGAACCGACCGTACCTTCCCGTACCGGGAGACCGGTGCTTCCCCCGCTCCCACGCGCCGGGCGCCGTGTTTTCCCGGGCGTTTCCCGGCACCTCCCGGTGTCTCCCCGGCCTCTCCCCGGCGTCCCCCGGCGTCTTCGCGGTGGTTCCGCCGGTTCGCGGTGGGGACCGTTACGCCTTTCCTGCTGCCGGAAGTGGCCAGTGGACCTTGATGGAGTCGCGGATCTTTTTGGGATACCTTCTTTCCTATTCTGCGCACACTGGGGTGCGCGTCCGATGGTTTCCGTGGATTCATCGTGAGCGCGCCGCGCCCCCCGCACCCAGGCGCCGCGCTGTCCCGGCGTACCCGTGGAGACGTCGTCACAGGGGGATGAGGCCATGTCCGTCGCCGATCTGTCCGATGCCAGGCGGGATCTGCTCAGGCGCAGGCTCCGGGGCGGGGCCGTCGACACCGAACGTCCCGAGATCCCGCGCAGGCCCGAGGGCACGCCTCCCCCGCTCTCCCCGGCCCAGGAGCCCCTGTGGTTCATGGAGCACTTCACCCCGGGCACCTCCACGTACACCCTCCCGGTCGCGGTGCGGCTGCGCGGCCCGCTCGACGTCGACCGGCTGCGCGACCTGCTGGCCACGCTGACGGACCGGCACGAGAGCCTGCGCCACCGCTTCCCCGCGACGGAGGACGGGCAGCCCGCGGTCCACGTCGTCCCCGCCGCGCCGGTGCCGCTGCGCCTGGCCGAGGCCGCCACGGACGCGGAGGCCGCCGAGCTGATCGGCGCGGAGAGCGCCGAGCCGCTGGACCTGGCCGAGGGGCCGCTGCTGCGCGCCACCCTGATCAGGATCGCCGACGACGAGCACGTCCTGGCATTGTTCGTGCACCACATCGCCGCCGACGGGCAGTCGACCCAGCTGCTCTTCGCCGACCTCCTCGCGCTGTACCGGGGAGACGCCCCCGCCGCACCCGCCGTCCGGTACGGGGACTTCGCGCTCTGGCAGTGTGAGCGGCCGTTCGAGCGCGAGCTGGCGTTCTGGCGCGGGGAACTGGCCGGGCTGCCCCGCGCGGAGCTGCCCTCGGACCGGCCGCGCCCGCCCCGGCTGACCTTCGACGGCGCCTCCCACGTCCACCGGCTCGACCCCGAGCTGGTCACCGCCCTGACCGGGCTGGGCGCGGAGCGCGGCGCGACCCGCTTCATGACCCTGCTCGCCGCCTTCCAGGCGCTGCTCGCCCGCTACAGCGGCCGGGACGACCTCGCCGTCGGCACGCCGGTCGCCGGGCGGACCAGGGACGGGCTGGACGACGTGGTCGGCATGTTCGTCAACACCCTCGTGCTCCGCGCCCGCCTCGGCGGCGACCCCGGTTTCGCCGAGCTCGTCACCCGCACCCGCGACGTGGTCATCGACGCCCTCGACCACCAGGAACTGCCCTTCACGCGGCTGGTCGACGCACTCGACGTGCCGCGCGACCCGAGCAGGCAGCCGCTGGCCGACGCGCTCTTCTCCATGCACGACTTCGCCGTCGCCGCGGGCGCCGCCGGTGACCTGGCGGCCGAGGACTTCGCGATGGCGCCGGGCTCGGCGCGCTACGACATCGAGCTCTACCTGGTGCCCGCCGCCGACGGCGGCATGACCGCCACCTTCACCTACCGGACCGCGCTGTTCGACGCCGCGACCGTCGAGCGGATGGCCGGGCACCTGGAGAACCTCCTGCGGGACGCCGTCGCCCGCCCCGGCGTCCCGGTGAGCGAGCTGGAGCTGCTCGGGGAGGCCGAGCGCCGTCTCCTCACCGAGGAGTGGAACGCCACGGCGGCCGACTTCCCCTCCGACGCGACGCTGCACGGCCTCGTCGAGGCCCAGGTGGCACGGAGCCCCGACGCCCCCGCGGTCACCTTCAGGGGGGAGTCGCTGACCTACCGGGAGCTCGACGAGCGGGCCGCCGGGGTGGCCCGCGTGCTGCGCGGCTCGGGGGCAGGGCCGGGATCGCTGGTCGCGGTCTGCGCGGAGCGGTCGGCGGAGCTGGTGGCCGGGCTGCTGGGCGTGCTCAAGTCGGGGGCGGCCTACGTGCCGCTCGACCCCGACTACCCCGCCGACCGGCTCGCCTTCATGCTCTCCGACGCGGGCGCCGCCGTGGTGCTGACCCAGCGGCACCTGGCGGACCGGCTGGCCGGGCACGGCGCCACCGTCCTCGCTCTGGACGATCCCGCCGTCTGGGCCGCCACCGGGAACGCCGGGGAAGCCGGGGAAGCCGGGGACGACTGGGGCGTCGAAGACGCCGGCGCCGCTCCGGGTGGCGCGGGCGAGCCGGGCGCGGGTGGCACGGGTGGTGCGGGCGGTGCGGAGGGTCCGGGCTCGGGTGGCGTCGGCGGCACGAGCGGCGCGGTGGAGCCGGGCGCGGCGGCGTACATGATCTACACCTCCGGCTCGACGGGCAGGCCGAAGGGCGTGCCGAACAGCCACCGCGGCATCGTCAACCGCCTCGACTGGATGCAGAGGCGCTACGGCCTGACGCCGGACGACGTCGTCCTGCAGAAGACGCCCGCCGGCTTCGACGTGTCGGTCTGGGAGTTCTTCTGGCCGCTCATGACGGGCGCCAGGATGGTGCTGGCCGAGCCGGGCGGGCACCGCGACCCGGCCTACCTGCGCGAACTGGTGGCCTCGGAGGGCGTCACCACGACGCACTTCGTCCCCTCGATGCTGGGAATCTTCCTGTCGGAGGACGGCATACGGGACCTGACCTCGCTGCGGCGCGTCATCTGCAGCGGTGAGGAGCTCCCGGTCGACCTGGCCCTGCGCTGCCTCGCGACGCTGCCGGGCGCCGAGCTGCACAACCTCTACGGCCCCACCGAGGCCGCCGTCGACGTCTCCTCCTGGCACTGCACCGCCGAGGCGCTCGCGGGCAGGACGAGCGTGCCGATCGGCGCGCCGATCCAGAACATCACGCTGCACGTGCTGGACCCGCACCGCCGCCCGGTGCCGGTGGGCGTGCCCGGCGAGCTGCACATCGGCGGGGTCGGCGTCGCCCTCGGCTACCACCGGCGGCCCGAGCTCACCGCCGAGCGGTTCTTCCCCCTCGGCCACGACCGCGTCTACCGGACCGGCGACGCGGCCCGGTGGCTGCCCGACGGCACGATCGAGTTCCTCGGCCGCCTGGACGACCAGGTCAAGCTGCACGGCCTGCGGATCGAGCTGGGAGAGATCGAGACGGCGCTGCGGGAGCGCGCGGGGGTGCGCGACGCCGCGGTGATCGTGAGGGAGGACGTGCCGGGGGACCGGCGGCTCGTCGCCTACCTCGTCGCGGACGAGCCGCCGGAGACCGCCCGGGTGCGGGTCGCCCTCGGCGGCACCCTGCCCGACCACATGGTCCCCTCGATGTTCGTCACCCTGGACGCGCTGCCGCTGACGCCGAACGGCAAGCTGGACCGCAAGGCCCTGCCCGCCCCTGAGAAGCCCGGGGCCGCCGAGTACGTCGAGCCGGAGAACGACGCCGAGCGGGCGATCGCCGCCGTCTGGGAGCAGGTGCTCTCGGTGGAGCGCGTCGGCGCGGGCGACGACTTCTTCGACCTGGGCGGCAACTCCCTGCTGGCCATCCAGGTCGTGGCCAAGCTGCGCAGGGCCCTGCCCGAGGGCAGCCTGCAGGTCGGCCTGGTGGACCTGTTCTCCTTCCGCACCGTGCGGGAGCTGGCCGGGTTCGTCGGCGGCCCCGGCGGCGGAGGGGTCCGCCCGCTGCTCCAGCGGCTCACTCCTCGCCGTACCGTGACGCGCAGCTACGTCTGCGTCCCGTACGGCTCGGGCAGCGCGATCGTCTACCAGCCGCTCGCCGACGCGCTCCCCGAGGACCAGGCGCTCTACGCCGTCGCCATCCCGGGCAACGACGTCGGGCTGGACGAGGAGCCCGAGGACTTCGACGAGGTCGCCGGGCGCTGCACCGAGGAGATCCTGCGGACCGTCGAGGGGCCGGTCGTGATCTACGGCCACTGCGGGGTCGGCGCGGGACTCGCCACCGAGCTGGCCAGGCGCGTGGAGGCGGCGGGACGCGAGGTCGAGGCCGTCTACATCGGGGCGATCTTCCCCTTCGCCCGTCCCCGGGGCCTGATGCGGACCCTGTCGCGCATCGGGGAGTTCGAGAGCCTGCGCCGCAGCCAGGGCGACATCAACTGGCTCAAGGCACGGGGCGTCGACCTGGAGGAGCTCGACCCGGGGGTGGCCGACCGGATCGTCCGCACGATGCGCCACGACGGCAAGGCGGCCGAGAAGTACTTCACCGACCTGTTCGACACCCCCGACCGCGTACGGCTGCGCGCCCCGGTCGTCTCGGTGATCGGCGAGCGCGACCCGGCGACCGACTTCTACGAGGAGCGGTTCAGGGAGTGGCACTTCATCGCCGACACCGCGGCCCTGGTCGTCCTCGACGAGGGCGGGCACTTCTTCCTGCGCTACCGGGCCGAGGAGCTGGCCGGGATCCTGCAGATCCACGACCGGCTGGACGCGCCCCCGGAACGCGGGCCCGACGACACCTGGTGGGTCCACGGGGTCGCCAGGACCTCGGACACGAAGGACGGGACAGACGGGAAGGACGGGAAGGACGCCGTGCAGCCCAGCATGGCGCGCTTCCTCACCTTCTCCGCGGGCCAGCAGATATCCATGATCGGTTCCGCGCTCGTCGGGTGGGCGCTGCCGCTCACGGTGCTGGTCGACTCGGGTTCGGTGACGCAGTTCTCGATCCTGGCCGTGCTCAACCTCGCGGGGCTGCTGATCTCGCCGCTGGCCGGCGCGATCGTGGACCGGGGGGACCGGCGCAGGGTGATCCTGCTGGCCGACTGCGCCTCGGCCGCCATCCAGGCGGTACTCGCCGGGATCATCCTGTTCGGTGACCTGCAGCTCTGGCACATCTACCTGCTGATCATCTCGTTGTCGGTCGCGAGCAGCTTCCAGCGGCTGGCCTACAACTCCGCGGTCCCGCAGCTGGTCCCCAAGCACTACCTCGGCCACGCGATCGGGGTCACCCAGATGGCGGGCGGCGTGGCGCAGCTGGTCGTACCGCTGATCGCCGCCGGCCTGCTGGCCTGGATCGGGCTGGGCGGCATCGTCGCCATCGACGTGGCCAGCTACGTCTTCGCGATCGTCGTCGTGCTCCTCGTCCGCTTCCCCTCCACGCTGCCGTGGCGGCCCAGGGAGCCGCTGACCACCGAGATCGCCAAGGGGTTCGGCTACACCTGGAACGAGCGGGGCCTGCGCTCGATGCTCGCCTTCTTCGCGGTGCTCAACATCTTCCTGTCGCCGCTCATGCTGCTGGTGTCCCCGCTGGTGCTCTCCTTCGCGACCCTCGCCGACGTCAGCCGCATCTCGGTGGTGAGCGGCCTCGGCGTGCTGCTCGGCGGGCTCACCATGGCACTGTGGGGCGGGCCGCCCAAGCGGCGCTTCCGCGGTGTCCTGGCCGCCACGCTGGCCATGGCCGCGGGAAGCGTGATCGTCGGCCTCGGCCCGTCGCTGGTGACGATCGGGATCGGCGCGTTCGCGCTGACCTTCTTCCTCACCGTGATGAACTCGATCTACACCACGATCGTCCAGATCAAGGTGCCGTACCGCTACCACGGCCGGGTCTTCGCGCTGAACACCCTGGTCGCCTGGTCGACCCTGCCGATCGGCATGGGGCTGGTGGCCCCCCTGGGCACCGCCCTGCTCGACCCGCTGCTCGTCCCCGGCGGCCCTCTCGCCTCGACGGTCGGCGCGGTGATCGGGGTGGGACCCGGCCGAGGCATCGGGCTGCTCTACCTGGTCTGCGCTCTCGGGATGGTGCTGGTCGTCGCCGGGTCGCTGCGGGTCAGGAGGCTGGTGGGGCTCGACACCGAGATGCCCGACGCCCTCCCCGACGACCAGGTGGGACTGGAGGCGATCGAGGCCCGCCGCGCCAGGGTGAACGCCTGACGACTCTCCCCGGCGACTCGCCTGTACCGCTTCCCCGACGGCCCGCGCCTGACGAGTGGTTGTCTCAAGACTCGCGCCCGAGCGCGCTCCCGGGACGACCCGGCCACCGAGTGGTCAGGTCGCCCGGGTGGCGCCACCGGTCGCCGGAAGCGTCGCAGGGCGGGTCGGGAGCGTCACCGGGAGCCCCCGGAGCGTCGCAGGGCGGGTCAGGGGCGGTCGAGATAGGCGTTCAGGCCGCCAAGGTCCTTGTTGGCGATGAACACCGCGGCCACGAAGAGGGCCTCCTCCGCGTGCGCGGTGCAGGCCCACGCCGAGTCGCCCCAGCCGTCGGCGATCTTTAGCTCGGCGGGTTCGCCGCACTGCCGTCCCGAGCCGCCGAGCTGGCACAGCGCGGGGTGGCCCGTCTCGCGTTCCTCGGCGGCGACCTGGCGCAGCCGCTCGGCGAGCGCGGCGGTCACGGCGCCGCGCTCGTCGGCCTCCTCGCGGAGCAGCCGCTCGGCGCGTATGGCGTGGACGGTCTCCAGGCGCAGGTCCAGATGCCGGGCGACCAGCGCGGCGAGCCCGGTCAGCACCGCCGTCTGCGTGGCGGTGACCTCCCTCGGGCGCCGGTCGATGACGTTCACGGTGCCCAGCCGATGTCCCTCGGCGGTGACGATCGGGGCGGCCGCGTAGAACCGCAGCCCCAGCTCCCCGCGGACCAGCGGGTGATCGCGGGTACGCGGGTCGACCGCCGCGTCCTCCACGACGTACGGGCCGTCCGCCAGCACCGCCGAGGCGCACAGGCCGGGCTCGACGCCGACCTGTTCCACCCCGTCCAGCCCGTGGGCGGCGGCGAACCACACCCGGTCGGTGCCGACGACGCCGACCGTGGCGATGGGGGCGTCGAACACGGTCGCGGCCAGTTTGGCGATCTGGTCGAGGGTTCCGTCCGAGGACGCGCCGAGGATCTCGTACCGCCGCAGCGCGGCCAGCCGCCCGGTTTCGGCGTCGTCACCGTGAGCGGGGCGTGCGGTTCCGGTGCCGTCCGCGCGGTCCGCTCGCGCGGTGCCGGTGTCGTCACCGTGGGCCGGTCGTTCGGTTCCGGTGTCACCCGCGGGAGCCGGTCGCTCGGCCGCGTCTCCGGGGACGGGCACGGCCGGGGGCGGTCCGCCGCTCGCGACGGTGGACGGGTCGGCGGACGCCGACGCGGATGGAGAGGCAGACACCAGGACCGCTTCCGGTAGGGGGACGGGCGGGAACCGCGGGATGTCGAGGTTCTCCATGGCATGACCGTAAACGGTCATGCCAAACATCCCGAATCGATCACGCGCCCCGCCGAACGCGGGCCCGTCCCGAGGAGAGCGGTACCACCCCGATCCGGACGGCGGAAGTGCGGCCCGGGCTAACCGGAGTACCCGCATATTTCGTTGTTTCTGCAGTTCATCGGAAGGAAGCAGCGATCTTGGGGGCGTTTCGCGGGCTCGGGGGCGGGCATCGGACCGGTCTGGGGGTCATCGAACGGGGGGACGCATGGCGCGCGGGTTCGACGCGTCCGCTCACTACGGGCGGCGTATCGCCGACGTCCACGACGACGGCACCACGGTGAAGGATCCCCCGGGGGTCGCGAGCGGATCCCTGACGGCTCCCGGTCTTCCCGCGTCCCCGAACCTCCCGGCCCCCTCGGAGTCTCCGTTACGGCCGCGCACGCCGGGACGCTCCGAGGCCTCCGGACCGTCGCACCTCCCGGAGCTCCCGGAGGCCCCGACCCGGGCGCGCACGCCGAGGCTCCCGAGGTCCTCCGGCCCGTCACGTTCTCCGGCGCCCTCGAAGTTCCCGCCGTCCCCGCCGTCCCAGCCCGCCTCGCCGTCCCCGTCGCCTTCGTCGCGCTCGAAACGGGACCTGCCGAACCCGCGGGATCCGCGGGTTCCCGGCAGGGCTCCGGCGCTGCCCGCCGTGCGGGGCCCGATCACCTCCCTGCTCTTCGAACGGCTGGTACGCCCGCCGCACCGCTTCGGTCTCCTCTCGCTCCCGCTCCTGTCGTTCCCGGCGCGTTTCGCGGGCCCGGTCCTCGTGGACGAGGACGTGCAGCTGGCCCTCTTCGTCTGCTACGAGCTGCACTACCAGGGCTTCGACGGTGTGGACGACCGGTGGGAGTGGAACCCCTCCCTGCTGGAGGTGCGGGAGATCCTGGAGGCGCGGTTCGAGGAGGGGCTGGCACGGGCCGTCCAGTACCCGCCGGGCTCGCGGACCGAGCGGACGCGCCAGGCCCTGGCCGAGCTGGTGGCCGCCGCCGACGACGGGCCCGACCTGGCGGGGTTCCTCCAGAGGCAGGCCGACCTGGAGCAGTTCCGCGAGTTCGTCGCGCACCGGTCGATCCACCACCTCAAGGAGGCCGACCCGCACACCCTGGCGATTCCCCGGCTGAGCGGCCGCCCCAAGGCCGCGCTGGTGGAGATCCAGGCCGACGCGTACGGCGGCGGGAGGGCCGAGCGGATGCGCTCGGAGCTGTTCAGGGCCACGATGCGCGGGCTGGACATGGACGACTCCTACGGCGCCCACCTCGACCGGGTCCCGGCGATCACGCTGGCCGTCTCCAACGCCATGTCTCTGTTCGGCTTGCACCGGCGCCACCTCGGAGCGCTGCTGGGCCACCTGGCGGCGGTCGAGATGACCTCCTCGGCGCTCAACCACCGCTACTCCCTGGGCCTGCGCAGGCTGGGCGGCGACGAGGCGGTGCGGCGTTTCTACGACGAGCACGTGCGCGCCGACGCCGTCCACGAGCAGATCGCCGCCGACGACATGTGCGGCGGGTTCGCGACGCAGCACCCCTCGCGGGCCGGTGACGTCCTGTACGGCGCGGCCTGCGCCCTGACCCTGGACCGGCTCTTCGCCGAGCACGTCATGAGCCACTGGCGCCGCGGCACCTCCTCGCTGCGGGAGGCGGGCGCGGCGACGAGGCCGTGACCGGTCCCGCCCCCGCCTCGACCCCCCCGGGCCACCAGGCCTCACCCCCGTGACAGGCCACCACCGACCTCGGCCCCCGGGCCACGGTCTCACCCCCGGGCCCCGTGACCGGCCACCACCGGCGAGAGCGGCGGGCGGACGTCGTACCTCAGCCGCCGTGCCCCCGCATGGCCTGGCGGATCACGTCGCGCGTCCGGTCCACGATCGCCAGAGGCGGTCCGAACAGCAGGTTCATGACCATCGACTCCGTGCCCGGGTGCGGGTGGGTCGGGGCCAGCGCCTCGGCCGCCTTCACCCCGGCCGCCATCGCCCGGCGCTCGGCCACGCTCGTCTGGTCGCGCAACCGGGCGAACTCGTAGCGCTCCTCGGCCTGGGCATGGGCCAGCACCGCCGCCCGCAGCACCTGGAGATGCCCGGAGAAGTCGGGATGGTCGGTGCCCAGCTTCTCCAGGTCGGCGAGCAGCTGCTTCGCCTCCCTCTCCTCCGCGAGGCGGTCGCCGACCACCTCTTCCCCATCCTCGATCTTGAGACGCGCGTAGGGGTGCACGATCTCCTCCTCGGCGGTCTCGTGCACCGCCAGCATCCGCACGAGGCGCTCGAAGGCGTCGGTCCGCCGTGCCCCCACGGGGGATTCCTCGACCTCGTCGAACAGATCCCTGATCATCGCGTGCTGGCGCACCAGCAGGTCCACGACGTCGTTCTCGCCCATCAACTCGGGCACGGCCTGGTGGTCACTCATGAGTCCCCCTGTGTCGTCTACCAGGTCGATTACCCCCACCTGGGCACCGAAACCCGGGGGCCGTCGCGGGACGCGGACGGGCGCGCGCCGGAAGCCGCGCCCACCGCGCGGGCCGTCGTCAGACGGTGATCCACTCGGTGACGACCGTCGCGTCCCCGAGACGGCAGCGGAGGCTGAACGGGCCGGCGGGAACATCGTCGTAGATGAACCTGCCCAGGTCGTCGGACGTCAGCGTGACCGGCCGGCTTCCGAGGACCTCGACCTCCACGTGGCGCGGGGGCATCAGCTGGCCCACCACCCGCCCGCCGGTGGCGGTCACGGTGACCTCCAGGTCGACGGTGAGTCCCGCGCCCTGGAAGGTCAGCACGCGCGGCCGCCGCTCACCCCGCACCTGTGAGGATCCGCTCAGCGAGTCGAAGACCAGCTCGGCCAGCTCCGCGTCGAGCGTGCGCAGCGTGTACGCCTCGACCGCGATCTGCAGGAGATGCGAGGGAACGGGATCGAACAGCTCGATGGCGTGGCGCAGCTCCGCCTCCAGCTCGTCGTCGCCCATGGGAAGCCCCGCCTGCCCAGAAGTCATTGGAAACCCCTCCTGCCCAGGAGGACGCGCAGTCGGCGCAGGCAGCGCTGCCTGATCGGCCCGATGCTCCCGACGGCGATGCCGAGCGTCGCCGACACCTCCTGGTAGCTGGACGGCGGTGACGCCGTGAGCAGGCGCAGCAACCGCTGGCAGCTCTCACCGAGCTCCTGGAAGGCCTGCCAGGTCGCCCGCGCCCGCTCCCGCTCCCTCGCGGCGTCCTCCGAGTCGATCACCGCCTGTTCCGGAGTGCGGTCGTCGGCGGCGCGGTCGAACACCTCCGGGTCGCCGCTCGGCGAGACCCGCCGGGCGGCCCTGATCACCTTGATGCACTCGTTGCGCGCCGTGCTGGCCAGCCACGCGCCGACCCTGTCCGGCTCGCGGATCCGCGTGAGGTTCTGCGCGAGCCGGAACCAGGTCGTCTGGTAGACCTCCTGCGCGTCCGCGTCTCTCAGCCCGTGAGCGCGCACGACGGACCACACGAGGGGGCTGAGACCTTCCACCAGGGATTTCCACGCCGCGGCGTCGTCGGTGTCCACCGCGGCGCGGAAGAGGATGCCGATCGAGTCTCGATCCACGGTGAGGTCCCCTTGCTTTCGGGACTGTCATCGTACGCCGGAGGGCCGATCCGCCCGCAGTGGTTTTCAGCGCGTGGCCGGAACACTTCGCACGCTCGCCGGGGTCCAGGTGGCGGGGATGAGAGCCGGGACGGGGACGCTCTGCAGGATGCCGGCGGGGGTCTCGTCCAGAAGCCTTCTGGCGGCCTCCCGGGAACCGGTCCCCTTCCGCGTCATGTAGTCGGCGATCATGCCCGCCACCAGGGGCGTGGAGAAGGAGGTGCCGCTCCACTCCGCCAGGCCGTCGAACACGACGCGCTCGGGGGCCGCGGCCGGCGACGCCTTCGTGCTCTCGCTGAGCTCGCCACGGTGCGCGGGGAACTGGCAGGTGCAGTCGTACCGGTGGCCGTACCGGCACCGGGGGAAGGTGGAGTGCTGGTAGTCGTACACCACGGGGGTGGAGTCCACCGCGGTGAAGGCGCTCACCAGGCGCTCACCGGGCGCGTACGCCGTCACCCACGGCCCGTGGTTGCTGAAGCAGGCGCGGTCCGCGCCGTCCTTCCTCAGTGCCCCCACCGACACGACGGCACCGGCGTAGCCGGGGTGGTCGGCGTAGGCCGCGGGCCAGAACCTCACGTCGTTGCCGTTGTTGCCCGCGGCCGCCACGAGCAGCGTCTCGGGGTGGTCCATCAGCGCGTCCATGAAGCGTTCGAGCCCCAGGAGCGTTTCCGAGCACGTGCTCGGCGTCCCCGCGGACAGGTTGATGATGTCGGGCCACCTCCCCTGGGGCAGCATCCCGCCGAGCAGCCTGTCGCCCAGGACCTTCTCGCTGATGGCGCCCGCGTTGACGAGCGTCCCGTGCACCGTGACGTCGGTGCCGGGCGCGACGGCGCTGACCAGCCCGGCGATGAAGGTGCCGTGCCCGACGTACTGCTTGAGGACGCCCTCCCTGTCGAGCTCGACCTCCTTGCCCACGCCCTCGACGCGGTGCATCCACGGGTGCGACCTGTAGTTCTCCACCAGCCCGGTGTCGACCACGAGGACGGACACCGGAACCTCCCCCCGGCCGGAGAACTCGGCCACCGCCGGGTTGGGCGGCCTGTCCCGGGGCACCGGCACCGGCTCGTCGCCGGGGCAGCAGTTCACCGCGATGGACACGATGTGGTTCCTGGACACCATGCGACGGCTGTTGTCACGCTCCAGGCCCTCGACGGCCCTCAGCGCGTCCGACACGTCCCGGTCGCTGGAGCGTTCGCTCCGGTCCGGTTCCCCGACCCGGATCCTGAGCACGCCACCCGGGCTGTCGTCCCGCTCCACCCGCACGTTGTCGGCCTGGTCGCCGCCGCGATCCCGGACGAACGCGTCCCTGACCACCGAGGCGACCTCGTCGGCGTCGTCGGCGCGGGCGAGCACGTAGCCCTTCTCGTAGAGGAACATGCGCTCCGGACCCTCGAAACCCGCCGCGAGCACGATCTCGTCCCCCATGGCGTCCTGGATCTGGTCGAACTGTTCCTGGAACCTGTCCGGTACCGCATTCGCCGTATTGGCCGCGTTCGCCATATTCGCCGTCCTCGTCTCAGAGATGTCCTGACGTCGCCACGGGTTAAGAGCCGCCGGTTGCCTCGTTGATACACCCCCCGAGCGGATTTCCGGGCGCGAACGGGAGTCCGGAGCCGGACAGGGGCGTCCTGGGAGGGCTCCGCGGCATGGACGCCCTGAACACACCACGTCTAACATCGATCCGTGACCGGGGGAAGCTCGCGGATCCCGCCGCCCGCGGGAGACCCGCTCTCCCTGCTGCCCCTGGTGTTCGCCCGCCCGGCGGACGCGCTGGCCGGAGCGCGGGCCGTGTTGTCGGGGGTGCCGGGGGTGCCGGGCGCCCCCTCCCCGCACGACGCCTCCGTCGCCCACCAGGTGATCGGCATCTGGCATCGCGACTTCGGCGACCTCATGGTGGCGATCGGCCACCTCCGGCAGGCCCGCGCCCTCGCCGCCAGGTCCGGTTCCCCGAACCGCGAGGCGGACGTGCTGGCTACCCTGGGCGCCGCCCTCATCCACGCGGGCCGTACCCGCCAGGGGATGGCGGCGCTGGAGACGGCCGCCGAGAGGGGCAGCGGGGTCACCGGGGCCCGCGTGCTGTTCCGCCGCGGCTACGCCTGGTGGGTCCTCGGCGGGCACCGCGAGGCGCTCGACGACCTGCGGCGGGCCATCCCCACCCTGCGCCGCGCCCAGGACACGATCTGGACCGCGCGTGCGCTCACGCTCAGGGCGACCGTCCACCTCGCCATGGGGTCCGTCGAGCGGGCCGAGGCCGACTTCGTCGCCGCCGAGCGGCTGTGGGACACCACCGACCAGGAGCACGACAAGGCCGACGCCGTGGAGAGCCGCGGGCTGGCGGCGTTCAGGTCCGGCGACCTCCCCGCGGCGCTGCGTCTCTTCGACGAGGCCGCGAGCCGCTACGAGGCCCTCGGCACGCCCATGTTCGTGCTGCACATCCGGCGGTGCGGGGTGCTCCTGGCGGCCGGGCTGGCGCGCGAGGCGCTGGAGGAGGCCGACGCCGCCACGGAACAGCTGAACCGCATGGGAGGGCAGACGACCCGCAGCGCCGAGCTCCTCCTGATCGCCGCGCGGGCCGCGATCGCGGCGGGCGAGCCGCACGCGGCGATCGCCCGCGCGAGCACGGCCATCCGGCTGTTCTCCAGCCAGCGCCGCGACTGGTGGCAGGCCCACGCACGGCTGGTGCTGGTCCAGGCCAGGTTCGCGGCGGGAAAGGTCTCCGGCCGCTCGGTGCGCGACGCCGCCGAGGTCGCCGTACGGCTGGCGGAGCTGCGCTCCCCCGAGGCGGTCCAGGCCTCGCTGCTGGCCGGCCGCACCGCCCTCGCCCTCGGCTGGGAGGCCGACGCGGAACGGCACCTGGCCGCCGCGGCCAGGACCAGGGGACGCGGGCCCGCCTTCGCCCGGGTGGACGGCTGGGTGGCACAGGCGCTCAGGGCGGCCGCGGCGGGACGCACGCGCGGCGTGCTGGACGCCTGCCGCCGGGGGCTCGACCTGCTGGACGAGTACAGGATGACCCTGGGCGCGTCGGAGCTGCGGGCGCGGGCCAGCGCGCAGGGGGCGGAGCTGGCCGTGCTCGCGCAGCGGGCGACCCTCGCCGGGGGGAGCCCGCGCCGGTTCCTCGGCTGGAGCGAGCGCTGGCGGGCCACCGTGCTCGCGGTCCCGCCGACCCGGCCCCCGGACGATCCCGAGCTGCTGCGCGACGTGACGGCCTTCCGCGAGATCAGCAGCCGGGTCGACACGGCGAGGCCGGGAGGCGTGCCGGTCCCCGCGCTGGAGCGCGAGCAGCGGCGGCTGGAGAAGGCGATCCGCGCCCGCACGCTCCGCACCCGCAGCGCGGGCGGCTTCGACGGGCACCGCTTCGACGCGGGCCCCCTGCTCGACGGGCTCGGCGACGGGTGGCTGATCGAGATCGTCGCCGTCGACGGCGAGCTGCACGTCCTGCTCTGCGGCCGGGGCCGGGTGCGCAGGTTCGCCGCGGGACGGCTGGCCGACGCGGCGATCGACGCCGACCACGCCCGCGCGGGCCTCGCGCGGATCGCGTACGGAGGCTCGGAGGGCAGGCTGCCCGTCCTCGAAGCGGGCGGGCGCCGCCTCCAGGAGACGCTGCTCGGTCCCGCCGTGCGCCACCTCGGGGACGGTCCCGTGGTCGTCGTCCCGCCGGGCAGGCTGCACGGGGTTCCCTGGGCGCTGCTGCCGGCGCTGGGCGAGCGGGTGCTGAGCGTGTCGCCGTCCGCCAGCGCCTGGCTCCGCGCCCGGCGGATCGAGCCGTCGCCGGCGAAGGAGCGGGTCGTGCTGGTCAGGGGGCCGGGGCTGGCGACGGGCGGTGCCGAGATCCCGCTGCTGGCCGCGCGGTACGGGGAGGCGACCGTGCTGGGGTCGGGCACCGCGGTCGCGCCGGCCGTGCTCGCGGCGCTCGACGGCAGCAGGCTCGCCCACATCGCCGCGCACGGCACCTTCCGCTCCGACAGCCCGATGTTCTCCTCCCTGAGGATGGACGACGGCCCGCTCACGGTGCACGACGTCGAACGGCTGCACAGCGCCCCGTACCGGATCGTCCTGTCCAGCTGCGACTCCGGCAGGCTGCAGCCGGTCGGCGCGAACGAGCTGCTCGGCCTCGCCGCGGCGCTGCTGCCGCTGGGCACGGCCGGGATCGTGGCGAGTTCGGTGCCCGTCGACGACCGGGCCGTGGTTCCGCTGATGCTCGCCCTGCACGAGGGGCTGCGGCGCGGCCTGAGCATGGCCGAGGCCCTGCGCGACGCCAGGCTGGCGATGCCCGGCGACGCCCTCAACCGGGCGACCGGCTGGTCCTTCTCCGCCATCGGCGGGGCCTGACGGCTCCGGCCGGGGGCCTCCGGTGCTTCCGGCCGGTTGGGGCCTGACGGCTCCGGTCCGGGGCGTCCGGTGCTTCCGGCCGGTTGGGGCCTGACCCTCTGGCCGGCCGGGGCCTGATCCTCTGGCCGGCCGGGGCCTGGCCCTCTGGCCGGGGGCGCCCGGCGTCCGGCCGGCCGGGCGGGCCGCCCGGCGTGCCCGGCCGGCCCGCCGCGCCGGCCGACGGCGAGCCGCGCTAGCCGACGGTGAAGAGCCTTCCCAGGCCGGCGCGGTCGCTGCTGCCGAGCCGCGCGTAGGCGTCGCACAGGTGGTTGGCCACCGTACGGATCGACACGGTGAGCTGCTCGGCGATCTGCCGGTTGGTCAGGCCCGCCGCGGCCAGGCTGACGATCTGCCGCTGGCGTGCGGTCAGCCTGGGCAGCGCGAGGTTGACCAGGGCGGAACTGCGCGCCCCCTGGCAGGCGCCCGCCAGCGCGGAGGCCCGGTTCCTGGAGGCCTGCGAGGCGCGCCGGTCCTCGTGGACGAGGGCCGCGTGCGCGAACGCCTCCGCCGCGTGCAGCGTCAGGCCGAGGCCGGCGAGACCCCGCGCCACCTTGTCCAGGGCCTCACCGTCGCGTCCGGCCAGCGCCCGGGCGTGCCGCGCCAGCAGGGGGGCGAGGTCTCCCCGCACGCGGCCGGCCAGCTCCCCGAGCCGGTCGACGACCAGCTCGGGGGTCCCGAGCCGCACCACGTCGTGCAGGGCGAACAGGTCGTCTTCGAGCGGGTCGTCTCCGGCGGCACGCAGCGCGGAGCGCAGGGCCCCGCCGAGGTCTCCCTCGGCGGCGAGCGTCCAGGTCCGCGCCCGCGCGTCCCCGCCGGGGGCCGGACCGCGCGACAGGGCCTGCCGCGCCGTCGTCAGGTCGCCGAGGTAGGCGGAGGCGTGCGCGAGTTCGGCCAGGCAGGCGCGGTGGTGGGGGGAACGGCGCAGTCCCTCGCGGCTCCAGGCGACGGCCTCACGGGTCTCCCCGCGAAGCCGGGCCACCCGGGCGCGCAGCGCGCAGAACTCCGGCATCGCGGGCTCGTCCCAGCCGGTGTCGTCCTCGGCCATCCGCTCGCCGGTGCCGCGCGGTATCCCCGAGAGCCGTCCCGCGTACGCGCGTGCGGCCAGCTCCTCGCACTCGCCCGCCAGTGCCGTGGCCGCGGCCGAGGCCCGCGGGAGCGGTGGCGAGCCGGACGCGCCCCCCGTCCCCGGGCGGCTCGCGGCGACCCGGAGCACCGGGCCGTGCAGCGGGTGGGTGAGCCGCACCGACAGCCGGTCGTCCACGGTGACCAGCCCTTTCGCCCGCAGGCGTTCGAGGACGCCGAAGGCCGTCCCGGCGCCCGGCGCGCCCGGGAGCGGGGGCTCACCGGGCGAGAGGAGCTCCGGGAGCGTGCCGGACGAGGTGGGTTCCGAGGGCGCGCCGGACGCGGTGGATGCCGGAGGCGTGCCGGACGCGGTGGGTACCGGGGGCGCGGACGCGGTGGTGGGTTCCCGCGGCCCGCCGGACATGACGAGCCTCAGCGGCCTGCCGGACGCGATGAGCTCCAGCGCCTCCCGTTCCTCCCCGTCGACGTCGCGGATCGTGTCCTCGACCAGCTCCCTGACGCGCGCCGTCATCGGGGGGGTACCCCGCCAGGTCCAGGTGCCCGACACGTTGCTCAGGTCCCCTCCGGCGTGGACGGCGACGACCAGCTCGCGCAGGAGGCGGAGGTCACCGCGGCTCGCCCGGTGCAGGCGCCGGACGGTGAGGGTGTCCACGTAGCCGCCCACCGCCCGGGACAGCAGTTCGCCGCACTCGCTCTCCGCCATGGGGGCCAGCGTCACGCGCGGCAGGAGGTTCTCCCTCCAGAGCCTGGAGACGTCCTCCGGCACGGACACACCCTCCCTGACCGTGACGAGCAGGCGGGTACGCCCCCTGAGCGCCAGGCGGTGGACGAGGGCGGCCGAGGAGTCGTCGAGGAGGTGGGCGTCGTCCACGACGAGCACGCGCACCCCGTCCAGAGCCTCGACCGGGTCCGGCGGGCAGAGAAGCCCCGCGGGGCGCGGGAAGGATCCCGTGAGGGACGGGGAGGCGGGGAGCCCCGCGGAACCCCGGGCGGTGGAAAGCCCGGCGCGGCGCGGGGAGCGGGAGAGGAGATGGGCGAAGGCGGCGAGCGGGGTGTCCAGGGCGTCCGGCGTTCCCGTGACCCGCGCGTGCACCGGCCCGGTCACGGCTTCGGGCAGGGCCTCGGGCACGGGTACGGCCTCGGCGGCCAGGCGGCTCCTGCCGCTCCCCGCCGCGCCGGTCACGACGACGCCACGGCGACCGGCCGTCAGGTTTCGCCGTACGAGATCGAGTTCCTCAGTCCTGGCCGTGAACGGCCAGGGGGACCGTGGGTTTCTCACAGCGGTATGAGCCGGGCCGCCCGCCCGTGATACACGTGGAATTGAGTAGGCCCTACTCATGCGCGCCCGGGATTCCGTCCCCAGTCTCGTGGCATGTGGACACGGTTTCCTTGATCTCTCCACCCCGCCCGCGGGCGGGGGCCGCCACGCCGCGGGGGCGTCGATGAGGGCGGGCGGCGGCGGACGCGTCCGGCACTGCTCGCTCCCGCCGTACCCGGCCTGCGCGCCGCCGGACGGGCTCGAGGGGAGGCGGCGCGCGGCCCTGCTCTCGGGGCGGCGGGCGTGGCTGAACGGCACGGTCCTGCACTACTGCTTCCTGGGCGGGCGGCATGACGGCGAGCACGGCGACGGCGGGCAGCGCGAAGCCGTGCGCCGGGGGTTCCAGGAATGGAAGGACCTCGGCATCGGGCTGGAGTTCGCCGAGGTCGCCGACCGTACCGAGGCGGAGGTGCGGATCGGGTTCCGGCGGGACGCCGGATCGTGGTCGGCCGTGGGACGCGACGCGCTCCGCGTCGGGACCGCCTCCCGCACGGTGAACTTCGGCTGGGACCTCACCGGGGCGCACGGCCGGGGCACCGTGCTGCACCAGATCGGCCACGTCATCGGCATGGTCCACGAGCACCAGAACCCGTACTCGGGCATCCTCTGGGACGAGGAGGCCGTCTACGAGGACTTCGCGGGACCGCCGAATCTCTGGCCGAGGTCGCGGACGTTCCACAACGTCATCCGCAGGCTCGACGAGAGCGAGGTGAACGGCCCCGTATGGGATCCGCTGTCCGTCATGGGGTACCGGCTCGGCCCGGGGCTCATCCTGGAGCCCCCGTGCCACCGGGCGGGGATCGTGCCGCCGGGCACCGTCTCCGGGCCCGACGCCGCGTTCGCCCGCCGCTGGTACCCGCCCCCGGGCGCCGGGCCGCTCCCCGAGCTGCGGCCGTTCCGTTCCGCCCCGCTCGGCACCGGGGCGGGGGAGCAGCGCGACTTCGTGATCACGCCTCGCGCCACCCGTGACTACACCGTCGCCGTCTTCGGCGAGTGCGACACGGTGCTGGCGCTGTTCGAGGAGGTCGGCGGCGAACCGCGCTATCTGGCGGGCGACGACGACGGCGGGTGCCCGCGCAACGCCTCCCTCCGCGTCCACCTGCTCAGGGACCGCCGCTACGTCCTGCGCGCGCGTGTCCACTCCAGCTGGGGACCCGGCCAGGCGGCCGTCATGTGCTGGTGAGCGCCGGGTGCCGGAACCGTCGTACGCGTCGTGCAGGATCGCCGTCGCCGTCGCCGGCGCCGGCGCCGGCGCCGGCGACGGCGACGGGCCGGCGAGGTGGCGACACGGAGG
>NZ_JBFAAE010000041.1:0-75317 GCF_040639575.1 Streptosporangium sp. NPDC023825 | reverse complement strand
CGCTCCTGATCGGCCGCTCCCTGCGCGCCTGCGTCGACTACAAGACGCTGGGCGAGAACTCGATCGTCATCGACTGCCGGAGAGACACCGGCTCGCCGGAGAGACGTCAGCCCGCCGGAGAAACGCCGGCCGACCGGGGAGACACCGGCCGGCCTCAGTCGTCGACCCAGCCGTGGGACCGGGCGAACGCCAGGAAACGGCTCCTGACCTGCCCGATCTGCGCGCCCGTCAGCGTGGGCGCGTGCTCGATGAGCAGCTCGGTCACCGCACCGCTGAAGGACTTCGCCGACAACACGTCGCACACACCGTCGTCGTCACCGAGCTGCTGCGGGGCGGCGGTGGCGACCGGGGACACCGCCGCGACCGGCCGCCGGACCGGCGGCGGGTCCACAAGGGTGACGGTCGAGACCTTCAGGCCGCGCTCGCCCTCCATGACCTCGTACTCCACCCGCAGACCGGGCTGGACGGCGTGCCGGCTCTCGCCGAAGTCATTGGCGTGGAAGAACACGTCCTCGCCGCCGCCGACGGCGGCGATGAAACCGTATCCGCGCACCTCGTCGAAACGAAGAATCGTACCGAGTGCCACAACAACACCACCTGCACAGAGAATCGCGCTGCTTCGCTACCACTTTCCGGAACTATCCGGACAGTGAGTCCGCCTGCCTGTCACACCGGACGACCTGATGCTAGACCGGACGGCGCGCCATGTCCGAACCGATTCCGTGACACCGCCCGGGTCCACCGGCTGTCCGGCGGGGATGGCAGGCTTCGAGTCCGTAGCCGTGCCGACCGAGAAGAAGAGGCAGCCGATGTCCCCGTCACCGACGCCACCGACCTACGACGACGTCCTGAGCGCCGCCGCCCACATCGCGCCGCAGGCCCACCGCACCCCCGTGCTGCGCTCACGCCGGATCAACGAGAGCGTCGGCGCCGACGTGGTGTTCAAGTGCGAGAACTTCCAGCGGATGGGCGCCTTCAAGTTCCGCGGCGCGTTCAACGCGCTGTCGCGCTTCACCCCCGAACAGCGGCGCGCAGGCGTGGTCACCTACTCCTCGGGCAACCACGCCCAGGCGATCGCCCTCGCCGCCCGGCTGCTCGACGTCCCGGCCACGATCATCATGCCGCACGACGCGCCGGCCTCGAAGGTGGCCGCCACCGAGGGGTACGGCGGGAAGATCGTCCGCTACGACCGCTACACCGGGGACCGCGAGGAGATCGGCCGCGCGCTGGCCGCCGACCACGGCCTCACGCTGATCCCGCCGTACGACCACCCCCACGTGATCGCCGGTCAGGGCACCGCCGCCAAGGAGCTGTTCGACGAGGTCGGCGACCTCGACGCGCTCTTCGTGCCCCTGGGCGGGGGCGGCCTGCTCTCCGGTACGGCGCTGTCGGCCCGGGCGCTGTCGCCCGGCTGTGCGCTGTACGGGGTCGAGCCGGAAGCGGGCGACGACGGGCGGCGGTCGCTGCGCGAGGGCTCCATCGTCCACATCGACACGCCGAGGACCATCGCCGACGGCGCGCAGACCCAGCACCTCGGCGCCTACCCCTTCGAGATCATCCGCCGCGAGGTCGACGACATCGTCACCGCCACCGACGCCGGGCTCGTCGACGCGATGAGGCTCTTCGGATCCGCCATGAAGATCGTCGTCGAGCCCACCGGCTGCCTCGGCCTGGCCGCCGTCCGCGACCTCGCCGCCGAACTGGCCGGGAAGCGGGTCGGTGTGATCGTCAGCGGGGGCAACGTCGACCTGGAGCGCTACGCGTCACTGCTGGCCTCCTGACCGTCCGCCCCGCACCCGTGGTTCCGGCCGCAGGGGCGCGCCCGGTCGAAAGGTGTGTGGAAGTCGCGGTCAGCGAGCGGGACGATAGGCCGGGATCGTGACCATCGGGGGGCGTTCGGCGACGGCGACGTCCCGGACGCTCACCTGGTGGCCGTCCGCGCCCCGGCGGAACTGGGCCAGGCGGGGGGAGGGCCGGTGCAGGGAGACCATCATGTTCTGGCGCTCCAGGCGCGACCACGAGGTTTGCAGGATCTGGGCGGCCATCCCGCCGAGCGCCTCCGTCGACTGGTGGGAGTGCACCCGGCGGCCCAGGTCGACCTGGGCCAGGGCGTCGAGACCGGCGAGCTCGAGCAGGTCGATCAGCAGGGCGAGCTCCACGCCGTAGCCGGTGACGAACGGGACGCTCTCCAGCACGGACCTGCGCCCGGCGTACTCCCCCGCCAGGGGTTGCACGAACCCGGCCAGCCGCGGCCAGTGCAGGTTGAGCAGGGGGCGCGCGACCAGCTCGGTGACCCGCCCGCCGCCGCTCGGCACGTTCCGCAGGGGCCGGTCGTAGCAGCCCTTGACGTAGACGACCGCCGGATCGGCGAGCAGCGGGCCGAGCAGCCCGGTCACGAAGGACGTGCGGAACTCGCGCAGGTCGGCGTCGACGAAGACCAGCAGGTCGCCGGAGGTCGCGGCGAGGGACTTCCAGAGCGCCTCGCCCTTGCCGTCCAGCGGTTTGAGATCGGGAAGGACCTCGTCCTGGGCGATCACCGTCGCCCCGGCCCGCGCGGCGCGCGCGGCGGTGTCGTCGACCGAGCGGGAGTCGATGACCACGAGCTCGTCGACGAGCGGCGCGGCCTCCATGAGATCGCGGCGGATCGCGGCGACGATCTCCCCGACCGTCTCCTCCTCGTCGCGGGCGGGCAGCACGACGCTGACGGTCGTCTCCCCCTTGGCCGCCAGCAGCTCCGGCAGCGTCCAGTCGGCCGAGGATGAGGTGCGCCCGCGTAGCCACGCCTCGACCTCAGGCAGCACGACCCGTCCTTTCCATCACCTCGGTGGTTAGGGGTATCACCTTATGTGGCGCCGATTCCGCACACCTACCGGCTCCCGCCCCCATCGCGCAGGTGGGAAGATCAGTCCAGTCCGGAACGAGGGGGGACGGCATGAACCCGGTAGCCGTGATGCGGGCGGCGCGCGGCGTCCGCGACGAGCTCGACAGCTTGATGGGCGGCGCCTCCGGCGAGCTTCGCGACCGGCTGGATCCGCTGCTCGCCGAGGCGGGCAGCCGGCCTCCCGGGCAACTGGCCGACGCGGTCATCATGCTCATCGCCGAGTACGGCCCCGCCTGGGACAGGCTCACCACGTTGCTGAGCCTGGACCGGGGCATCACCGCCGAGCAGGTGCTTCCCCTGCTCTCCCAGGGGGCGGGCGCCGAGTCCGGCTCGCACGGGGGCGGGAGCAGCCTCAGCCCTCCGCCGCCGGGCGGCGCGGGTCCCACGCCGCCCTCCTGGGGCACGGCCTCGCCGACCGGTACGGACCCCTCCGGCCGGGATCCGGCCGACGCTCCGCAGACCGCCGCCTACACCCCGGACTGGACGCTCCCCGGCGCGGAGGGGCAGGGGCGTCCGGCGCCGGGTCCCGGGCGGGCACCGCGGGACCGGGGCGGGGACCCGCGCGACGACGAGCGCGACAACGGGTACGGCGACATGCCGTCCACCGGTGCCATGAGCGCCGACTGGCTGCGCCCCGACCAGGTGCCGGACGCCGCACCCCCCGCGCCCGCCGCGCCACCCGCGCCCGCCGCGTCCCCTCAGCCCCCTCAGTCCCCGCCGTTCCCGCCGTTCCCGTCGCCGGGACCGTCGTTCGCGTCGCCTTCGCCGTCGCAGGAACCGTCGCTCCCGTCGCAGGAACCGTCGTCCCCGGAGCCGCCGTTCCCCCAGCCGTCGCCGTCCCGGGAACCGCGGGATCCCCAGGTCCCGCCCCCGCCCCCGTCCCCGTTCCCCGGGACACCACAGGCCCCCCAGGGGTCACCGCCGCCGGCGCCGGCGCCGGCCGAGCCGCCCGCCGCGGCGCCGGCTCCCACCGAAGGACGGGGGCCCTCGGTCCTCGACCGGCTGACCGGCGCCTTCCGCAGGCGGCGCAAGGAGACGCCCGCCGCGGCGCCGGGGCCCGAGTGGAAGGGGATCCCGCTGATCGAGTCCCCCGCCGAGGCGGTCGCGGGCTGGGGTGCCGAGGTGGCGATCGGCGTCGCCCCCGGCCAGGGGCAGGACGGTACCGCGACGCCGCGCGAGCCGCTCGACCTGGACATCCAGATCGTCGCCGAGGGCTTCGACGCGCCCGGCGGGTGGCGGGTGCGGCTGCGCGCGGACGAGACGGCACCGTACCCGCGCGCCTCGGTCAACCTGATCGCCCTCGCCCAGGAGGAGCCGGAGGTCTCCCGGCAGATCCAGGCGGTCTACACGGTACGCGGCCAGGTGATCGGGTTCGGCCTGCGCGCGATCACGGTCCACGGCTCGCCCGGCAGCCTGAGCGGGCACGAGGCGCTGGAGCCGGTCTCGGGTACCCGCATCCGCCCGGCCCTGATGGGCGAGCCCGCGGACGTCACGGCGATCATCGTGCACGGCGACAGGCCGGGACGGTTGTGGTGGACCTACCAGTCGCCGCACTTCGTCACCCCCGACCGCGCCGAGCCGTGCGACCTCGGCACGCGGGCCTCGGAGTTCGGCGGGCGTCTGACCGGGCGGGGCCGGCTCTCCGAGGAGCTGGGACGGGAGGTCGGCTCGCGCGTGCCGTGGGGTTTCTGGGAGTTGCTGAACGCGGTGGCCGGCCGGGTGGCGCCGCGCCGCCCGAGCGTGCTGATCCTCTCCCAGGAGCCGCACGTCCCCTGGGAGCTGGCCGTGCTGGAGCACCCGTACGACCCCTCGCTCCCCGGTTACCTGAACTGCCAGACGGTGACCGGCCGCTGGCCCCTCGGCGGGCGGCGGCCCGAACTGCCCCCTCCCTCGAGCGCGCGCGCCGACCGCGTCGCGGTGGTGTACGGCGAGGCGCGGGCGCATCCGCTGGTGACGGAGTACGGCGCCACGCAGGTCTCCCCCGCGCTCGGCGACGTCCTGGGCGTGCTCGGCCAGGGTCCCGAGGTCGTCCACTTCACCGACGGCGGGGCCGCGTCCGAGGCGCTGGGCCACGACCTGGCCGGGAACCCGTTCGTCTTCCTGGAGGAGCCGGGGGACGCCCGGGCGTTCCTGCTCGCGGGCGCGAGCGGGGTCGTCGCCCCGCTCTGGTCCGGCGGTGGCGGGCTGTCGCCGGAGTTCTACCGGCGCTGCTTCGCCGGTGAGCCGCCGGCCGAGGTGCTGCGGTCCATGCGCGGGCAGGCCCCCGACGGCGCGGGCGCCTACCAGTTCCACGGCCACCCGTCCCTGACGCTGCACCGGACGGCCCCGCCCGCCGGGTGAGGCCGGGGCCCGCGCGTTCAGCCCGCGGCGTGGCGCTCCAGGAAGGTGTAGACGTCGGCCTCGTCCACCCCGGGGAAGGAACCGGGCGGCAGCGCGGCCAGGATGTGGGAGTTGCCGCGGGCCGAGGGCCAGGCGTACCCCTCCCAGCGCTGGGTCAGCTCGGCGGGCGGGCGGCGGCAGCAGTCGCCGGTGGGGCAGCCGGACTTGGTGCGGGTGGTGACCTCCCGGCCGCGGAACCAGCGCGACTCCCGGTACGGGACGCCCAGGGTGATGGCGAAGTCGCGCTCACGCGAGATGTCGACGTGGGCGAGGCAGAAGTAGGTGCCGGTGGGCGAGTCGGAGTACTGGTAGTGGACGGAGAAGCGGTCGGGTGACAGGAAGACCTGGCGCCCCGACCACTGCAGGCACATGCGCTGGCCCTCGATCGCGCCCTGCTCGTCGGCGGGGAAGACGATGCCGTCGTTCTCGTACGCCTTGTAGATGATCCCGTCGGCGTTGTTGCGGACGAAGTGGCAGACCAGGTCCAGGAAATGGGTGGCCAGGTTGGTGAAGCGGTGCGCGGCCATCTCGTAGGAGACGGCGAACACGTCGCGCAGGTCCTCCACGCTCAGCGCGCGGTCCTTCTTGGCCTCCCGCAGGTACGGCACGGCGGCGGCCTCGGGCACCAGGACGGCGGCGGCGAAGTAGTTGGCCTCGGTCCGCTGGCGCAGGAAGTCGGCGAAGTCGCGGGGCCGGTGGTGGCCGAGGGAGAGGTGGCCGAGGGTCTGCAGCAGGATCGTCCGCGGGGTGTGCATGCCGACCTGCTCGTGCTTGACGTAGATGCGCCGGTTGCGCAGGTCGGAGATGGAGCGCACGGTGCGCGGCAGGTCCTGGACCGTCTGGACGGTGTAGCCGAAGTGGCCGACCAGCGCCTGGACCGTGCTCTGCGACAGCGCGCCCGAGCGGTAGCCGACCGCGGCGAGCGCCTCGGCGGCGGCCCGCTCGATCTCCGCGAAGTAGTTGCCCTGCTCACGCTGCTTGCGGCGGAGCTCGGCGTTGGCGGCGCGGGCCTCCTCGGGGGTGGCGGTCCCCCTGGCCTGGCGTGAGCGCAGCTCACCGTAGAGGCCGAGGATGTGTTCGAGCACGTCGTTGGGGACGCGCGCGGAGAGTTTCAGTTTGGCCAGGCCGAGCCCGGCGTACAGGGGGTCGCGCTGCGCCTCCTCCAGGGCCATCTCCAGCTGGGCCCGCCGGTTGGGGGCCTGCCTGCGGAGCAGCTCCTCGATCGGCACGTTGAGCGCGGCGGCCAGGGACTTCAGCAGCGACAGCTTCGGCTCGCGCTTGCCGTTCTCCAGCAGGGAGAGCTG
Organism: Streptosporangium sp. NPDC023825; assembly: GCF_040639575.1. Lineage (NCBI taxonomy): Bacteria > Bacillati > Actinomycetota > Actinomycetes > Streptosporangiales > Streptosporangiaceae > Streptosporangium > Streptosporangium sp. NPDC023825. The sequence goes on along the minus strand of NZ_JBFAAE010000041.1, from coordinate 68,753 downwards.
GCTGGGCGCGCGGCTCACGCGTTCGCCCAGATCGGAAAGGGTGAGGCCGCGCTGCTTGCGCAGGTGTCTCAGCCGCTGGCCGAACGCGATGAGATCGAGCTCCTGCGTCAAGGAAAGCGGTTCTTCACCCACCAAAGATGCCATGGCCCGATGCTAAACGAAATTTCCGAGAAAATTTCATCTCCTGGCGGGTCGTCCGGGCGAATGTCGCCGCACTCGCCCCCCGAGGCGTCCGGCGCACTCACCCCGAGCCCGCCGCGCGCCGCCGGGGCCCGCCAGGCGCGTCCGCGCGGCGGGGTCCGGCCACCGCCGACGATCACCGCGCCGGCCCGCCCGGAGACCCCCGCCGGCCCGGACCCGGCGCGCGCGACCCGGCGCCGACCCTCGCACACCTGATCCCAGCACAAGGATTGGTCTAGTCCATAGAGAAAACTATTAACTTCTTCCCTTCCAAATACCGATGAGTATTGATCCAAGGAGAATAATCTCCATTCTTTCGTCCGAGTCGACCTTGTTTGCCCGTTTCGTCGAGGCACACACTCGAACTAGGCACCCAGGGGACGAAAAGGAGTCGCATCATGAATGATCGCCTCAAGGGAGCCGCAGACGAGCTGCGGCGCGAGTGGGAGACCAACCCCCGCTGGAAGGGGACGACGCGGACCTACACGGCCGAGGACGTGGTCCGGCTCCGGGGCTCCGTCCAGGAGGAGCACACCCTCGCCCGGCTCGGAGCCGAGCGGCTGTGGGACCTGCTGAACACCGAGGAGTACGTGCACGCCCTGGGCGCGCTGACCGGCAACCAGGCCGTGCAGCAGGTCAAGGCCGGGCTCAAGGCCATCTACCTGTCCGGCTGGCAGGTCGCCGCCGACGCCAACCTCGGCGGCCAGACCTACCCCGACCAGAGCCTCTACCCGGCCAACTCGGTCCCGGCCGTCGTGCGGCGCATCAACAACGCGCTGCTGCGCGCCGACCAGATCACCTGGTCGGAGGACGACCGGGACGCGCCGCACTGGCTGGCGCCGATCGTGGCCGACGCCGAGGCCGGCTTCGGCGGCGTGCTGAACGCCTTCGAGCTGATGAAGGGCATGATCGCCGCGGGCGCCGCCGGGGTGCACTGGGAGGACCAGCTCGCCTCGGAGAAGAAGTGCGGCCACCTGGGCGGCAAGGTGCTCATCCCCACCGGCCAGCACATCAAGACCCTCAGCGCCGCCCGCCTCGCCGCGGACGTGCTGGGCGTGCCGACCCTGGTCATCGCGCGGACCGACGCTCAGGCCGCGACCCTGCTGACCACCGACGTCGACCCCCGCGACCAGGCGTTCACCACCGGCGACCGTACCGCGGAGGGCTTCTACCGGGTCCGCAACGGCGTGGACGCCTGCATCGCCCGCGGCCTGGCCTACGCGCCGCACTCCGACCTGCTCTGGATGGAGACCTCCACCCCGGACCTGGACGTGGCCCGCGAGTTCGCCGAGGCCATCAAGGCCGAGTACCCCGACCAGATGCTGTCCTACAACTGCTCGCCCTCGTTCAACTGGAAGAAGCACCTGGACGACTCCACCATCGCCAAGTTCCAGCGCGAGCTCGGCCACATGGGCTACAAGTTCCAGTTCATCACGCTGGCGGGCTTCCACTCACTGAACCACTCGATGTTCGACCTCGCCCGCGGCTACGCCGAGGACGGCATGACCTCCTACGTCGAGCTCCAGGAGGCCGAGTTCGCCTCCGAGGCGCGCGGCTACACCGCCACCCGCCACCAGCGCGAGGTCGGCACCGGATACTTCGACCTGGTCAGCACGGCCATCGCGCCGGACTCCTCCACCACGGCCCTGAGGGGCTCGACGGAGGAGCAGCAGTTCGCAGAGGCTCACTGACTCTCCGGACCGGGCCCGGCCGGACGGCTCCCAGGGCATGGGACGGTTCCCCCGGACGAGCCCGACGACCAGGTCGACAGGCCCCGCCGCACGGATCTCCCGAGTCCGCGCGGCGGGGCCTCCCCGTCTTCTCGGCCCCTCCCGCGCCGCGCGCCCCGCGCACCGGCCACGGCGGCCCCTCCCGCACCCCGTTCCCCACGGCCCGCGTCCCCGGGAGCCTCTCCCCCCGGGAACGCGGGCGGCGGACGGCGGGCGGCATCTCAGCGGCCGACGGCCTCGATGAGCTTGCGACGCTGCTGGGTACCGAGGCCTCCCAGACGGCGCGCCTCGTCCACGTCCGCCTGCGCCATCAGCTGCGCGGCCTTGACGGTCCCGACTCCGGGCAGTGCCCGCAGAGCCTGCGACACCTTGATGCGCTTGGCGATGTCGTCCTCACGGCCAAGCAGTTGCTCCAGGCTGAGCGCGCCGGTCTTGACCTCGGCGAGAAGCTTGGCTCGAGCTGTACGGGTCTCGGCGGCCTTGACCAGGGCGGCCTGACGCTGTTCGGGGGTGAGCTTGGGCAAAGCCATGGTGTTTTCTCCCTGATGACGGTAATTCCAGCGTCCTGCTACCCAAAGCCGCCAGGTTAATCATCAGAGGACATACATATAGATCCACAGCCTCCATGCCGCGTAGCACGATATGCCCGTTTGGTTACCCCGCCCTTACCCGCTTCTCCGTAGCCTCGAGCTCATGGGTATCTGGCGAAGCCCCCAGGGCATCGAGGTTGAGGCGATCGTGGTTCGCGACGGCCCCTGTCTGCTGGTCACCCGCAGGATCGACGGGCGGCGGGTCCTGGTGGCGTACTGCATGAGCATTCGCGAGGTCGGCGAGCACGTCGACCTCGCGGAGCTGGTCCCCGCGTAGCGAACCCCCGCGTATGCGAACGATCAACAGCGGATCACGTCCGAGCCTTGTTCGGTACGCGTGTCAACTCCCGCGACCCCTGGGGCGTCAAGTAGTCAGGGAGGCTCGATGGATGTTCTGATCGGCCTCGTTGACGAAGATCTCCTTCTGGAGCTCATCCTCGTCGAGGCACTGCACGCGGAGGCGGAACGGCTGGCCGCCCAGCCCGACCGCTGAACGAGGCCGGGTGCCCGCCACCCGAAACGGCGGGCACCCGCGCGGCGAGCGGAAGACGGCCGGCCGCGCGGACGCCCCGTCACCGCGAAGACGTCACACCCGCGCGGCGAGTGGGGAACGGGGCTCGATTCACCGGGTGGTGATGGCGTTAACTGTTCCCATGAACAAGCGCGAGCTGATCGAGAAGGCCGCCGCCGAGGCCGGGCTCACCCGGAGGCAGACGGCCGCGGCTCTCGACGCGATCCTGGGGACGATCCAGACGGCCGTGGCGGCCGAGGACAAGGTGGCGATCCCCGGATTCGGGTCCTTCGAGATGGTGCACAGGCCCGCGCGGAGCGGACGCAACCCTCAGACCGGGGAACCTCTGGAGATCGCGGAGACCTGGACGGCGAGGTTCAAGCCCAGCCCGGGTTTCATGGGCCTGATCCGCCAGCGCAAGAAGGACTGATCCCTTAAGGCCCGTGTCGCCGTCCACAGCGTCATCGTCCCCGGCCTCTCCGCACCGTCCGCGACGTCACCGTCCACGACGTCCCCGTCCGGGACGTGACGGATCGGAGGAGAGCGGCGGCGGGAAGGCGACGGCCCCCGGGGAAGTATCCATTCCCCGAGGGCCTGGAGTGCCGCCATATCGCGGCACCGGCACGTTTAAGGATCCGGGTCACTCATGATGAGGTCGCACTCTGCCGTTAAGTTATAGACGCACGTGGAGCGTCCAGCGGGATTCGAACCCGCACTCGACCATCGTCGCCCGCATCCGTTCGATCCGGCGCCCGGCGGCGAATGCTGAATCTGGAGCGAGAGCCTGAGCTTGAGCGGCTGCCTCTACCGGTTGGGCTACCCCGGCAGGTGGTGCCGGGAGAGGGATTCGAACCCCCACTGTGACCGCGTGTCAGTCTGACGGTTTCAGTTTCAGCTTCCGCGCTTTCGCGCATCCCCGTGCTCCAACGGGGAGTCCTGTGATCTTACCCGAGCAGGTAGCCCAGCACCTTCTCACCGACGCGCTGGTAGGTGATCTCGGTGCCGTTGGCCTCCTCCCGGGCGAACTTCACCGCGTTCTGAAGCCTGCCGACCCGCTCCAGGAGCTCGTTGACCCGCTTCTGCGGCACGGCCCCCGAGAAGGTGACCTTGGTCCAGAAGCCGACGACGATGTCCTCGTGGTAGACCTCGACCTGCGCGGGGTGCTTGTCGGTGGCCTCCGCCTTGACGTGGTTGCGGGGCACCTTCTTGGTCCGGGTCGTCTTGACCGGCTCGGTCCGCCAGCAGTCGGTCGACTGGTCCAGCGTCCAGGCCTCGGCGGCGTCCAGGACGGGCAGCTTGGCGATGAAGGCGTGCAGGTCGACCAGCTGCTTCTCCAGGAACAGGAGATAGGTGACAGGCACGTCCTCCAGGAGGGTGGAACCGTCGACCTTCACATCGGCCCGCGCCGAGCAGTTGGCCCAGTCCTTGGTGGCGGTGACGTCGAACAGCCGGGTGAGCGCGGCGCCGACCTGCTTGAGCAGGTCCTCGCCCTGCACCTGGACCCGGGTCGACTCCGGGGGCAGTTGCTCGCCCTCGTCGTCGATGGGCTGGTAGGTCCGCGAGAGGCCCGACAGCAGGGCGTTCTTCTGGATCGCGTGGTAAGCGTCGGTCACCTTGCGCTGGGTGTCGGACTTGACGCCCTTCTCCACGGCGAGGATCTGGTTCAGCTTGGTCGCCATGCGTGACACCGTACCGGGAAGATCACCCGCATAACACCGCTTTTCCCGCAGATCGCCCCGCGTTCGGGCCGCTCCGGCACCGGCACGGCCCGCCCGGCCTCACGGCCGGCCGGCGCCCGCCGCGGCACCCTCAGCCGCGCACCGCGCGGGCGGACCAGCGACCGTCGAGACGGTCGACGCGCAGCGGACGCCCGAAGCACTCCGACAGGTTCTCCGCGGTCAGGATCTCCGCCACCGGCCCGCCCACCTGGACGCGGGCGTCGCGCATCAGCAGGGCGTGGGTCGTGGTGGCCGGGACCTCCTCCAGGTGGTGGGTGACGGTGACCGTGGTCAGCGCCGGGCGGGTCGCCGCCAGGTCCTCCACCGCGGTGATCAGGTCCTCGCGGGCGGGCAGGTCGAGACCGGCGAACGGCTCGTCCAGCAGCAGGATCACCGGATCGGCCATCAGCGCCCTGGCGACTCGGACACGGGCCCGCTCGCCCTGGGAGCAGACACGGAAAAGCCGGTCGGCGAGGTCCTTGCAGCCCATGTCGGCCAGCAGGTGGTGGGCGCGCTCGTGCTCGGCGGGGCCGTAGCGGTCCCACAGGGGGGCGCTGGTCCCGGTGTGGCCGGTCAGGACGACGGTGTGCGCGGTGGCGCTCTCCTCCTCCAGGAGCTCCTCGTCGACGAGCCGCTGGCTGGCCGCGACGAGGCCGATGTGGCGGCGCAGCTCCCTCAGGTCGACCCGGCCCAGCCGCTGGCCGAGCACGGTGACGGCCCCCTCGGTGGGGTGGCGTACGGCGGCGGCCATCGAGAGCAGCGTGGTCTTCCCGGCCCCGTTGGGGCCGAGGATCACCCAGTGCTCCCCGTATCCGACCCGCCAGCCGATGCCGTCCAGCAGGGTACGGCCGACCACCCGGACCCCGACGCCGCTCAGTTCCACCGCACCGGACACAGGCCCGCCCATCGGTATCCCCCTCCGCCTCGATTCGCGGCGCTCACTTTAACCGATGCACCGATATCTCCCTGTAAATCGTCCTAAAAGGATGACTCAGCCCATCTGTATGGAGGGGCCGGAGGTGGGCTGCGGGGTGATGGTCGTCCCCGAGGGGGCGGGGGCGGTGGGCGTCGGGGACGGGCTCTCCCCGTCGCCGGTCTGCGGGATCTGGGTGAAGGAGGGCTTGGGATAGCCCGAGGCCGTCGGGCAGCCCCTGGCCCGGCCCTTGCCCTTGCCCTTGGCGGTCGTGTCCGCGCAGTCGCGCGGGTCCTCGCCGTCGTCCGGCGAACCGCCCGAGCCGCGGGGTCCCCTGGGGCGCTCCGGCGGCGGGTCCTCCCGGCCGTCACGGCCGTCGCGGCCGTCACGACTGTCACGGCCGTCACGGTCCGTGGTGGGCAGCGAGACGGTCCTGGTGGTGGTGATCTGGACGGTGGAGGGGGTGGTCGGCGCCGGCACCCGTGGCCTGCCGGCGGGCGGGCGGGTGCCGGCGCCGAAGACGGAGGGCGTGCCGTCGGCGGGGAGGACCAACGGCACCGGTTCGGGAACGCCGGGGCCGCCGACGGGGCCGGGCCCGCCGCCACCGGTCGCGGCGGCCACGGTGACCGCCGCCATGGAGACCGTGGCCAGCGCCGCGAAGCCGGCCTGCGACAGGTGCGCGCCCTTACCCGGCCCTGCCCTGCGGGACCCCCTGCCGGGGATCCTCACCGGGACCGAGGGCTCGTCGTGGAGCGACGGGGACGCAGAGGGCGGCGAGGACGACAGGGGCAGGGACGACGAGTACGGCGAGGGTGACGAGGGTGACGAGGACAGGACCGCGAGCCGGACCCTCCCGGCTCCCGGGGTGTGGGGCACCGGCGTCCAGATCTCCGCCAGCACCTCGGCGACCGCCTCGCGCAGGTCCCACGGGTCGCCCACGCCGCCCGCGGCGAGCAGCGCGCCGAGCAGGTCGGCGGCCCCGGGCCGCTCGGCGGGGTTCTTGGCCAGGGACGCCTCGACCGCCGGGCGCAGCAGCGCGGGCACCGAGGCCACCCTCGGCGGCTCGACCAGGATGCGCCGGGTCAGCACGTCCGCCTCCCCCGCGCCGAAGGGGTGGTGACCGGTGGCCGCGTAGGCGATCAGGCAGCCCCAGGCGAAGACGTCGGAGGCGGGCAGCGCGAGCCCGCCGGTGAGCCGCTCGGGGGCGACCCAGCCGGGACTGCCCATGACCTGTCCCGCCTGCGTGTGCGCGGCGAGCACGTCGACGTCCCTGGCGATACCGAAGTCGATCACTCGGGGGCCGGTGTCGGACAGCAGCACGTTGCCGGGTTTGAGGTCGCGATGGACCAGCCCCGCCTCGTGCACCGCCACCAGCGCGGCGGCCACCCCCAGGGCGACGCCGTACGCCAGGTCGGGGGTGAGGGGGCCGTGCGCGGAGACCACCTGGGACAGCGCGGGGCCGGGAACGTACTCCGACACCAGGTAGGGGCGGTCCTTGTCGGTGCCGTCCTCGATCACCGCGGCGGTGCAGAAAGGCACCACTCTCCGGGAGAATTGCACTTCTTCGGCGAAACGGGCGCGGAGCGTGGCATCGTTGAGATGCACCGGGTGCGGCGTCTTGATCGCCACCACCCCGCCCTGCGGGTGTTCGGCCAGGTAGACGATGCCCATCCCGCCCACTCCGAGGCGGCCGAGCAGAAGGTAGCGGCCGATGATGACCGGGTCCCCGACGGTCAGCGGCCGCACGCCGGTCGGCATGCCGTTCACGGGACCTGCTCCCCCACGTGCCATCCTCGTTGAGCCTCTCGTGCGCGGGCTACGGCAAGCACACTGTGGCGGGATTCGAGCGTCCTTCGCTCCCGACCGGTCAGAAGGGATATGAGAGGTAAGGCGAATGATCCCTCGGGGTAAGAAATTCGTGGTGTGCGGGATGCCCTTGGGACGAGGCGGAGCGGTGTGACCAGCGGGAAGGGCGCGCGCCGTCTCGCGGGCGCACGCCTCGGCAGGCCTCAGGCGGCGGTGGAGGCGGAGCGCGCGGAGGGGTTCCGCGGAGCCGGGGCGGAGACCTCCTCGGGGGAGGGGACCGGCTGGGCGAGACCGGGGACGGCGAGACCCGGCAGGAGAAGGTCCGGTACGGGAAGATCCGACACCGGAAGGTCCGAGGCCGAGAGATCCGGCACCTCCAGGGCGGCCGGAGCGCGGCTCCGCCTCGAGGCGGCGCGGCCGGGCAGGAGGTCCTGGGTCGCGGCGAGGAAACGGGCGATGTGCGGATACACCTCACGGGCCTCGGGGATGACGTCGGCGAGGAGCGCGAAGACGTGCGGCATGCGGGGCCACTCCTCGTACGTCACCGGCACCCCGGCGGCGCGGGCCCGCTCGGCCACCCGGCGGCCCTCGTCGCGCAGGACCTCGGTGGAGCCCGTGACGATCATCAGCGGGGGCAGGCCGGTGTAGTCGCCGAGGACCGGGGACAGCAGGGGGTCCTGGGGGTCGAGCCCCGCGGTCCAGCGGCGGGCGAGCCAGTCGACACGGCCGGCCGGGATCATCGGGTCGAGCAGCCGGTTGACCCTGCGGGGCGCGCCGGTCAGATCCGCCCACGGGGACAGGCACACCGCGGCGGCCGGCAGCGGCATGCCCCGGTCGCGGAGCGCCAGAAGGGTGGCCAGGGTGAGGTGGCCCCCGGCGGAGTCCCCGCCGAAGACGACGTCGCCGGGGCCGTAGCCGTGCTCCAGGAGACATCGGTAGGCGGCGATCGCGTCCTCGAGGGCCTCGGCCGGCCGGTGGACGGGGCCCTGGCGGTAGTCGACCGCCAGCACCGGGCGCCGGGTCGCGGCCGACAGACGCCAGGTGATCGGCCGGTGGGTCGCCGGGGAGCAGGAGAAGTAGCCCCCGCCGTGGAAGTAGAGCAGGACCTTGCCCTCGTCGAGCTCCTCCCCCGCGCGGACCCACTCCCCCGGGCACGCCCCCGCCTCGTCGGGCGTCACGCGCACGTGGACGGGCAGGCGGAACGGCACCCTGCCGGCCAGTGCGACGATGCGGGAGGCCGCGGCGAAGCCGACGTCGTTTCTCAGCAACAGGTCGGAGATGGGCTTGAAGGTGCCCCACATGATCGCGTTGAGGGTCGCGGCCTGCCAGCTGAAGGGATAGGCCGGACTGACATCCATATTGATCTCGTCGCGCATGGGGGACCTCCAAAAAAGGACATTCCCCCCAGAATGGGCTTTTATCGGCGATTGGACATATCGGAGAGATTACAACTATGTATCACGCGTGTATACCTCACCCCGACGACACGTCCGCACACCCAACGTCACCAGCCCGTGGAACCCCCAACCCAGGCCGCGAAAACGACCGCCCCCTCCCCCTCCGGCGCGCCGCCGAAAATCCGTTGCCTCCCCCCGAAGCACCCAGGAGGATAGGAGGGTTGTCCTGACACCCTCCAGGAGGCAGCCTTCCTGCTCTACGCGCGCATCGCCGGGTACGGCTTCCGCCGCCACTCCACCTACCGCGCCGCCGCCGTCGCCGGAGCATTCACCAACACCGTCTTCGGCATCCTCCGCGCCTACGTCCTCATCGCCCTCTGGCAGACCCGCCCCGGTCTCGCCGGATACGACCTCGCCGACGCCGTGACCTTCTGCTTCCTCAGCCAGGCCTTCATCGGCCCCATGCAGGTCTTCGGCGGCGGCCTGGAGCTCTCCGAGCGCGTGCGCAGCGGGGACGTGGCCCTCGACCTGCTCCGGCCCGCGTCCCTGCAGATGTGGAATCTCGCCGACGACCTCGGCCGGGCCTGCTACCTCCTCCTCGGCCGCAGCCTGCCGCCCACGATCGCCGGCGCCGCCCTGTTCGGCCTCGTCGTACCGGACGACCCGCTGACCTGGCTGTCCTTCATGACCGGCCTCGTCCTCGGGGTGATCGTCAGCTTCGCCCTGCGCTACCTGGTCGCACTGTCAGCCTGCTGGATCCTCGACGACCGAGGGGTGCACACGATCTCAATGGTGACGACCCTCTTCTTCAGCGGCATGGTCCTGCCCCTCAACCTCTTCCCCGGCCGGCTCGGCACCCTGGCCGAGGCACTCCCCTGGTCGGCCATGGTCCAGGTCCCCGCCGACCTCTACCTCGGCAAGCGCGACGTCCTGGAGGCCCTGGGCTTCCAGGCCATGTGGGCGACGGCGCTGCTGGCCCTGGGAGCCCTGGCCACGAACGCGGCCCGCAGGAAGGTCGTGATCCAAGGTGGGTGACGGCAACGGCCGGGACCCCCGAAACCCCCGGGACGGCGGCCCCGCCGCGCGGGAGACGACCGGGGCAGGCGCCCGATGGTGAGGACATACCTCCTGCTGGCCTGGACCTGGCTGAGGGCCTCGGCACAGTACCCAGGCCCGTTGATCATGATGACGCTGGGCTCGTTCGCGGTCAACGCGCTGGACGTGGCGGCGATCTGGGTGATCTTCGAGCACACCGGGTCGCTCGGCGGCTTCGTCCTGGCCGAGGTGATGTTCCTGTACGGCACCGCCGGCCTGTCCTTCGCGCTGGCCGACATGCTCTTCGGCAACGTCGACCGGCTCAGCCAGCACATCAGGAGCGGCAGCTTCGACACCATGCTGATCCGCCCGGCGAGCGCGTTCACGCAGATGGCCGTCGACCGCTTCGGGGTACACCGCTTCGGCAGGCTGGCCCAGGCGGCCGTCGTGCTCGCCGTCGCCCTGCCCCAGCTCGGCCTGAGCCGGGACAGGATCTGGATGATCCCGCTGATGGTCGTGTGCGGGCTCGTCATCTTCACCTCGGTCTTCGCCCTCGGCGGGGCCGTGCAGTTCCTGCTGACCGACGCGCCCGAGGTGGCCAACGCCTTCACCTACGGAGGCGGCACCCTCACCCAGTACCCCCTGAGCGTCTACGGCTCCGAACTCGTCAAGGGCGTCACCTTCGTCGTGCCGCTGGCGTTCGTGAACTGGCAGCCCGCGCTGTTCGTACTCGACCGCGACGACCCCCTCGGCCTGCCGTACTGGCTCCGCTTCACCTCGCCCCTGGCGGCCGTCCTGCTGGCGGCCGTCGCCGCCCTCGCCTGGCGGGCGGGCATCCGCCGCTACCGCTCGACGGGAAGTTGACACATGATCGAACTCGACCGGGTCGGCCGCTCGTTCACCGTGGGCCGCCGCAGGGCCAAAAAGACCGTGCACGCCGTACGGGATCTGTCGTTCACCGTGCAGGCCGGGGAGTTCGTCGGCTACCTCGGCCCCAACGGCGCGGGCAAGTCCACCACCATCAAGATGCTCACCGGCATCCTGGCGCCGACCTCGGGCAGCATCCGGGTGGCCGGGCTCGACCCGACCCGCCGCCGCGTGGCCCTGGCGCGCAGGATCGGGGTGGTGTTCGGCCAGCGGACGACTCTGTGGTGGGATCTGCCGCTGCGGGACAGTTTTGAGCTGGTCCGGCACCTTTACAAAGTAGATCAGCCGGTTTTCCGGCGGAGGCTGGCCGAGCTGACCGAGATCCTCGACCTCGCCGAATTCATGACCACCCCGGTCCGCCAGCTCAGCCTCGGCCAGCGCATGCGCGGCGACATCACCGCCGCCCTCCTGCACGACCCCGCCGTGCTGGTGCTCGACGAGCCCACGATCGGCCTGGACGTGGTGAGCAAGGCCGCCATGCGCGACTTCCTGCGACGCCTCAACGCCGACCGGGGCACCACCGTCCTGCTCACCACCCACGACATGGGCGACATCGAGAAGCTCTGCCACCGCGTGATGCTGATCGACCACGGCAGCCTTGCCTTCGACGGCACCCTGGACGACCTGCGCGCCACCGCCCCCGAGGGGGATTCCATCGAGGAGGTGGTCACCCGCCTCTACTCCGGCTGACCGCCGGACGTCCGGGGCGGCACCCCGGGGCGCATCGCCGCGAGCGGCCGTGACCGGACGAGGGGGACGACCGCTTAGGCCCCCCGCGGGCGGAAGGTCAAGATGCACGCCCGAGAATCTCCAGTGAGGCATATGTGAGGTTAGTCACATTTGTGCGATCCCGGCGGCGCGGGGGCCGTCCTTCACTCGCGCTTTGAACCCTCTTGACCCCCGGGGCCCCCTCCATACGAAAAACCGTTTCCCGGCGACCGTTCTCCGCCGTCCTTTACCCCCGGAATCCCCCACGCGTAGCCGCGAATGGCACGGGGAGACAAAGGTAAAACACGACCGAACAAAGTTCGACGATCATTCCCCCGGAGGGGGAAACGATCGGAAAGAAACCTTAGAAAAGGCTCCCACCAGGGAGTTCGTCAAGTCCAGGGAACGTTCGTGGGAGTAATACTGCCACCATGTCAAATGGGTTCTCGCATACCGTAACGCTATGGACAGCGACAATCTCCTAGGTGAGTTCCTGCGCGCTCGGCGTGAACTCACCACCCCCGAGCAGGTGGGGCTCCTGCCCGCCGGTTCCCGGCGGACACCGGGGCTGCGCCGGGAAGAGGTGGCGATGCTGGCCGGAGTCAGCACCGACTACTACATCCGCTTGGAGCAGGGACGGGAACGTCATCCGTCCGAGCGAGTGCTCGGCGCCCTCATGCAGGTCCTCAACCTCAGCACCGACGCCGCGGCCCACATGCACCAGCTGGCGCACCCCGGGCCGCGGCAGTCCAGAACCGCCGAGCGGCCGGCCCGGGTCAAGCCGGCACTGGTACGGCTGATACGGAGCTGGCCCTACACCCCGGCGATCGTGACCAGCCGCTGGATGGACGTGCTGGCCTCGAACCAGATGGCCGACGCCCTCTACGACGGGCTGAAACACCGGGACAACCTGCTCCGGCTGATCTTCCTGAACCCCGACTCCCGCCGGTTCTACCGCGATTGGGAGGAGTCCGCCCGCACCAAGGTGGCTCAGCTGCGCGCCATCGCGGGCGCGGACCTCGACGATCCCCACCTGACCGAGCTGGTCGGCGAGCTCTCGCTCAAGAGCACGGACTTCCGCCGGATGTGGGCACGGCACGAGGTGTCCAGCGAGAACGTCGCGACCAAACGCTTCCGTCACCATGACGTCGGCGACCTGACGCTCACGTACGAGGTGTTCAACATCAACGGCTCTCCCGGCCAGAAACTGATCGTCTTCCAGGCCGAGCCCGGAAGCCCTTCCGCGCACGCTCTGGACCTGCTGGGCAGCCTCGCGGCGCTGACGTCACCATGAGGGGGCCGCGACCGCGCTCGATCCAAGCGCGCTACACGATCATCACGACGATGCTGTTGCTGGTCATCCTCGCCGTGGTGGGAGCGAGCATCGACATGGCGATCCGCTACCGGATCCAGGACGACGGCTTCGGCAACGCCGAGCGGGTCGCCAGCCAGTGGAGCGCGCTGGTGCGGATCGGCAGCATCCCGGAGCCGATCCCCGCCGCCGCCCCGGTCGACCTCGTCCAGCTGGTGAACTCCCGCGGCGTGGTCATCAACTCCAGCAGGCAGGCCGCGGGCCTGCCGCCGATCAGCACGAGCCGCCCCCCGGCCGACGACCGGTTCCAGCAGCTGACCGAGAAATCCGTCATGGTGATGGCCATCCGGGTCTCTCCCGCGGCCGACTCCCCGGTGGTCTACGCCGGCGTCGAGGAACCCGCCATCCTGCACAAGCACCACCTGGAGTACTTCATCAGCGCGGGTGTCCTCATCCTCCTGGCCCTCGCGGCCTGGATGACCTGGTGCGTCGTGGGACGGACGCTGCGCCCGGTGGAGGCGATCCGCGCGCGGATGTCCGAGATCACGGTGAGCGACCTGAGCCTGCGGGTGCCCATCCCCCGGGGCGAGGACGAGATCGCCCTGCTCGCCTGCACCGCCAACCAGACGCTGGCCCGCCTGGAGGAGGCCGTGGAGCAGCAGCGCCGTTTCGCCTCCACCGCCTCCCACGAGCTCAGGACCCCGATCGCGGGCCTGCGCGTGCAGTTGGAGGAGGCCCTGCTCTACCCCGACGACGTCGATCCGCGCGACACCATCCGGGCGGCGTTGACGGCCAGCGGCCGGCTGGAGGCGATCGTCAACGACCTGTTGCAGCTGGCCAGGCTGCGCAACGCCGATCCGGCGCCGCAGGAGCTGATCGATCTCGGCGCCCTCGTGACGGAGGAGGCGGCCCAGGGCACCGGAATGCCCGTACGGGTCCAGGTGACCGCCCGCGTACAGGTCCGGGGCTCCCGGATCCAGCTGATCCGGGTGGTGAACAACCTGCTGAGCAACGCGCGGCGGCACGCCGACAGCCGCGTCGAGGTCTCCGTCGGCTTCGCGGACGGCAAGGCCGTCGTGGCCGTGGTCGACGACGGCGCGGGCATCGCGCCCGCCGACCGCGAGCGCGTCTTCGAACGCTTCACCCGCCTGGACGACGGACGCCTGCGCGACTCCGGCGGCAGCGGTCTCGGCCTCGCCATCTCCCGCGACATCGCCCACGCCCACCAGGGAACCCTGCTGATCGAGGACTCGCCGCGAGGGGCGCGGTTCGTCCTCCGGCTCCCGCTGGAGGACGCGCAGCCGCTCGGGGCCGGCCCGGAGGGCCGGCACGCCGGGGCGGGGAAGGCCGCCTTGCCCGCCGGGAGGGCGAAGGGCAAGGAGCCCGCCCGCGAGGAGGCCCCTCGCAAGGAGAACGCCTCCCGGGAGGAGGGGGTCCGGAAGGAGAACACCGGCACGGAGGGCCCCGTCAGCTCGGCCGGTCACCGCCGGCGGTGACCGGGGTGACGGCGCGGGGCCGGTGGCAGGGCCGGTGGACGCGCGGTGACGCGCGGGGCCGGTGGACGCGCGACGACGGGTGCGCCGATCGAGGGTTCAGCGGTAGCCCTGGGCGTCGGACTCCTCGTACTCCTCCTCGTCGCCCCGGAACCTCGGCGCCCAGCGGGAGGGCATCAGCACCGGCAGGAACAGCAGGATGCCGAGGAGCGCGTAGACGCCCGTGGTCAGCAGCAGGCCCATGCCACGACCGGCCTGCAGGAGCACCTCGTGGAAGGTCGGATCGTCGGGGACCAGGCCCATGGCTCGCCTGACGTCCAGGGCGTAGACCACGGTCCAGGCGAGCAGGACCATGGACGGGACGAAGGCCGCCAGCGGGGAGACGCGCCCGGCGACCACCAGGCCGACCAGGAGGCCGATCCCGGCCATCACCCCGAGGGCGATCCAGGTCTTCGAACCGCTCTCCGCGGGAAGGGGCACCAGGCTCGCCCCCGCCTCCTGCACGGCCCAGCCCGCGCCGAAGAGAAGCACGGCCGCCACGACCAGCCCCACAAGCACCCCAACGACGTGCCGCATCGCCACCACCTCGGCTCGAAGGACCTGTCACGGTCGCGGCAACCATAGCGACAAAAACTTCAGAACGGCAGACATCCCGCAGCGTGAGAACATATGGGTCACCATGCGCGCCCGCCTCCCGTTACGCCTCACGCGCGCGGCCACCTTCTCGGCCGTCTGCCTGGCACTCGCCGTCCTCGGCCACGCGGCCGCGGGCGGTTCCTGGCCACGGCCGTGGGTGGTGGCCGTGGCGGGAGCGGCGGTCATGGTGACGGCCGTGCTGCTCGCCGGGCGTGAGCGGTCGATGGTGACGATCAACGCCGGGCTCGCCACCCTGCAACTGTCGCTGCACGAGCTGTTCGCGCTCGGTGGCGTCGCGGGGATCCCACCCCCGCACCCGCACGTCAGAGGGCTGGGCGAGAGCCTCGGCATGCTCGTCGCGCACCTCACCGCGACCTTGATCACCGGATGGTGGCTGGCCCGCGGCGAGAGCGCCCTGTGGGTGCTGCTCCGCTCGGCCGGTCGCCGCCTCGGCGCCATGTTCCCGCTGCTGCGGTCCCCCGCCGCGGCCGCCGTCCCGCCGGGTCCCGCGTACGTCCCGGCCGCGCCCGTTCCCGCGCCCGCCGTCCTCCGTCACTCCGTCAGCCGGCGCGGTCCTCCGCTTCCCGCCGCCTGACCCGACCCCGGAAAACCCGAAAACCCGAAGTGGAGAACCCCATGTCGCTCACGCATGCCTGCCGCCGCCTGGCCGCCGTCACCGCCGGTGTCACCGCCCTCACCCTCGGTCTCGCCCTTCCCGCCCTCGCGCACGTCACCATCAATCCCGGCAGCGCCCAGCAGGGCGGCTTCACCAAGGTCGCCTTCCGGGTCCCGAACGAGCGCGACGACGCCTCGACGACCAAGCTGGAGGTGACCTTCCCCACCGACCACCCCCTGGCCTTCGTCTCGGTCAAGCCGGTGCCGGGCTGGGACGTCAAGGTGGTGGAGGGCAAGCTGCCCAAGCCGGTCACCACCGAGTACGGCGAGCTCACCGAGGCGGTCACGAAGGTCACCTGGTCGGGCGGGAAGATCGATCCCGGCCAGTTCCAGGAGTTCGAGGTGTCCATGGGCGCGCTGCCCACCGACACCGACCAGCTCGTCTTCCCCGCCACCCAGACCTACAGCGGCGGCGAGGTCGTCAAGTGGGCGGACGAGCCCAAGGCCGACGGCTCCGAGCCCGAACGCCCGGCCCCGACGTTGAAGCTCACCCCCGCCTCCGCCGAGGGAGACGGTCACGGCGCCTCCGCCACCCCCTCGGCCACGGCCCCGGCGGTGTCGGCGCCGTCGGTGGCTCCCGTCGCCGCCGCGGAGAGCTCGGACGGCACCGCCCGCCTTCTCGGCGGGGCCGGGCTGGTGCTCGGGCTCGCCGGGCTCGTGGTCGCGGCGTTCGGCCTGCGCCGGGGCCGCGCCTCCTGACCGCCTCCTGACCGCCTTCCGGCCGTCTTCGGTCTCCTTCCGATCGCGCGGGGCGGCCCCGGGAATCCTCCTTCCCGGGGCCGTCCCGCGTTTTCCGTCACCGGCCGCGGCCGCCCGCCTCGCGGGAGGGTGCCGCGTCGCGTACCTCCCGGCCTCTCGCGGCGCCGGCCCGTCACCGTGCCGTAAAACGGGGCGGCGAGCCGCGCGTTTCGGAAATGTTTGCAGCTCAGGGCGGCGTTCTACTGTTATGCCCGTCACATCGCTTCCCTTATACCGGCCCATCACCTCCCCCTTCCGCGGCACCGCCCGTTCCGTCGGCCGGAGCCGCCGGGCAACGTTCTCCCGCCCCTCATGGAGGTCCTCGTCATGCGGCACAGCACGCGCGCCACAGCGCTCGCCGCGCTCTCCGTCGTCCTGCTCGCCCTAGCGGCCTGCGGCGTGCCGCCCCGCCACCTCTCGCAGTCTCCGCCACCCGAGATCAGAGCCGCCGACATCGAGAGGGCCCTGCGGACCGAGACCACGCTGACGTTCTGGTCGTGGGTGCCCAACCTTCAGAAGACAGTGGCGCTGTTCGAACGGAAATACCCCAAAATCAAGATCAATCTGATCAACGCCGGCCGATCCAGGGGTCAGTACGCCAGGCTCCGGGCGGCGCTGAAGACCGGCACCGGCATTCCGGACGTGGCGCAGATCGAGTACTTCGCGCTGCCCCGCTTCGCGTTCTCCGGAGTCGTGACCGACCTCAACCCGTACGGCGTGGAAAAGCTGGCCAAGAAGTTCAGCCCCTCGGCCTGGGACCAGGTGGACCTCAACGGCAGCGTCTACGCGGTCCCCCAGGACACCGGCCCGATGGCCATGATCTACCGGAAGGACGTCTTCGACCGGCTCGGCCTGACACCGCCGGCAACCTGGGCGGAGTTCGTGAGGGTCGCCGAGAAGATCAGGAAGAAGGATCCCCGCGTCTTCGTCACCAGCGTCGACCCGACCGACTCCGGCATCGCCGACAGCCTGATCTGGCAGGCGGGCGGGCGGCCGTTCGGCATCGAGAACGCCACGACCCTCCGGATCGACCTGCAGGACGAGGGGACCAGGCAGTGGGCGAGGCTGTGGACCAGACTGACGCGGGAGAAACTCGTCGAACCTGACGTGACCTGGACCAACGCGTGGTGGAAGAACATGGCGAGCGGCAGGTACGCGCTGTGGATAACGGGCGCCTGGGCACCCGGCGTCATCGAGGGCGCGATCCCGGAGACCAAAGGCAAGTGGCGCGCCGCACCCATCCCCCGCTGGGACGCCGGGAAACCGGTCAACGCCGAGAACGGAGGCTCCGGCGTGTCCGTGCTCTCGGCGAGCAAGCACCGGCTCGCCGCCTTCGGGTTCGCCCGCTGGCTGAACTCCGACCCCGAGGCGGTCAGGTCGCTGAACACCGTCTCCGGGGTCTTCCCCGCGACGACCTGCCTGCTGGGGGACAAGGAGTTCCTCGACGTCGAGATCCCGATCCTGGGGGGTCAGCGGGCGAACAGGCTGTTCAGCAAGGGCTCCGCGCAGGTGGTGAAGGGCTGGCAGTACCTGCCGTTCCAGCTCTACGCCAACGGCCTCTTCGGCGACAGCGTGGGACGGTCGTTGTCCAACGCCACCGACCTCGACATCGGCCTGAGGGCCTGGCAGCTGCAGCTCAGCGCCCACGCGCGGCGGCAGGGCTTCAGGGTCTCCCCCGGAAAATGAGCCTTCCCATCGACTCCTTCACCGCCGGCACTGTCGCGGGAGGCGGCCTGCACTGTCGCCAGAGGTATGGACGACGGGACGAAAACCCCGGTGGTCGCGCGGTTCCGGACCACCGGGGCATCGAAGGCGAACTCTCCTGACGCACGGGCATCCGGATTCCCGGATTCCCTGTTTCCCGGACTTCCCGGGCTTCCAGCGGGGGAGGCGCGGTGGGTCAGGCGGTGATGTCCTTGCCGGTGAAGCGCGCCCAGGCGATGGAGCCGAAGACGACGGCGTAGGCGGCGAAGACCAGCAGCCCCTGCCCCATGTCGCCGGTCGCCACCGGATCCCGCAGGACCCCGTCGAAACCGTTCCACCAATCGGTGAGCAGGTACGGCCGGATCGCCGACAACTGCGGGATGACTCCCAGCACCTGGGCCACGATGACGACGACCACGGTCGAGGCGATCGCCCCGACGGACACCTCGGTCAGGGTCGACAGGGCCAGCGCGACGGCGGCCAGCGCGGCCATGCCCGCGGTGACGTACAGCACGACGACGCCGATTCGCAGCACGCCGTCGAGGAAGGGGATCGTCCCCCCCGACAGCAGCGTGATCGGACCGGCGGGGAACAGCAGCAGGCCGGTGAGCAGCGCGGACAGTGCCACGACGGTGACGGCGGCCAGGCAGAAGAGGATCACGCCGACGTACTTGACGGCCAGCAGGCGGGTCCGGCCGGCCGGGGCCGCGAGCAGGTAGCGCAACGTGCCGATGCCCGCCTCCCCGGCGATCGAGTCTCCGGCGACGACGGCGACGGTGACGGGCAGCAGCAACTGCACCAGGACCGAGAGCGCGGCGAAGGTGAGGAACAACCCGTTGCCGGTGACCTGCTCGAAGATCGCCGGCCCGCCGCCCCCGCCGCCCTCGTCGCCCATGGATCCGCCGAAGGTCCGCAGCACGATCCCGATCAGCACCGGGATCACGGCGAGCACCGCGAGCATGGCGAGGTTCCTCGGCCGCCGGAAGATCAGGCCGGCCTCCGAGCCCAGCAGCCGCAGCCACGCCCGGGGCGCGCCCACCGCCCGCCCGGCGGGGGCCGGCCCCCCGGAGACGTGCCCGCCGCCCGCGAGGGCCGTTCCCTGCGCGGGGCCCGCCCCCGTGGCGGGCTCCCCGCCGGGAGTGGTGCGTGTGGCGTTCTCTGTGGACACGGCTTCCTTCCCGCTAACCGTCGACATCGAATCCCTCTCCGGTCAGGCCCACGAACATGTCCTCGAGGCTGGGCCGCTGGACGGCCAGGCCGCGGACGGCGACGCCGCCGCCGACCAGGGCCGCGCACACCCGCTCGGGCACGTCGGTGCCCAGCGCGGCGCTGACGTCACCGTCGCCGAGACGCACATCCGGCAGGCCGAGCCCGGCCAGCACGGCCGCCGCCTCGACGGTGTCGGGGGTCTCCACCCGGATCCTGACCGTCTCCCCCGCCCGCAGCTCGGCGATGGCCCCCTGGGCGACGAGCCGCCCGGTCCGCATGACGGCGATGTGGGAGCACATCTGCTCCACCTCGGCCAGCAGGTGGGAGGAGACGAACACCGTCGTCCCCTCGGCGGCGATCTCCTTGACCAGGCCGCGCACCTCGCGGGTGCCCTGCGGGTCCAGGCCGTTGGTCGGCTCGTCGAGGATCAGCAGCTCCCTCGGGCCGAGCAGCGCGGCGGCGATGGCCAGCCGCTGGCGCATGCCGAGCGAGTAGGCCCGGTAGCGCTTGCGGGCCGCGGCGGCCAGGCCCACCCGCTCCAGCGCGTACCCGATCCTGGCCGAGACGGTGCGCGGGTCGGCCGAGGGATCGGCGGCGTCGTAGCGGCGCAGGTTGGCCTCGCCCGACAGGTAGGGGTAGAAGGCCGGTCCCTCGACCAGGGCACCCACCCTGGGCAGCACGCCGCCCGCTCCGCGGGGCATCGGCGTGCCGAGCAGCCGCCAGCTCCCCGCCGTCGGGGTCACCAGGCCGAGCAGCATGCGGATCGTGGTGGTCTTGCCCGAGCCGTTGGGGCCGAGGAAGCCGAACACCGACCCGCCGGGGACGGCCAGGTCGAGGGTGTCCACGGCCACCTGGCCGCCCCCGAAGCGCTTGGTCAGCCCGCTGGTGACGATGGCGAACTCCCCGCCGGAGGGGCTCGGGGCCGGTCTCTCGCCGGTCAGCACGGCGCTTCCGCCCGACGGGTCCTCCCGGACCTCGCCGGCCGGGTCCTCCCCGCTCCCGCTGTTCCTCACGTTCTGGACGATCGGCACTTCTCCCCCACTGCTCGTCGGTTCCGGGACGGCCACGCGGCCGTCCCGGTCAGGGCTCGCGCCCTGGACGTTCACGAGCGCCCCGAGCGCTCATGAAGCGGCTGATACGTCGGATGCGCCGGATTTCCGGAACGTCGTGCGTGGCCCGGACGGCGTCCCCGATTCACGCCGCCGGGCCCTGGTCGCGGACCTCGGCCACGGACCCCGGCCGCCGGACCCTGGTCGCGGACCCCGGCCGTGAACCTCGGCCGCGCCCCCCCGGCAGGGAGCCTGACGCCGCCCAGCGCGGGGGGCGTCGGGCTCCCGGCGCCGGGCTCACTTCTGACCGGCCGCCTCGGACAGTTTCTCCGGGGTGACGGCGCCGACCAGCAGGCGGCCGTCGTCGGTCAGCAGCGCGGAGACCAGCTTGGTCTGGATGACCTTGCCACTGCCCCACGTGCCGCTGATCGGCTTGGCCGACTTCAGCAGGGTGTCGGTGACCGCGGCGGCGTCCTGTCCCGAGCCCTGCCCCGCGGGGCCCTCGCCCTGGGGCGCCGAGGCCAGTTTCGCCATCTCGGAGGCGGGGATCACCGCGACCGTGGTCCAGCCCGTACCGACGGTCCTGGCCTTCTCCCTGATCTCCTGCCCCTCCTTCAGCTTCTCGTCCCGCCGCGCGCCGTGCTCACCGGAGAGTTCGCCGATCGACGCCTCCTCGACCTTGGCCCCCGCGGGCGGGGTGAAGGTGAAGTTCTCCGCGGCGGGCGGGGTGAAGGTGACCGAGGTGAAACCGACCTCGAAGGCGGGCTCGGCCGCGCTCCTGGCGTACACCTGGATCCGCAGCGGGACGAAGGTCTCCCCGTCCAGTGCCAGCTTGACCTCCTTGACCAGGGACGAGGTGTCCTTGGGCGCGAGGACGAGCTGGTAGGCCGCGCGGTCGGCGACCTTCTCGGTGTTGGTCACGCTGACCACGGTGTCGGCGCCGATCCGTCCCAGCAGTTCCTGGGCGAGCTGCTGGGGTGTGGTCGCCGTGGGCAGCGCCTTGTGCGCGTCACCGGTGCCGACGCCCGGCTTGCCCTCTCCGAGGCCCTCGGCGCCTCCCGCCTTGACGCGGGTGGCCTTGTTGACGTCGCTCTGCCACAGCCATACCTGGTCGCCGTTGACGATCAGGTCGGTCTCGCTCATCCGTCCGGGGAGGGCGAAGCGGAACCTGTCCTCCCCGCCGTACCAGACCTTGAGCTCGTGCGAGCCCGCCAGGAGGGCGGCCGGCGAGGACCCGCCCACGCCCGGCACGCCGGGCAGTCCGGGCAGCCCGAGCGAGGCGGTCTGCATGACGGTGCCCGACATGGGCTTCAACCCGCTCCGGCTCGCCTGGGCGGCGCTCGCCAGCAGTTGCTCCGCGGTGCGCTCGGGCAGCGTGGGATCCCCCTGGACGGCGGCGATGACCGGTCCGGCTCCGATGGCTCCGGCGACCAGCGCGATCGCGGCGGCCGGTACGGCCCACCTCACCGCGCGGCCCCGTCTCGCTTGCTCAGACATCTCATTCCTCCACGGTATGCCGTCGATCCCTGTCAACAGCAGACTGCGTGACAGGTCCTGTGCCGAAGCTGAGACAGACTGAGAGGGCTCACAGGCTTCTCAGCCGTCTCTCAGGCAGGGTGGTCGAGGATGGGCACGTCCAGGTGGCGACGGGTGGTGAAAGGGGCGGTCACATGCGGGTTCTCGTCGTGGAGGACGAGCGGAGGATGGCGGCCGCCCTGCAGCGTGGCCTGCAGGCCGAGGGGTTCGCGGTCGATCTCGCGCACGACGGGGAGGACGGCCTGCACCAGGCCAGGCACGGCGAGTACGACGTCGTGGTGCTGGACATCATGCTGCCCAGGATCTCCGGCTACAACGTCTGCAAGCAGTTGCGGGCCGAGGAGAACTGGGTGCCGATCCTGATGCTGTCGGCCAAGGACGGCGAGTACGACATGGCCGACGGGCTCGACCTCGGCGCCGACGACTACCTGACCAAGCCGTTCTCGTACGTGGTGCTGGTGGCCAGGCTGAGGGCGTTGCTGAGGCGCGGGGCGAACAGGCGCCCGTCCGTGCTGAGGGCCGGGGACCTGGCGCTCGACCCGGCGCGGCGGCGGGTCACCAGGGGCGAGACGCCGATCGAGCTGACGCCCAGGGAGTTCGCGCTGCTGGAGTTCCTGATCCGCCACCACGACGAGGTGGTCTCCAAGACGGAGATCCTGGAGCACGTCTGGGACACCTTCGACACCGATCCCAACGTGGTCGAGGTCTACGTCGGCTACCTGCGGCGCAAGATCGACGTACCGTTCTCCCGGAACGCGCTGCAGACGGTACGGGGAGCGGGATACCGGCTGGCCGGCGATGGCGGCTGATCCGGCCCGCCGGACCCGCCGGGATCCCCTGGCCTCCCGGGACAGGCCCGCCGCCGGGGCGGACGCGGGACATCCCACCGGAACGGCCTCCCCCGCCGGCGCCGCCTCCCCGGCCGGCGCGGCCGCGCACGGGGGAGGGCGCGCGGTCGGCCGGTGGCGGCGCAAGAGCCTGCGCTTCCGGCTGACGGCGGTCGCCTCGGCCGTGCTGGCGGTGGCGCTGGTGGTCTCGGCCTACGTGATGATCACCGTGCTCGGCAACGCGCTGCTGGCCACCATCGACGACTCGATCTACCAGCGGGCCAGGGACACGGTCTCGCTGGCCGACGCCGGACGGCTGCCCGACGAGATGACCTCACCTGACGGCACGCTCCTGCAGGTGATCGACGGCACGGGACGGATCACCCACACGACCACCGGCACCGACAGGCTGGTGCCGCTGCTGGGCGCCGGGGAGCGGGCGGCGGCGATCGGCATGGGCGAGGCGCGCTTCCTGGACGGGAAGCCGTACGGCATCCCGCACATGCTCCGAGTCCGGGTGCTCAGCGCCGACCGGGGGCAGACGGTGATCGCGGCGCGCCCCTTCAGCGAGGTGCAGACCAGTGTCTCCACGGCCGGGCACGTGCTGGTCATCGGTACGCCGCTGCTGCTGATCCTGCTCGCGGGGGCCAGCTGGGTGATCATCGGCAGGACCCTGCGGCCGATCGCGGCGCTGCGCCGGGGCGCGGACGAGATCACCGACACCGCCCGCTCGCGCCGCCTGCCGGTGCCCGAGGCGCGCGACGAGGTGCACAGCCTGGCCACGACGCTGAACGCGATGCTGGCCCGGCTGGAGAAGGCCGGTGTCCGGCAGCGGGCCCTGGTCTCGGACGCGGCGCACGAGCTGCGCAGCCCGCTGGCGAGCATCCGGCTCCAGCTGGAGGTGGCGCTCGGCCACCCCGAGGGGCAGGACTGGCGGGAGACGGCCGAGGGTGTGCTGGAGGACACCATGCGCCTGTCCAGGCTGGCCGAGGACCTGCTCTCGCTGGCCCGGCTGGACGAGCGCGGCGGCACGCCCGCGCGGGGGGAGCCGGTGGAGCTGGACCAGCTGGTCGCGCAGACCGTCGAGCGGTACGGCGAGGCCGTCACGGTACGGATCGCGGGCGAACCGGAGAGGGAACCGGGGAACGCACCCGGCGCAGCCGACGACAGGCCGGAAAGCGGACCCCGCACGGCCGCCGCACCGAGGAACGGACCCGGCAGGGCCGGCGGACCGGGAAGCGGACCGAGGAGTGCACCCGGCACGGCCGGCGGACCGAGGAGCGGGCAGGGAAGCGGGCCGGTCAGGGTCACCGGGGACGCGCTGGACCTGAGCCGGGTGCTGGTCAACCTGGTCGACAACGCGCTGCGGCACACCTCCGCCCCCGTGGTGGTCGAGCTGCGGGCCGAGGGGGCCGACGCCGTGCTGACCGTCACCGACGACGGGCCGGGCATCCCCGAGGCCGACCGGGAGCGGGTGTTCGACCGGTTCACCCGGCTGGACAGCGCGCGCAGCCGCGACGAGGGCGGAGCCGGGCTGGGCCTGGCCATCGTGCGCGAGACGGTCCACGCCCACGGCGGCGCCGTCCACCTGGAGGACGCCTCCCCGGGCCTCCGGGCGGTCGTACGGCTTCCACTATCTTGACCGAGGCTTGCGATTCGTCCGCTTGGCCGGGGATCGACAGGGACCTGGCGTCACACTCATGACTTCCGTTGACGGCAGCCGGCGGGAGCTTGTCCTGCGGGTCGCCACCGGCCTGTTCGCCGCGCTGGGGTACGACAGCACGTCCACGAGCCAGATCGCCGAGGCCGCCGGGCTGAGCGTCGAGGCGCTCGGCGCGGAGTTCGGCTGCAAGCGAGAGCTCTACTTGGAGATCATGGAGCACGCGTACCGCACCGATCGGGCGTCCCTGGACAAGGCGATGGAGGGGGCGTCCACGGCGACCCCCGAGCAGGCGGCGCTGGCCATCCACCGGATCATCGACCACTACCTCGACCTGTGTCTCGCCCATCCTGAGTTCCCCTCCCTCTGGATGCACCGGTGGCTCTCGGACGCCAGCGACATCACCGAGCTGGAACGGAGATACATCCAGCCGCAGCTCATCCGTATCTTCAGCGTGTTCGTCCCCGCGACGGCCGCCGGGTACGTGGACGCCGACGCCGACATGAGGTACGCCTTCTGGTCGGTGGTGTGGTGCGTGAACGGCTTCTGCCGGACCGGGATGCTCGACGAGGAGGGCAACCGTCAGAACGCGGACGACCCCGCCGCGGTGCGGCGGTTCCGCGCCTACCTGCACCAGATGGTGCACCGAGTCACCGCCCTGCCCGGCTCCCCGCCCCTGCCCTGACCTCCGCCCGGCTCCCCACCTCCATCCTGCGCCCCCGCCCCCGCCCCGGCCCTGGCCCCCGCCCCCTGCCCTGGCCTCTACCCGGCCCCGGCCCCCGCCCTGGCCTCCGCCCGGTTCCCGGCCACCTCCCGTATGCCGGGCCGGTGCGCGCCACCGGATCTCCGTACGGCACGATTTCGTGTTATTTCGTGTGATGCTGGCATTTCCCCGGCGGCCCTTGCGGGCCGCGTCCTTCCGGCCCGCGCGAGCCGTACCCCCGAGGAGACCGATGAGCCTGCCTGACAAGGGCCGCAACACCGATGAACTGCTGGCCGAGATCGCCCGCCTCAAGCAGGACGACCTGCCGGTGCGCGGCGGCAAGGTGACCGCGTACGTCTACGACACCGGACGGCCCGAGGTGCACGAGGCCGCCGCCAGGGCCTACTTCGAGATGCTGGAGGTCAACACCCTCGACCCGACGGCCTTCCCCAGCGTGGTGGAGATGGAGAAGCAGGTCGTCGGCGCGGTCGCCGAGCAGCTCGGCGGGGGGTCGGGCATCTTCACCAGCGGAGGCACCGAGTCGATCATGCTGGCGGTGAAGGCCGCGCGGGACTCCCGCGAGACGGCGGGCCGCCCCCGGATGGCGGTGCCGGTGACCGCGCACCCCGCCTTCCACAAGGCCGGGCACTACCTGGGGGTCGTGGTGGACGCCGTACCGGTGGACCCGGTGACGTTCCGGGCCTCCCCCGCGGACGTCGAGGCCGCGATCACCGAGGACACCGTCCTGGTGGTCGCCTCGGCGCCGTCCTACCCGCAGGGCGTGATCGACCCGATCGCCGAGATCGCCGGGATCGCCGCCGCGCGCGGCGTGCTCTGCCACGTGGACGCCTGCGTGGGCGGATGGCTGCTGCCGTGGCTGCGCGAGGCCGGGGCGGAGGTCCCGCCCTTCGACCTGTCGGTTCCCGGGGTCACGTCGCTCTCCTGCGATCTGCACAAGTTCGGGTACGCGCCCAAGGGCGCCTCGGTCGTGCTGTTCGCCGACCCGGCGCTGAGGCGCAGGGCGTACTTCGCCTCGGCGTCGTGGCCCGGCTACACGGTGATCAACGCCACCGTGCAGAGCTCGAAGTCCGCGGGCCCGCTGGGCGGCGCGTGGGCCACCTTCCAGGCCCTGGGCCGGGAGGGCTACCTGGAGCTCGGCCGCACCACCCTGGCGGCGGCCCGCGAGCTCCGCGAGGGCATCGCGAAGATCCCCGGGCTGCGGGTGCTCGGCGACCCGGAGTCGGCGCTGATCGCCTTCGGCTCCACGGAGGACGCGGACGGGGTGGACGTGTTCGTGCTGTCGGACGAGGCCAGGAAGCGCGGGTGGTTCCTGCAGCCGCAGCTGTCCTACGCGGGCATCCCGGCCAACATCCACATCACGGTGACCGGGGTGACCCTGCGGGGCGTCGAGGCGATGCTGGAGGTGATCGCGGAGGCCACGGAGGCGGCACGCGAACGGGGGCCCGCGGAGCTGCCGGAGGGGCTGGTGGAGCTGGTGGCGGGCCTGGACCTGGACGCGCTCGACGACGCCGCGTTCGGCGAGCTGGCGGCGGCGGTCGGGGTGGACCTGGGCGGCTCCGGACAGCCGGAGATGGCCGTGGTCAACGCGGTTCTCGACGCCCTCCCCGCCGACCGGCGGGAGGCGATCCTGATCCGCTTCCTTTCCGTCATCTACGCCTGACCTCCCCTGTCCGCTCCCGGCCATCCGCGGACGACCACATAACAAATTGGTTTACCTATGTCACGATATTGCAGTAAATATCACGCTGGCTGACGATGGGGACGCTCCACCGCCGCCCGGGATCCCCGACCGGGATGCCGGGCCCACCCCCTCCAGGAGGTCCGCGAACATGAGCAAGGCCCCCGCCCTCCGATCAGCGGGTTTGGTCACCGCCGCACTCCTGCTCGCCCTCGGCTCGGTCACCCCGGCCTCGGCGCTGCAGCACACGGATTCCGCCGGTTCCACGGATTCCACGCGTTCCACCGGTTCCATCGTCAAGGCCGACAGCGCGACCGCGCTCCCCGACAGCTACATCGTGGTCCTCAAGGGCCGGTTCAGCCGCGTCGACCGCGAACGCAGGGCACGCGAGGTCGCCGAGGGCGAGGGCGCACAGGTCGGCGCCGTCTACCAGCGTGCCGTCAACGGCTTCGCCGTCCGGGCGAGCGAGGAGCAGGCCCGGCGGATCGCCGCGCGGCCCGACGTCGCCTACGTCGAGCAGGACCAGGAGTTCACCCTGGTCGACCAGGCCGTGTCCTCGTGGGGCCTGGACCGGGCCGACCAGCGGAACCTGCCGCTCGACGGCACCTACACCGCACCGAACACCGGTTCCGGCGTGCGGGCCTACATCATCGACACCGGCATCCGGGTCACCCACTCCGACTTCGGCGGGCGGGCGCAGGCCGGGCGCGACGTCTACGACGACGACAACGACGTGGCCGACTGCAACGGCCACGGCACCCACGTATCGGGAACGGTCGGCGGCGGCCAGTACGGCATCGCCAAGGCCGTCACGCTGGTCGGCGTGCGGGTGTTCGGCTGCGGCAACAGCACCTCCACCTCGATCATCATCGAGGGCGTGGACTGGGTCACCGCCAACGCGGTCAAGCCCGCGGTGGCCAACATGAGCCTGGGTGGCAGCGCGAGCACCGCGCTCGACACCGCGGTCTCCACCTCCATCGCCTCCGGCGTCGTGTACGCGCTCGCCGCGGGCAACGAGAGCACCAACGCGTGCACCCGCTCCCCCGCGCGGCTCCCCGCCGCGATCACGGTGGGCGCCACCACCAGCGCCGACGCCCGCGCGTCCTACTCCAACTTCGGCACCTGCCTGGACCTGTTCGCCCCCGGTTCGGCCATCACCTCGGCCTGGAACACGAACGACACCGCCGCCAACACGATCAACGGCACCTCGATGGCCTCCCCGCACGTCGCGGGCGCGGCGGCGCTGGTCCTGAGCGGCAGCCCCGCCGCCACCCCGGCGCAGGTGCGCGACACGATCGTCACCAATGCCACGCCCGGCGTGGTGACCAACCCCGGCACCGGATCACCGAACCTGCTGCTGTACGCCGGAGGCGGCCCCGGACCCGGCCCCGAGCCCACCGTGGTGTACTCCGACGACTTCGAGGCCGAGCGCGGCTGGACGGTCAACCCCGGCGGCACCGACACCGCGACGACGGGCCGCTTCGAGCGCGGCGACCCGGGACAGACGTCGAGCGGCGGCGTGACCACCCAGCCCGGCACCACCCCCAGTGGCACGTACGCTCTGGTCAGCGGCGCGGCGGCCGGGTCGAGCGCGGGTGACGGCGACATCGACGGCGGTGTGACGAGCGCGCAGTCGCCGGCGATCACGCTGCCCGCGAACGGGACGCTCACGCTGTCCTTCTCCTGGTACCTCGGCCACCTGAACAACGCGAGCAGCGCGGACTACGTCCGGGTCCGCGTGGTCGGCGCGACCACCACGACCGTGCTGAACCAGACCGGCGCCGCGTCCAACCGCGCCGCCGCCTGGGCCACCGCCACGGCCGATATCTCCGGCCACGCCGGGCAGGTCGTCCGTGTCGTCGTGGAGGCGGCCGACGCCTCCGGAGCGAGCCTGGTGGAGGCCGGGGTCGACAACGTCAAGATCACCTCGCAGTAGACCTTCCTGGAGTGCGGGGCGCGCCCACGCCTCGCGGCCGGGCCACCCTTCCCCCCGAGGGTGGCCCGGCCCCTCTCCTCCTCGGAGGTCCGGTCCGTCCCCCGGGAGCGGGCCCGTTCACCCCCGGAGCGGGTCCGGCTCGCCCTTCCCCAGGTTCGCCGCCTCCGGCCCGCTCCTCTCCCGGATCGGGGCCGGCCGGTCCTTCCGGACGAGAGTCAGGCCGGGCCCGGCTCCGGCCCGTTCCCCGGCCGGTCGGGACGACGCTCTGAAATCCCCCCGCCGGTCGGGACGACGCTCTACAAGAGCGTGACCCCGCCGACCACGGCCACCAGGCGGGGCTCGTCACCGGCGGCCACCTCCAGCTCGGCCCCGAGCGCGGCCAGGTCCGCGGCGACGGCCGCGGGGTCGGGGTGGCGGGCGGTGAGGGAGGTCAGCTCCACCACGGGCAGGCCGCGCTCGGCGGGATGCGCCGTCGTCCCCCAGTCGATCAGGAACGGGACCAGGCCGTCGCCGGTGTCGTCGGGCGAGGAGGTGAGCCGCCACTCCAGCAGCTCGCCCTCCGGGGTGCGGCGCGACATCGGGTGGATCTCGCCCGGCTCGTACCCGCGCTCGCGGGCCCGCGCGACGGTCGCGTCGAGGTCGGCCGGATGGATCGCCCAGGTGACCAGGCGCGGGCCGGGCAGCAGGTCGAGGCCGAACGGCCGGGCGAGGCCGGGGTCAGGCTGGTCGGGGTCCGGACCGATGATCTCCAGGTAGCGGCGCCCGCCCAGGCCCAGCAGGTAGTTACGGGTGCCCAGGCCCACGTGACGCCCGCCCTCGGCGGGCTCGGCGCCGAGCAGGCCGGCGATCTCCCGTACGGTCGCGTACAGGTCGGGGGTGGCGTAGACGAGGTGGTCGAGTAGTTCTTCCGGCATGGGTCGGGCTCCCGTCCGTGTTCGCGGCGGGCGCGGCGCCCGCGGGAGAGGTGTGCCCGCGACGCGAGGCGAGGCGGGCGTCATCACCGGTGCCGGCGTCGGCACCGGCATCGGGGTGGCCGGGCGACGGCGTCGCGGGTGGCGCGGGTGTCGTCACCCTCACCCGCGCCCTCACCGGTACCGGAACGGTCGTCGTCACCGGCGCCGTCACCGGTGCCGTCGCCGGAACGGTCATCGGCGCAGCCTGGCGACGGTGGCCAGGGCGGCGCGGGCGGACGCGGCGTCGTGGACCCGGAAGACCCGGGCCCCCTGCCAGGCGGAGACCGCCAGCGTGGCCGTGGTCCCGGCGTGGCGCTCGTCCACCGGCAGGCCGCCGAGGGTCTCGCCGACGAAGTCCTTGTTGGAGACCGCGACGAGCACCGGCCAGCCGGTGGCGACCATCTCGTCCAGACGGCGGCTGACCTCCAGGGAGTGCCAGGTGTTCTTGCCGAAGTCGTGCGCCGGGTCGATGAGGATCGACTCCCTGGGCACCCCCGCGGCGACGGCGCGCTCGGCGAGGTCGACGGTGTAGCCGATGACGTCGGCGACCACGTCGGCGTAGGCGATGCGGTGCGGGCGGGTGCGCGGGGTCACGCGACCGGCGTGCGCGCAGACCAGGCCGATGCCGTGTTTGGCGGCGACCCCGGCCAGCTCGGTGTCGACCCCGCCCCAGGTGTCGTTGAGAAGGTCCGCGCCCGCCTCGGCGACGACCTCGGCGACCTCCGCGCGCCAGGTGTCGACGCTGACGATGAGCCGGGGGTGACGACGCCTCACCTCCGCGACCAGGTCGGCCACCCGGCGGATCTCCTCCGCGGGATCGACCTCGTCGCCGGGACCCGCCTTGACGCCGCCGATGTCGACGATGTCCGCGCCTCCCGCGACGGCACCGTCCACCGCCTCCAGGGCCGCCGCGAAGCCGTACGTCCTTCCCCTGTCGAAGAAGGAGTCGGGGGTGCGGTTGACCACCGCCATGATCGCGAACTCGCCGGGCCGGAACTCACGGCCGCGCAGGCGCAAGATAGTCATCGAGACCGAGCCTATAGCCCGGTGTCGGAGAGGACGGCGCTCCCACCTGCGCCGCCTCTGGGGGAAAACTGGGGAAAACCGATGAGCCTCGGGGCTCCTACGCGGCCGACCCACTTTCGGCCACGGACAGGAACTCCTGGGCGATGGCGGGCAACCGCCGTCGCGCGTGAACGATGGCGATCACCCGGCGGACCGAGGGATCGAGGGTGCGGACCACGAGCCCGGCGCGGGCGGCCTGCTCGGCCATCCCCCGGTACCAGAGCATCGAGGCCGTACCCGAACGGACGGTGCTCAGCCAGTTGCCGCGCTCGTCGAGCTGCGTCGCCACCACGGGGGCCACACCGTGTTTGGCGAAGAGCGCGTCGAACTCCCGGCGCCGGGAACTGCCGGGAACCGGCAGCACCAGCCGCATGCCGTTGAGTCTCCTCATCGGCACCGGGTCGGGCAGGTCCACGCCGGGCGGGGAGATCAGCACGATCTCCTGGCGTTCCAGCGGATGACTGATCAGATCGGTGGGGACGGGAAGGTCCGTCAGGCCGAGGTCGGCCCGCTGGTCCCTGATGGCGCTCACCACGCCGTCCCGCCCGTCACAGCGGACGATGTGAATGCGTACCCCGGGATGTTCGGCGGTGTACGCGGGGAGGAGGCGTCCTGCCAGCCCCGGTTCGAGGCTGGGGATCGAGGCGATGCGAAGCTCCGCCTCGGACGCGTGGCCGTGCGTGGACAGTGACTCGATCTCGCGGACGGCGTCGAGCGCCTCCCGGGCCAGCTTGACCACCCGGCGTCCCTGCGCCGTG
The DNA here is from genome assembly GCF_040639575.1 of Streptosporangium sp. NPDC023825. Lineage (NCBI taxonomy): Bacteria > Bacillati > Actinomycetota > Actinomycetes > Streptosporangiales > Streptosporangiaceae > Streptosporangium > Streptosporangium sp. NPDC023825. The sequence goes on along the minus strand of NZ_JBFAAE010000041.1, from coordinate 37,285 downwards.
ACGACCACGCCACGTCCGGAACGTGCGAACAACGTCATCCCGAGCTCTCGTTCCAAATCCCTGATCGCACGGGAAAGGGCAGGTTGTGCGATGTACAGCGACCTGGCCGCGTCGGTCATGGTGCGATGCTCCGCCGTCGCGACCACATAGCGGAGCTGCTGCAGATTCATGGTTTGAAGCTAGGTCACGAGCCCTGGATCGGTCCGGTACATCGCGGAGATCACCTCGGATGATTTCGGAATGTAATCGAATGCAGCGACATCCGTGACGGATGATAAATCAGTATGCTTACGCCCCAAATTCGGCAAAAGTCCGGACCTGTAGCTCACATCGGACGCTCGGGTCAACGGGGAGACAGCGTGACAGGCAACGGGCACCACCCCCCACCGCCCCCTCCACCTCAGGGGCGACCCCCTCAGCCACCTCCCGGGTGGACGGCTCAGGGCCATCCTCAGCCGCCGCCACCGGGATATCCGCAGCAGCCGCCACCACCGGGACGGGGATATCCGCACCTGCCCACGTATCCGGGGCAGGCGGGCCCGCAGGGACAGGCGGGACGTCCGCCGGCACCACCGGGACAGGCGGGACATCCGCCGGCACCACCGGGACAGGCGGGACATCCGCCGGCACCACCGGGACAGGCGGGACATCCGCCGGCACCACCGGGACAGGGGAACCGTCCAGCGTCGCCGCCGGGGCACGGGAGCCACCCGGCGTCGCCGCCAGGACAGGGATTCCCTCCCGGATACGGGTACCCGCCCGCTCCCTCCCGGCCGCCGGTCCCACCCCCGCCCCCGCCCGGCCGGGGGTACCCGCCGGGACCACCGCAGGGCCACCCCCAGCCGCCGCCCCCGGGATACCCGCCGCGCTTCCCGCCCCCGCCCCCGCCGGCGCCTCCGCAGCCGCCGCCGGGACAGGGATACCCGCACCTGCCGACGCAGCCCGGGGGCTGGGCGCCGTACGGGCAGCCGGCCCCGCCACCGCCACCGCCGCCGGACCTCCGGCAGCGGCACGCCCACCCGCCGCCGCAGTGGCAGCCGCAGCGCCCTCGCTCCGGCGGTGCCGGGGCGATCGTCGGCGGGATCCTCGGCGTGTTCGCGCTGGTGTTCGTCGGGCTCGTGGTGCTGGGCGCGGTGGCCAAGAACAGCCGCCGCCCGGACCCGGTCTCGCCGATCGCGCTCCCCACCTTCGCGGACAGCAGGCCGTCGTACACGCCCACCGCGGAGCCCTCGCGCACCGCGTCCGCCGAGCCGCGGCGGACGACGGCCTCCTCCGACATCTCGGAGGACACGATCACGCCCCCGGTCAAGGTGCGGACGCTCAACACCAGCCTGGAGAACAACACGCTCTACCGGGCCGGCGGGCTGCCCAGGGTGAACTGCCCGGCCGGGTCGGCCAGCATCTACAGCCACAGCCAGCTCAAGGCGCTGATCCTCAGGACGTCCAAGTGCATGGACCGGGGCTGGTCGCAGATCATGCGCAAGCAGGGCATGGACTGGCGCCCGCCCGGCTACGCCCTCACCGCGACGAAGGGCCGCGGCGCCTGCGGCGACTTCCCCTCGCCGGGCAGCATGGTGCCGTACTACTGCCCGCGCAACACCACCATCTACGCCTCGACCAGGGCGATGGTGCGGGGGGTCGGCAACTCCGGCGGGTACGGCTCCATCACCGACTGGCACGGCGGGGTCATCAGCATGATGGCCCACGAGTACGGGCACCACGTGCAGCAGCTGTCGGGGCTGTCCGACACCTGGTGGCAGCGGTCGCTGCGGTCCAGCAGCCGGAGCGGGAAGCTCGCGCTGAGCCGCAGGTTCGAGCTCCAGGCGACCTGCTTCGGCGCGATGTTCATGCGCTCGGTCTCGGCCAGCTACCCGGTGACCCCGGCGCGGCGCAACACCCTCTACTACTTCTACTCCCGCGTGGGCGACTGGCCCGGCTACCCCCGCGACCACGGCTCCCCGGCGAACAACAACCGGTGGTTCCGCCAGGGCTACGAGAAGAACAAGGCGTTCCAGTGCAACACCTGGTTGGCGCCCTCCTCGTCCACGTCTTAGGCGACATCACGACTTAAGGGATCATTAACCACAGATTGACCATCTGTCTGTCATGTCCAGGTATGGGGACTAGAATCCTGGCAAATTCCGTTCAATCGGGGAACCTTGGCTGTTTTGCCAGGTAGACCGGGGCAAAACGTAGTAGGAAGCGGTGTGACGATGCGCCTTGGGCAAGACTCGGGGGATCTCGCCGGCGACAGTGGGAAACGGCGCCCCCGGCGCCGCAGCGGAGGCCCGGCCGCGGGCCGCGGCGGCGCGCAAGGTCCGGCCGAGACGCGAATCCCCCCTGGCCCACCCGGCACGCCGCCGGCCCGGGACACTCCCGCCGGGCGGGAGGCGCCCCCCGCCGGGGACGCGCACAACGGGAGCCGAGCGGTTCCCGACCTGGTCCAGGGCGTACCGGACGGGCGGGGGACGCTCCCTCCGCAGCCTCGGCCCGGCGCACGGGGCGCCGCCAACGGGCAGGAGGCGCGTTCCCTCCCGGACGCGCACAACGGACAGGGGATCAACAGGCAGGAGACACCTTCCCCGCACGGCGTACCCAATGGGCAGCCCTCGCACAACGGGCACGACACCCTTCCCCCTCAGGGCGCGCCCGACGGGCGGACGGCCTCTCCCTCGCAGACCGGAGCGGGCACCCGGCCCGGCCGCCAGACCGCCGGGCCGGGCCAGGGCTCAGGACCGGGCCAGGGCTCAGGACCGGGCCAGGGCTCAGGACCGGGCCAGGGCTCAGGACCGGGCCAGGGCTCAGGACCGGGCCAGGCGACGGGGCAGGCCGGAGGACCCGCCGGATCTCCCCCCGGACCGCCCGGACCGCCCGGTCCGCCCGTGCCTCCCGGGAAGCGGCCTCAGTTCGCCAGGCCGCTGACGGTCGGCGCGCTCATCGGCTGGACCGCGCTGTCGGCGGTCCTTCCCGGCGCGGCGCACCTGCGGTCGGGACACCGCCGCACCGGATACATCCTGCTCACGATCTTCGGTGCGCTGCTGCTGTCCGCCCTGGTCGGCTGGTTCGTCCTCGGCGGTACGGAGAACGCGGGTTTCGTGGCCCGCGACGGCATTCTGACGACCGCGGTGGTCCTGGCCGTCGTCGGCGCGATCGCCTGGTTCCTGCTGGTGCTCTTCTCCTACATCTCCCTCGGGCCCGACCGGCTCAGCGGCAGGGGGCAGATCGTGTCGGGCGTCGCGGTCGGCGTGCTGTGCGTGTCGGTGATGGCGCCGTTCGCGCTGACCGCGAGCACCGTGATGACCGGCAAGCAGACGGCCAACGCCATCTTCGAGAGCGCCGCGAGCAACCCCACGGCCGTCCCCGTCAAGCACGAGGACCCGTGGGGCGGGCGCAAGCGGGTGAACTTCCTGCTCGTCGGCGGTGACGGCGCCGGGAACCGGGAGGGCGTGCGGACCGACAGCATGACCATGGCCAGCGTGCACGTCGCGACCGGCAACACCGCCATGTTCAGCCTTCCCCGCAACCTCCAGCACGTCCGCTTCCCGCCCGGCACCGCGCTCGGCAAGCGGTTCCCCGACGGCTTCATGCGCGAGCTGCCCAACGGCGGCCTGCTCAACGAGGTCTGGCAGTACGCCGAGGACCACCCCGAGCTGATGCCCGGGGTCAAGAACGGGCAGCGGGGCCCCCGGGCACTCATGGACGCCATCGGCTACACGCTCAACCTGAAGATCGACTACTACGCCCTGGTCAACATGTTCGGCTTCGCCCACCTGGTGGACGCCATCGGCGGCCTCAGGATCAGGGTGGAGCGCGACGTCCCGTGGGGCGGCCTCTACGGCACCGCCGGGACCATCAAGGCCGGATACCGCAAGCTCTCCGGCGAGGAGGCGCTCTGGTACGGGCGTTCCCGCGTCGGCAGCGACGACTTCTCCCGGATGGCCCGCCAGCGCTGCGTCATCGGCGCCTTCGCCCAGCAGGCCACCCCGTCGGTCGTGCTCACCAACTTCGCCAAGATCGCGAACGTGGCCAAGAAGATGGCCAAGACCGACATCCCCCGAGAGCTGCTGGAGCACATCATCGACCTGGGACTGAAGGTCAAGGACGCCAAAATCGTCAGCCTCCAGTTCGTGCCGCCGCAGTTCTACACCGGCTCGCCCGACTGGCAGAAGATCCGTACGGCGACCGCCAGGGCGCTGCGCCGGTCGCTGCAGCCCGCCCGCCGCCCCCTGGCCGCGACGGCCTCGCCCGGCGCGAGCGGCGCGACGCCCGCCGCCACCCCCACGGCCTCCAGGCCGACGGCGGCCAAGCCGAGCCAGACGCCCACCCAGAACGGCGAGGCCGAGTCCCTGGACGAGCTCTGCGGGTTCTGACCGCCCCGCGCGAGCGGCCTCGCCGCTGACGGCCACGCGCGGTCGCCACACGCAGGTGGCCCGCCCTCCCTCGCGGGAGGACGGGCCACAACGCTTTTCCGGGCCCCCAGGACTTTCAGAACCCCGGGACTTCAAGACCCCAGAGGACTTCCAGGGCCCCGGGACTCCAGGACCCCGGGAATCCAGGACCTCGGGAGCGCAGAGCTCCAGGGCTCCGTGGCTCCGTGGCTCCAGGGCTCCAGGGCTCCGGCTCAGTGCCGCCCGGAGCCCGTCGGCTCAGCCGACCTTGACCGCGCCGGCGCCCCCGGCTCCCCCGCCGCCCGCGACGGCCCCGGAGGTCCTGGGCAGCAGGGCGAAGGCTCCCAGGTAGACCAGGCCCGCCACGATCAGCAGCGCCTGGTAGCCGATGACCAGCGCCAGATACTCCAGGCAGCCGCCGACCATCGCGCCCAGCAGGTTGGCACCGAAGGACACCGTGGCGTCCGCGGAGTCGGCGAAGCGCTTGGCGAACACCACGTTGGCCGCGAAGATCGGCAGGAACGCCACGACCACGGCGGTCACCGCGCGCAGCGGCAACGGCAGGCTCAGCAGCCAGGAGTTGGGCACCAGCCAGGCCAGGACCAGCCCGGCGAGCAGCACGCCGTACATCACGGGCAGGGAGGGCACCCTGAAGCGGCGTGTCACCTCCACCGCGGCGAGCACGGCGACCAGCACCCCGCCGAACACGATCGCGTTCACCACCCAGGTGGTGCCGAACAGCAGCGCGAACCCGGTGACGCTCTTCGTCTCCAGCAACAGGAACGCCACCCCGAGCAGGAAGAGGTCGGCGTACGGGCGCATCCGCCGGTACGGACCGGCGACGGCGCGGACGGCGAGCAGGCTGACGATGAGGATCAGGCCGAGGGTGATGATGTAGATCTGCGGGATCGTCCGGTCCTTCAGGTAGAGGAAGGGCCGGTCGTCACTGGCCGGCGGCGGGGTGTCGGCCTTCGCACCCGCCCACTCCGAGCCGCACCGCTGCGCCTCGGTGGTGAGCCCCGCGGTGATCACCGCCTGCTGGCCGGTCTCGCTGACGATGTCGACGCAGGGCTTGTGGCCGAAGGCGGCCTGCATGGTGGAGCCGAGGCGGTCCACCAGCCAGGTCTCGCGGTAGTAGTTGTACATCGAGAAGGCGCCGCCGGGCTTGAGGTGGTCCCTGGCCGCCTCCATCGCCTGCCGGGTGAACAGGTAGCTCTCCAGCCGCAGCGAGCTCGCCCCGGACACCAGGGTGAGCGAGTCGGGCAGCGCGAACAGGATCAGGTCGTACTTGTCGGAGGTCCGTTCCAGGAAGGCGCGGCCGTCGGTGACGTGGGTGGTGACCCGGGGGTCGGAGTAGGGACTGTCCGGGTGGTAGGAACGGCCGAGCTCCAGCAGCTTGGGGTCGATCTCCACGGCGTCCACGTGCTTGGCGCCCTTCGACAGCGCGATGGACACGTCGGTGCCGCTGCCCGCGCCCACGATGAGCACGTTGTCCAGCTTGCCGGAGGCCGCGCGCTCGTACGGCAGGGCGTACTGGCGCTCCCACTCCAGGCGGCTCTTGGCCGGGGTGGCCTGCTGGTGCGGGATGCCGTTGACGTCGATGTTCATCAGCGGCACGTCGTTCCAGTAGCCGCGCACGTAGGTCACCTTGTAGTAGGGCGACCACAGCGCCCCGGCCGTCAGCGACTCCGTCGCGAGGACGCCGACGACGATCAGCGACGGCACGAGCAGCGCCGCGCGGGCCCAGACCTTGCGGGGCCACAGCAGCACCGCGTAGGCGATCGCGGCGATCGTCCCCCACACCACCGGGGGCGCGCTGAGGAACGACAGCGCGGTGAACAGCCCGATGCCGCTGAGGCTGCCGATCAGGTCGTAGCGGTAGGCCTCCAGCCGCTCCAGCTCGGGGAAGCACCGCCCGACCAGCTCGGCCGGGCCCATCAGCACGATCGCCGCCGCGGCGAAGATCACCGGAAGGATCAGCCAGGCGGGCGGCCCGCTCGCGCTCAGGCTCGTCCAGTACAGGACCCCCTCGGTCTGGCGGTCCACGGTGACCGGGAAGCGCCACACGACCACGACCAGGACGGCGAGCACGATCGGCGAGTAGTAGGGCTGCCGGGTGCTGCGTCCCACCCGCAGGAAGCCGAGCCCGATGCCGAGGAAGGACCCCAGCAGGACGAAGTTCGTGAAGTAACTCAGATGAACGATGTTCGACCCGGTCCACCGGATCAGGGCCAGCTCCAGGAAGAGCATGAAACCACTGGCCACTATCAGTCTGGGCCGCGTGCTCAACCAGTGCGTGTGCCGGACATCGGGGCTGGGGGATGGAGTCGTCTCCGCCGCTGCGGTCATGACGCCCAACGCTAGTGATCGACACCCGCGCAGGGAAGGAAATCCACGCCCGTCGTTTGCACGGGTTACATGCCGTGAGTCCAGATAGGGAGGGGTTTCAACGGCTGGACGGGATCGAGGCGGATGAAGGAACGTGGTGGGATCCGATCCCCTCGAGCCCCGGTGGTGCACATGCGGGTCCTGCTCCAGCTCCGTCCCTCCCCCGACGTCGTCGCGGCCGTGGCCGACCCCGCGGTGAGCACTCCGGCGGCCGCCGACGTCGCCGACGCGCTGCCCGGGGTCGTCGTGGACCCCTCCTTCACCCCGGTCGTCGCCCCCCGGCCGGTTCCCGCCGCCGGGGGCGATCCCCTCTCGCTCAACCAGCCGCTGACGTTCTCCTTCGCCGGCGACGAGGCCTCGGTCCTGGTCCGCGGGGAGATCTCCGACGACGAGATCTCCACCCGGATCACCCTGCTGCCCTCGCTCCGTCCCGACGTCGTAGGAGTCTTCGCCGACCCGGTGATCGAGCGGGGTCTCACCTGCGGCGGAACGCCCCCGGTGGGCGACTGGCACGAGGTGGAGCGGCTGCTGAACGTCGCCGAGCTGGCCCGCGAGGGTCTCGACGGCTCGGGCGTCGCGCTCGCGGTGCTCGACACCGGCATCAACGCCGCGCACGTGGCCCGGCGCCTCGACCGCGCCGTGGCCCTCGACGCGCAGCGCAGCTGGAAGCCCTCGGGGGTACGGGGCACGGCGGGCGAGTTCCCCGTCGACCACGGCACGATGTGCGCCTTCGACGCGCTCATCGCCGCGCCGGGGGCGTCGCTGATCGACATGCCCGTGCTGCTGTCCCGGCGTCCCGGAGGCAGCGCGCTGGACGGCCTGCTGTCGGACGCGGTGGCGGCCTTCGCCCACCTGCGGACCGTCCTGGAGGCCCAGCCCGCCGCCTCGCGCTCCCTGGTCGTCAGCAACAGCTGGGGCTCCTTCTCTCCCGACTGGGACTTCCCCGCGGGCCATCCCGGCAACTACTCCGACAACCCGGCCCACCCGTTCAACCTGATCGTCTCCAGCTTGGAGCGGGCGGGCGCCGACGTGCTGTTCGCCGCGGGAAACTGCGGGCGAGACTGTCCCGACGGCCGGTGCGCGTACCCCGACCGGCCGATCACGGGCGCCAACTCCCACCCGCGCGTCCTGTCGATCGGCGGCGTCGACGTCCGGGGCGAGCGGGTCGGCTACTCCTCACAGGGTCCGGGCCGCCTCACCGCCCGCAAGCCCGACCTCTGCGCCTACACCCACTTCTCCGGCTCGGGGGCCTTCGGCGACGACGAGGCCGACTCGGGCACCTCGGCCGCGTGCCCCGTCGCCGCCGGGCTGGTCGCGGCCGTACGCACCCTGTGGCCCTCCTCTCGCCTGTCACCCGCCCAACTGCGCACCCTGCTCCGGCGCACCGCCGACGACCACGGCGACATCGGGTTCGACCACGACTACGGCTACGGCGTCGTCGACACCGCCGGGATGCTCGCCTCGTTGCGCCGCCGCGCCAAACGCGTAGCGTGAGTGCATGCTCCTGATCACCGTACGGCTCCCGCCCGACGCGACGCTCGCGCAGGCCATGCGGCGCCTGGAGTTACCCGAGGAGGACGTCGACACCGAGTACGGCCTGGTGCTCATCGACCCCGACCAGGGCCTGTACGGCCTGCGGGTGAGCGAGTCCGCCGCCCGCCGGGTCGCCCCCGAGGCGGCCGGGGGCCCCTACTCCGACCCGAGGATCGAGCCGTACGGCCCCCCGGGCTGAACACCGCGCCCGCCGGACGGGGTCCTTCGTTCCGGCCCGGTCCCTGTTCCGGCCTGGCCCCTTCCCAGGGGCCGATCGTGACGAAGGGTTTCGGCAACGTGACGGTGGCCGAGGTCGCCCGGACCGCCGACGTGTCGGTCAACACGGTCTTCGACTACTTCGGCACCGAGGAGGGCCTGCTCTTCGACCGGCAGGAGGAGGTGGAGGACCTGCTGAGCAGGGCCGAAGCCTCTGTTCGCGCGGGCGCCGAAGGACATGGTGGAGGAACGCGGGATCCGCGAGCCGGCCGGTGCCCGTGCGTACTCAGGCAACGGTCATGGGTGCGAGCCCGAGATCAGCCAGGACGGCGGCGCCACGGGTGGCATGCTCGCCACCGGCCAGCACCATCGTCCGCGCCACCTGGTAGCGGCAACCGGCGGCCTCGAACACGTCCGCGGTGGCGAGCAGGCGCTTGTGGTCCCGGTCGAGGAAGGCCTCTGCCCGCTCCACGATGGCGCCGGCGACCGGGTTGCCGGCGGTGACAGCACGGGCGTCGGCCAGGCGGTCGCGCGCGCCGGGGCTTCCGGCGAGAACGGTGGCCTCGGCGCGTACCGCCACGTACCAGTGAAGCCAGATCCAGGTCACCCACTTCCACACCTCGCCGGGTTCGGGCGCCATCCGCTCCATGGCCTCCCCGGCGTGCCCGTGATGGAGCATCCGCATCGCGTCGAAAAGCGCCCCGTAGCCGTACGTGCGCTCGGATGAGTCGCCGAGCCGATCCAGGACCATCTGCCATTCGCGCTCGTCGTCGTGGTCGCCCCGGAAGTTGTGGATCATCGCCACTGCGGCGGCCGCCGGGCCGAGGGCCGCCTTGGCCGGGCTGCCGGCACGCCGCCACGCATCGAGGAAGCGCGCGCCGCCGGAGAGCAGTTCGTGGACGTTGCCCGCCAGCGCGTCGGCGACCAGCAGCCAGCTCGTGGCCCGATGACCCACCTCGGCCAGTGCCGGATGGCCGGCCAGCTGCCGTCCCCTCCGGAGGGCGTCCGCCAGGTTCCCCACGCCGAGGCTGGTCTGAACGGCCATGCCGAGCCCGTCGATCAGTTCGTGGATGCCGCCCGGCGTCTGCGGCCTGTCCGGCATGGAGGAGAGCAGCGTGATCCTGCGCCCGGCTGTGGCCGCGCAGGCGAACATGTCACCGGCCCAGGCGTGTGCCGCGGTGAGCGCGTCGAGCGCCGCGGACTCCGCGAGCGGGTTGCCGATACGGCGAGCCAGCTCGACCGCACGTTCGGCGCGCGCGAGCGTCTCCGGCACGGCGTTGTCGGCCGGGCCCTGGACCGCGCCGAACGCGTCGCTGAGGACCCCGGCCTCCGCCAGCGCCACCGCCGCCTCGGCGGCCGGGTCGTCACCGGCCAGCTCCCGCGCTTCGCGGACCAGGGCGACCGCCTCCTCCTCGGACGGGATCCGCGCGAACGTGCTCGAGAACCGGTACGCGACGGTGGCGGCGGTGGCCAGGTCCACGGCGGCGCCGGCGGTGTCCCCGGCACGGCGAGCGGCATCCGCGGCGGCGCGGTGGAGGCGGTACATGTCATCGCCGCGCGTGCGACAGCCGGCCACCTCCGCGGCCTGCCGGAGCATGGACGCGGTGGCGGCGGGGTCGTCGGCGAGCGCGGAAGCCTGCTCGTATCGCTGCTGCGATTCCCCGATCAGATGGCGGGTGAACGTCAGCTCGGCCAGGTGCCGGGCCAGGCGGTAGGCGTCCGCGCGCCGCTCCGGCTCGCTCGCCGCCCACCTCAGCGCTGCGCGGAGGTCATCGGCGACCGCGTCGAACCGGGCCCGCCAGTCCTGCCCGGCCACCACCAGGTCAACGGCCTGGGTGAGGCACCAGCGCAGGTGCCGGGCCCGGGCACCGGCCAGCTCACCGGCCTGGCCGAGCCGTTCCGTCCCGTACTGGCGGATGGTCTCCAATGCCCGGTAGCGGGTGCCCTTCGGGGACGCCGTCACCCCCAGCAGGCTCTGCTCGGCGAGCCGGGCCAGCCCGTCGGCGACCACGTCTATCGCGGACCCGGCGACCTCGGCCGCCGCCGATGCGGTGAACGGCGCCACGAAGACCGACACCCGGTGCAGGAGCTCCTGGTCGGCGGGCTCCAGCAGGGCGTGACTCCAGTCCAGCACGGCCCGAACCGAGCGGTGCCGCTGATCGGCGCGGGAGCCGCCGGTGAGCATCCGAAGCGGGTGGGACACGGCGGCGGTGATGCCGTCCAGCCCGAGCGTCGGGTAGCGGGCCGCGGCCAGCTCGATCGCCAGCGCCATGCCGTCCAGCCGCGCGCAGATCGCGGCGATCTGGTCGTGCTGTGGCGGATCCGGCGGCCGGCCGGCTGCCTGCGCCCGCTCCATGAACAACGCGACCGCGTCCGACTCGCCGGCCAGCGACAGCGGCGGGACCTGGTACACCCGCTCGAACGGCACCATCAGCCGGGACTGACTGGTCGCCAGCACGGTCACCCGGGGGCAGGCCGCGAGCAGCCGCTCGAGAAACAGCGCCACCCCGTCCACAACGTGCTCGCAGTTGTCGAACACCAGCAACGCCTGACGGTCGGCCAGCGCGGTGACCACCGACTCGGTCAAGTCGCGGCCGGGCTGCTCGCCGAGTCCCAGCGCACCCGCGACGGCGGTCGCGACCATGCCGGGATCGGTGACCGGGATCAGGTCGACGAACCACACCCCGTCGGCGTACCGGCCGGCCGTCTCCGCCGCCACCGCCAACGCGAGCCGGGTCTTGCCCACGCCGCCAGGACCGGTCGCGGTCACCTGGCGGTGCGCCATGATCATCTCGGACAGCTCTGCCCGCTCCCCGGCCCGGCCGACGAACGAGGTCAGCGGGGCCGGCAGGGGGACCGGTTCCCGATGAGGCCGATCGACGGTCGCGCGCTGGGCGAGAGCTCGCCGATCCGGCACGTCCAGCTTGCGCAGCAGTGAGGAGACGTGGCTTTCGACGGTGCGTACCGAGATGAACAGCCGCGCTGCGATCTCAGCGTTGCTGAAGTGAGATCCGAGGAGCTCCAGCACCTCGGCCTCCCTCGGAGAGATATCACCCTCTGTCGCCATGGTCGCATTCTGTCGCATCCGCTCCGTGCTCCATCCTGGCCGGCGGTCCGTGGCCGGTTCCGTGGTCGGTTCCGTGGCCGCCACGGATGCTCACCGACCGGGCCGGGATGAAAGCTGGGAGCACAACAGATCGCGCCCACAGGAGAAATCATGATCAAGACTGTGCTGCACCCCGTGTCCGACCTGGCCAAGGCCAAGAAGGTCTACGCAGCCCTGCTCGGCCTCCAGCCGGAGAACGACACTCCTTACTACGTCGGCTTCGAGGCCGGCGATCAGCACATCGGGCTGGTGCCGAACGGTGGACCGCAGGGCATGACCGCCCCGGTGGCCTACTGGCACGTGCCGGACATCGAGGCGAAGCTCACCGAGGTGACCGCCGCAGGGGCCACGGTACGGGAGGCGGCGCACGACGTCGGCGGCGGCCGCCTGGTGGCCACCTTCACCGACCCCGACGGCAACGTCCTCGGCCTCATCCAGGACTGACAAGCTCGGCCTCATCCAGGACTGACAAGGAAACCGCGATGACCTCCATTCACTCCGTCACGTTCGAAGTCCCCGACCCCACGGCCGCCGATGACTTCTACGCCACCGCTTTCGGCGTGGGAGCCCACGTACTCACCCGCGCTTCGCAGGCGCCCACGACCGGCTTCCGCGGGTATCTCATGTCGCTGGTGGTGTCCCAGCCGAGCACGGTGGACAGCCTCTTCGGCACCGCCCTGCGGGGCGGTGCGACCACCCTGAAAGCACCCACGAAGAGCTTCTGGGGGTATGGCGGTGTCCTGCGTGATCCGTACGGCACCATCTGGAAGATCGCATCGTCGTCGAAGAAGGACACCGGACCGGCCACCCGGAACATCGACGACATCGTGCTCCTGCTGGGCGTCGAGGACGTCGCCGTGACCAAGCGCTTCTACGTCGAGCGCGGCCTGTCGGTGACCAAGAGCTTCGGTCGCAAGTACGTCGAGTTCGCCACCGCGCCCGTCAGGCTGGCCCTCTACAGCCGCCGCGCCGCCGCCAAGGACGCAGGCGTTCCCGTCGACGGAACCGGCTCACACCGGCTCATCATCGACACCGACGCCGGTGCCCTCACCGACCCGGACGGGTTCACCTGGGAGGCCGCCTCCCGCTCTGTCCGGTGAACCCACCACCGGTCGGACGGCGATGACGCCCGCCGTCCGACCGGCCCGCCGCGGGGCGGGGAGGCGACGTGCGCGGTGCCCGTTTTCGGATCAGGCGATGTTTCCGGACAGCGAAGATCGAATGACCGGAATGTTTCATGACATCAACGGCGGATCCGGAACTTCACCAGTCCGTTATGATCTTGGCTTGTCCTTGGCCTCTCCGACCCCCGGGAGCCCCCGTGCCTCCGCGCGAGCGTCTCCGCGCTCTGCTCGAAACGCACCGTTTCCAGCAGTTCATCATCGCCGTCATCGTGATCAACGCGGCCACCCTCGGGCTGGAGACCTCCGTGTCGACCGTCGAGCGGTACGGCACGGTGCTCACCGTCGTCGACCACCTGGCGCTCTACATCTTCGTCGTCGAACTGGTCGCCAGGCTCTACGCCTACGGCTGGCGGTTCTTCCGCAACCCGTGGAACCTCTTCGACGCCGCGATCGTGACGGTCTCGCTGCTGCCCACGGCGGGCGGGCTCTCGGTGTTGCGGGCGCTGCGGATCCTGCGGGCTCTGCGGCTGATCTCCGTGGTGCCGAGCCTGCGCCGGGTGGTGACCGCGCTGCTCACCGCGATGCCGGGGATGAGCTCGATCGTGCTGCTGCTGGCACTGGTGCTCTACGTCACGGCGGTGATGGGCACGAAGCTCTATCACGTCACCGCCCCGGAGTACTTCGGCGACCTGCCCACCTCGCTGTTCACCCTGTTCCAGATGATGACCGGGGACGCCTGGTCCGACATCACCCGCGAGGTGATGGCCGTACACCCGTCGGCGTGGGTGTTCTTCGTGGCGTTCATGCTGGTGTGCACCTTCGTGGTGCTGAACCTGTTCATCGCGGTGGTGGTCAGCGCGATGGAGGAGGAGCACGCCGAGGAGTCCGTGCAGGCGACCGAGGACCTGGGCAGGGCGGTGCTCGCCGAGCTGGCCACGCTCCGGGCCGAGGTGCGGGAGCTGCGGGACCGGGTCCCGGTGACGCCGAACGGCGGTCCGGGCCCTGCCGCGAAGGGCCGCCCGCGCGCGGCGGGAAACGGCGCCCCGGACCCCGTGCCGTCCCTCGGGAACACGGCGAACGGCGACGCCCGGAACACCGCGGCGAACGGCGACGCGCGCCCAGACGTCCGCTCAGCGGGAAACGGCGGCCCGGTCTCCGAAAACGCGGCGGCGAACGGCGACGTGCGCCCGGAGAAGAACGGCGGCTCTGACTCCAGGGGCGCGCGAAGGGACTCCAGGGCCGCGCGAAGGAACGGTGGCGCGAAGAAGCCCGCCACCCGGGGGGCGGCGGGCCGGCGCCGCGGATCGGCGTCAGGTCAGCGCGAGTAGAACTCCACCACGAGCTGCTCGTCCACCGGGACCACGATCTGCTCGCGCAGCGGGCGGCTGAACAGGGTGAACTTGAGCTCGGCGTGATCGACGTCGAGATAGGCGGCGACCCGGTCGTCCGCGTAAACGCCCTCGGACGCGGCGACGAAGGGCTGCATCCGGCGTGACTTCTCGCGCACCGCGATGACCTGGCCCGGCTTGACCAGGTAGCTGGGGATGTCGACCTTGCGGCCGTCCACGGTGATGTGACCGTGGGCGACGTACTGGCGGGCCGCGTAAATGGACGGGGCGAGGCCGGAGCGCAGGACCAGGGAGGCGAGGCGCGTCTCCAGCAGCACCACCAGCTCCGCGCCCGCACGTCCGGTGCCGCGCAACGCCAGGTCCCAGTAGCGGCGCATCTGCCGCTCGGAGACGTCGTAGTACCAGCGGAGCTTCTGCTTCTCCATCAACCGCAGTCCATAGTCACCGGTCTGCCGCCGGTTGGTCTTGCGACCGTGCTCACCCGGCGGGTAGGGGCGCTCCTCGAAGTAGCGGACGGCCTTGCGGGTCAGCGGCACGCCGGCCCTCCGGGACAGTCGCACCTTCGGTCCGGTGTAGCGCATGCTCACTCCTTTGTGGTTAGGTCTACCTTAGTTAGGCAAGGCTAATCTTACATAGCAACAGCAGTATCTCCCGACCTCAAGGAGAGCCGGTCCATGCAGCCCGTCACCGCTCCGCCGATCCCCGAGCGGGTCCGCACCCTCGCCGCCACGGCCGCTCCCGCCCACGTGTCCATCTCCGGGACCACCGGCCCCGCGAGGCCTGCCAGGGGCGGCGTGGACGGCGCCGGCCGGCCCGTGCTCCTCGTCCTGCCGGGTGACCCGCTCCATGACGCGCGGGCCGAGCCCGTGGTGACCGTGGATCTGACGTCGAACCGCTCGCTGGGAGAGCACGAGCTGTCACGCGGCCTGCTCAAGGTGCAGGGCTGGGTGCAGGCCGTGCCCGAGGCCGAGGTGAGGGAGACGGCGGTGTCGATCGCCGAGCGCTGCCCCGACGAGGCCCTGTTCGAGGTGCTGGAGGGGACGGGCGGCCCCCGGCTGCTCCGCGTCGACATCGGCAGGGTGATCTATCTCATGGGGCCGGAGTCGGGTGTGCTGGACGCCGAGGAGTATCTCGGCGCCGCCCCCGATCCGCTGATGGGTGAGGCCGAGCGCATGCTCCACCATGTCAACGACGCCCACCGCAGGCAGCTGGAGGCCGCACTGGGCTCCCTGCTCGCCGCGCCGGTGCCGGAGGCCTGGCTCTGGGAGCTCGACCGCTTCGGGGCGACCGTCCGCTGCGGCGTGGACGACCCGACACTGATCCGGCTTCCCTGGCCCTCACCCATCACCGACGCGGAGTCTCTCGAACACGCCGTGCGCTGCCTGCTCTGCCACCACTGACGGGAGTCACCACGGGCGGAGCCACCGCCGACGGAGCCACCACGGGCGAAACCACGCTGCCGGAGCCACCACGGACGAAACCACTACGGGCGGAACCACGCTGCCGGAGCCATTACGGGCGGCGCGACCACGGGCGGCAGAAGACGGCCGGGGGCGGCGGGGAAGCTGGGGGTGAGGGACGCGGGACGGCGAGTGACCGGAGAACGCCCGGAGGACGGCCGGAAAACAGCCGTTGAGGTGATCTGGCGCGTTGAGGTGATCGGGCGGCAGCCGTTCAACGGCAGGCGGGACGATGTCTTACCGCCGATGTTTTACCGCCGTGGCGCCATTTCCCGCCTCAACGGGAAATGGCGTCAAGCCATTCCGCGCGAAACCATCCCGGAAGCGTAATTATTCCCAGGATGCGATCATCCCGAGAGAAGGTCGCCTCGGGAACGGAATGTCAGCTCTCGGACACCACCTCGCTGGTGTTCCGGATGACCTGGTCGACGAAACCGTAGTCTCTGGCCTCGGTGGCGGTGAACCAGCGGTCGCGATCCCAGTCCTCCTCGATCCGCTCCAGCGGCTGGCCGGTGTGGAAGGCGATCCGCTCGCGCATCGTCTGCTTGGTGTAGAGCATCTGCTCGGCCTGGATGGCGATGTCGGCGGCCGTGCCCCCGAGGCCCCCCGAGGGCTGATGCATGATCACCCTGGCGTGCGGCAGGATGTAGCGCTTGCCCGGGGTTCCCGAGCAGAGCAGGAACTGCCCCATTGACCCCGCGATGCCCATGGCCACGGTGGCGACGTCGTTGGGGATGTACTGCATCACGTCGTAGATGGCCATTCCGGCCGACACCGAGCCACCGGGTGAGTTGATGTAGAGCCAGATGTCGCGCCGGTCGTCGTCGGCGGAGAGCAGGAGCAGCTCCCCGCAGATCCGGTTGGCGACCTCGTCGTTCACCTCGCTGCCGAGCACGACGATCCGCTTGCGCAGCAGC
This sequence comes from Streptosporangium sp. NPDC023825, assembly GCF_040639575.1. Taxonomy (NCBI): domain Bacteria; kingdom Bacillati; phylum Actinomycetota; class Actinomycetes; order Streptosporangiales; family Streptosporangiaceae; genus Streptosporangium; species Streptosporangium sp. NPDC023825. The sequence continues at coordinate 20,804 of NZ_JBFAAE010000041.1, read as the reverse complement.
CGCTGGTACAGCTGGTCTTCGGGGACGATCCGGGGACCGCTCATGTCTTCCACCCACTCCGAACCCGGGGTTTGCGAATAACGAATACTCGCGACCATAGTCCCGCCGGAGACCGCGTTTTCCGTTCGTTCGCTGTCAGCGCTTTCCGCTGAAAGCGCAGCGTCCGTCATTCCGTTTTCCCGCCGGACCCGGCCGCCGCGGCACCGCACCCGGCCGTTCCGGAACCCGCGCCCGGCGCCCCTCCGAAGCCTGGCACGGCCGTTTCGCGGTCACGGCACGGGCGTTTCTCGGCCAGGGCACGTCCCCCTACGGCGAGGGACGCGATCCCGCCGTGCGGGCGACGTCCGGCGGTGGAGGCGATCCGGCCGACCCACCGACCCGGCCGGCGGCTCCGGGAGTGGGCGCGACCCGCGCACCCGTCCTCCGGGCGTCCTCATCGGCCGGCCGGTTCCGGATCGGCCTGGCCTGGCCTGGCCTGGCCTCCAGGGCGGGCATGTTTACCCCCTCCTGTCCGGGAGAGGGGAACCAGTGCATGGACAAGATTCCACAAACGGGAGGAATTGCACCATGGGTGCCGACGACAAGATTGCCAACAAGGCCGAAGAGCTCGGGGGCAAGGTCAAGGAGGGCGCGGGACGCGCCACCGGCAACGAGCGACTCGAGGCCGAGGGCAGGACCGACCAGGCCGACAGCCACCTCAAGCAGGCTGGGGAGAAGCTGAAGGACGGCGCGGAGAAGGTCAAGGACGCTTTCAAGAGCTGAACCTCGACCATGTGGAGGGGGTCCCGGTTTTCCGGGACCCCCTCCGCCGTGTCACGGGACCTCCGTTTTCCGGAAACCCCCCGCCGCCTCACGGGACCTCCTCCCCCGCCGCGTCACGGGACCTCCTCCGCCGCGTCAGGGGGCGGCTCCCCGGAGGTCGGCGGGCCGGGAGGGAGGTCGCCGGGCCGGGAGGCTTCGAAGAGAACGACTTCCAGGAGGCCGGGTAACCCTCGGAAGGCCAAGGCCGGGTAACCCCCGGAAGGCCGGGTCAGGAGGCCGGGCCGACCTCCGGTTCCGGCGTTCCGTTGCCGGACGCGCCCTTCCTGCCCCCCTCGCTCTCCTCGGTCCCGTCCTCGCCGCCATCGCCGTCCTCGGCACTGACCCCGGCTCCGTCGGCCCCATCGTCGGCCCCGGCTCCGTCGGCCCCGGCTCCGTCGGCTCCGGCCCCGTCGTCGGTCTTGCCGTCGGCCGCGGCCTCGGCCTGGCTCGCCCCCTCGGGGCTCTCCTCTTCAGGGGTGCGGCGCGCGTCGTCGGGGTCCGCCAGCAACGGCCGCTCGGGGAAGGCCGTGTCCGACCCCGACCGCTCCGCCACGACCCGGCTCTCGCCGTCGGCCCCTCGCGGGCCCGCGGGCGGCAGGTCCTGCTCGGGGGTCTCACGCTCGGCCGTTTCTTCGCTCACCTCAGGAGTGTCGGTCATGCCGATCCCCTCCCCCGGGAAAGCCCAAATATGTCGCGGGCAGGCATGGGTCCGGTCACCCGGGTATGGGAACCCTCGACGAAGGGAGCGAGATCATGACGGTCACCCGCTTTCAGGATCTGCCACTGGCCGATCACGACAGGACCTGGGACGGCGAAGCGGCCGAGAAGCGCGTCCGCTCGTGGTCGGGTGCCACGGAGGAGCCCAACGACCGCTACCGGGAAGCCCATCTCTGGTACGACGGCGACGAACCGGAGAACTTCGGAAGCTACAAGCTACCCATCGCCGATGTGATCGACGGCAGGCTCAAGGTGGTGCCCCATGCCGTGCGAGCCGCGGGAGGGGTCCTCCAGGGGGCCCGGGGCGGGGTCAAGGTGCCGGAGGAGGACCTCGGCCGGATCAAGGCCCACCTGGCCAAGTACTACGCCAAGATGGGCGAGGCCGCCCCGTGGGAGTCCTGACGAGATGACGCGCTTCGCGTTCGGCTTCGACCCGGCGTGGCGTATACCGCTGCTGCTGTTCGGGGTGGGGCCCGGCAGGGCCTTCGCCGAGGTCCGCGAGGACGAGTTCTCGGTCCGCTTCGGCTTCTGGTCGCTGCGCACACCCCTGTCCAACGTCGCGGGCACCACCGTGACCGGCCCGTACGCGCCGTGGAAGGCCATCGGACCGCGCCTGTCTCTGGCCGACCGCGGGGTGACGTTCGGCACCAACGCCAGGCGAGGCGTGTGCGTCCGGTTCCACACCCCGGTGCCCGCTCTGGCACCCGGTGGTTTCCTGACCCATCCGGGCGCAACCCTGACGGTCTCCGATCCCGAAGGACTGGTGGAAGCCCTCGAACAGTCACGCCGGACGTGAGCTGGACACATGACAGCCGGGCATCCGGGTAAAGGGTGCGTCTCAACCAAGGAGGGAAACATGACGGCCGAAGGACAGATGCCGGAGGAGACTTCGGCGAGCGGGAAGCCCATGGTCGCGGCCACCCCGCGCGACGTCGTTCACATCCGCCTGGGCTCGTTCGCCCTGATAGCGGTGATCGGCCTCGGAGTGCTCGGCGTCGTGGCCGGGATCACCTGGCTCACCGTCGCGATGGCCGTGCTGGCCGTGATCGCGATCGCGGACATCGTGCTGGCGATGCGCCGGCAGTCACGTACCGCTCCGGGTACGACGACGGAAGCGGGCTGAGCCGCCGCGAGCGGCTCCCGGGACGCGCCCGCCGCGTGTCCCCGGCCCGGACACCTTCCGTCCCGCGCGCGGGGCGGGACGGGGGCGGGCCACCTCACGAATGACGTCCCCGTACGACGGAGGGCGTACGTGAGAGGCCAACCGGTGGAGGACGGCCCGGTGGACGTTCCCGGTCAGAGTGGAGGGGACACCATGACGATCCCGTCCCGCTCCCGCCGGGCCGTTTCGCCGGTCCTCCCCACGCCCCGGGTCTCCTGACGGCCCTCGCGACAGGGGCCGGTACACGGCGCGGCACGTGCCCGGAAGGCGCCCATGCCCGCGACCGCCCCATCCGACGACCGCACCGCGCGTACCGCCCGCCGCCCCGTGCCGGTCATGTCACCTCCGGTCCGCAGGACCGTCCTGACCCTGCACGTGGTGATCTCGGTCGGCTGGCTCGGGCTCGACCTCGGCCTGCTCAGCCTCGGGGTCGCCGCTCTGATGACCGGGGATCCGGAGGTGCTGCGGGCCTCCTACCTGGCCATGGACGTCTTCGGTGACGTGCTGATCGTCCCGGTGAGCCTCGGCGCGTTGCTGACCGGCGTGCTGCTCTGCCTGGGCACGCCGTGGGGATTCGTCAGGTACCGCTGGGTGCTGATCAAGCTGGTGACCACGCTGGTGGCGGCCACCGCGTCCATACTCGCGTTGCGCTCCCACATCGAGACGGCCGCCGCCACGGTGTCGAAGGCCCTCCCAGGGGAGTTGCTCTCCCTGGATCTCGGCGGCGTGGACCGCGTCCTGGTCATCGCGCCGAGCGTCGCCCTGACCCTCTACGTGCTCAACGTGGTGCTCTCGGTCTTCAAACCGTTCGGGCGGACGGCGTACGGACGGCGGCGATCGGCCCGGCCGGATCGTGTGGCCGGACCGCGACGGGCGGCGGCAACGCCACCGTCACCGTGACGGCGAACGGCGCCGGGCGTGGTCGGCCACGCCCGGCGCCGTCATGCTCGGCCATTACCGTGCTCTACCGTTTTCGGGCTTACCAGTGAGTGTGGAAGAAGAAGGGACGGTAGTAAGGCCGGAAGCCGAAAGGAACATATGTGTTGTAAACGCCGAAGGGCGAATAGCGGGGGTAGAAACCGAAGGGGTTGAAGGGGTCGAAGCTGCTGCCGCCCGCGGTCGCCGGGAGTGCCGACAGGGAGGCGACCTGCTGGGGCGCCGCGCTTGCGCCGGCGGGCTGGGCCGCCATCGTCAGGCCGACGATCAGGGTGGATGCCACCAAGGTTCCGGCGGCGAGAGCATGCTTGAACATGAAAAATCACTCCGTGTCTAATGATTGAACCCGGCGTGCCGCCAGGACTTACAGGGCGTCGAACAGATTTCCAGGAAATATGCTGAATCGACGTCACGTAAGACGCTAGTTCACAGGCATAAGGACTTTCGCCCCAGAGAGGACAAAGCCTTGGTCCGGGATTGTCGCCGGAAAGGAAAGGCGGAGGTTACACCGGAGCCGGGATCACGAGCCCGCCCACACCGGGGATCCACACCCCGTCCGTCGCCCCGCCCGTCATCCGGTCCGCCACCCCGTCCGTCGCCCCGCCCGTCATCCGGTCCACCGCCCCGTCCGTCGCCCCGCCTGGCCTGTCGCCCCGTCCACCGCCCGTCCGTCGTTTCTTCCGCCGCCCAGGCTGTCACCCGGCTGTCACCCGGCCTGTCGCCCCGTCCGCCGCGCGGTCCGGCGTACCGGCAACTGGAAACGGCCGGTCCACTCCAGCCGGTCCAGCAGATAGGCCACCCCTCGCGCGGTGTAGGAGACCTGGAACCTCTCCGCGATCAGCGCGGCGACGCGTTCAGCGGTCCAGCGGCTGTCGGCCCATCCGTGGGCGGCGGCGCCCTCCTCCAGGGCCTCCTCCAGCCGCGCCAGTTGCTCGTCGGTGAGCTTGCGGCCACTACCGGTGTCCTTGGAGACCAGCGCCGCCCTGCCGCCCCGCCGCCAGAGCGCGTACCACTCGTAGGCGGACTTCCGGGTGACTCCCAGCAGCCGGGCCACCCGCGCCGGCGCGATCTCCCCCGCGAACATGTCCGCGGCCTGGAACCGCAGCCTCTCGCGCCTGGCCCGCTCCTGGGCGGACAGCCCACCACCCCTGTCTGAATATCTCATACTTTAAGGCTCTCATCTGGGCAAATAGGATCTAACAGGCACCCACCCCATGTCACCCCCGCGTTTCCCTGTCAGGGCGGAATCGGTGAGCCTGGCCCGGCCCGCGAAGCCGTGCGGGGCGGCGGGACCTCTTCCGGCCGGGAGACTCCCCCGGATCAGCGGGACGCGGGGATCCGCGCGGAGGGATGGGCGTTCAGGAACTCGTCCAGGACGAGGGTGGCGGCCCCGTGGGCCACGGCGTCGGGGCCGAGGCGACCCAGGACGATGGAGGTCGCCGCGTACGGCCGGGGCAGGGAGTTCTCCGCCGAGGCGGCGCGGATGTCGTCGAGCAGGTGCCTGCCGAGCAGGAGCCCGAGCCAGCCGCCGATGACGATCCGCTCGGGGTTGATGAGGTTGATCAGGTTGGACAGGCCGACGCCCAGGTAGGTGACGGTCTGGGTGATCACCGGCGACCTGGACTCCACCAGGGCGGCCAGCTCGGCCTGCCAGTCGGTCGTCCGGGTGGGCACCCCTGCGCGGTCGAGGATGCCCTCGGCCCCGATGTACGCCTCCAGGCAGCCGCGCCCGCCGCACCGGCAGATCCGGCCGTTCACCACTATCTTGGTGTGGCCCCACTCCCCCGCGCTGCTGCTCACGCCGCGGAAGGTCACGCTGTCGGAGACGATGGCGGCCCCGACGCCGGAGCCGATCAGCACGATCACCGCGTCACCGGACCCGTGTCCCGCGCCGTCGCTCTCGCGCCCTGGACCACCCGAGCCCGCCAGGCCACCTGAACCTCCCGGGCCACCGGAACCTGGTGTGACGCCGCCGATGCCACCGGCACCGCCTATGCCACTGATGCCGCGTCCCGCGCCCTCGCGGCCCGGGTCGCCGCCCCGGCGGAGGGCGGGCCACAGCTCGGCGCGTCCCAGCGCCTTGGCACCGTTCTCGACGAACAGCGGGAGCGCGGTGCCTGCCCGTAGGAGCGCTCCCATGGGTACGCCGTCCCAGCCGAAGGTCCTGGTGTGGATGAGCGCGTCGGGACCGTCCTCGACGATGCCCGGGACGCCCACCCCCACGCCGAGGGCCTGACCGGCCGGGATACCCGCGTCGTCGAGGACGACCTCGATCCCGGCGAGGATGTGGCGCACCACGAGCTCGATCTGGTGCCCGGCGGGACGCAGGGCGTACTCGACCCTCGCCCGCTCGTTCATCTCGAGGTCGAACAGCTCGACGCGCACGTGGGTCTCGGCGACGTCGACGCCGATCACGTGGCCGTACACGGGGTTGACGCGGAGGATCGCGCGAGGGCGGCCGCCGTCGGACTCGGCCTGGCCGGCCTCGACGACGATGTTCTCGGCGAGGAGGTCGCCCGTCATGCTGCTGACCGTGGCGGCGCTGAGCCCGGTGAGCCTGGTCAGCTCGTTGCGGGTCACGGGACCGCTGAAGTAGAGCGTCCGCAGCAGCATGGCCCGGTTGCCCTTGCGCACGTCGCGGACCGTCCTGCGCTCGGGCCTCACGATGGCCCACCTCCCCATGTCACGGCACATGGTAATTGAGAACTCGAAGATCTTCGCGCGGCCCCGGACTCCCGGACGGCCCCTGCCCCACGGGTGACCTACGCCCGTCTCTCCTCCGTGTTACCAAAGCGTTTCTCAAGGGGACTGAACTTTTTTCACATCTTACATTATCGTCCGTTGCACCCCCCATCAGGAGGAAGAAATGATCAGGAGAGTCACAGGGGCTGCGGCCGGTATGGCACTGCTCGCCGGACTCGTCGCCTGCGGCGGCGACAACGGGACGGCCTCGGAGGCCACGACACTGACCTACTGGATGTTCCAGGACCGCACCCCGCAGGCAGGGGAGGTCATCGAGAAGCTGCGTACCGACTTCGAGAAGGCCAACAACGTCGACGTCAAGATCGTCAAGATCCCCAAGGACGACTACAACACCAAGCTGGGCAGCGCCGTCGCCGCCGGGACCGTCCCCGACGTCGGCATCCTGGACCAGCCGCTGGTCGCCAGGTACGCGCTGGACGGCACCATCAAGGAGATGCCCGCCGGCACGGTCGACGAGAAGATCTTCTACGAGGGCGCCCTCAACACCAACAAGGTGAACGACAAGCTCTACGGGCTGCCGCTCGACCACACCGCGGTGGCGCTCTTCTACAACAAGAAGCTGGTGCCGACGCCTCCCAAGACCTGGGACGAGCTCAAGGCGACGGCCGCGAAGATCCACCAGGCCGACCCGAAGGTCGCGGGCATGGTCGTGCCGAAGGGCGACGGCTACGGCGGCTGGATGTGGCCGGGCTTCGTCGGGGGCGCCGGAGGCTCCCTCGTCGACGAGAAGAGCAAGAAGATCCTGTTCGACCAGCCGCCCGCGGTCGAGGCGCTCCAGCTCTGGGTGGACCTGCTGCCCTCGTCGCCCCGGCAGATCACCGACTCGGACAAGCCCTTCGAGAACGGCCTCGCCGGAATGATGATCTCCGGCCCGTGGGACGTGGCCACCATCAAGGCGGACTTCCCCGACCTGGAGTTCAGCACCGCCCCGCTGCCGTACAAGACCGAGCCCGCCGGCAACATCGGCGGCGAGAACGCGGTGGTCTTCAGCAAGGGCAAGAACGCCGAGCTGGCGTGGAAGTGGCTGACCTTCCTGACGAACGCCCAGAACAACACCACGCTGGCGCAGGCGCTGGGCGGCTTCCCGACCAACATCGAGGCGGCCGAGCGGGACGCGGCCACGTTCGGGCCCGACCAGGCGGCGTTCCTGGAGCAGCTCAAGGTCGCCCAGGCCAGGCCGGCCCTGCCGGAGTGGATCCAGATCAACGACGAGATCATCGCACCCGCCATCGAGGCGGCGCTGAGCGGCAAGGTCACCTCCCAGCAGGCGCTGACCGAGGCCGCGGACAAGACGCGCGCGCTGCTCAAGTGGAACGGCTAACGCGAAAGCGAGGCAAACGTGGCATCTCCGGTGCTGGCTGACAAGCCCGCCGTGACGCCTCCTCCCGGGCGGCGAGGCCGTCGCCCGGGTTTCGGGCGACGCGACCACGTCATCGGGTGGCTGCTGATCGCCCCCGCGGTGATCTACTTCGTCATCTTCCTGCTCTATCCCGCACTGGCCGCCCTCTACTACAGCTTCACCGACTGGAACCTGCGGACGGCGCCGAACTGGGTGGGCCTGGCCAACTACACCGACCTGCTGTTCGACGACGTGAAGTATCCGCATTTCTGGAAGTCGGTCCAGGTCACCCTGCAGTACACGCTGATCGCCGTGCCGCTGACGCTGGGCACCGCGCTCGTCCAGGCGCTGCTGATCAACGCGATCCGCCGGGGTTCCAACACGTTCCGGCTGCTGCTGTTCCTGCCGGTCGTGACCGCCGAGGCGGCCGTGGGCGCCATCTGGCGCTGGCTCTACGACCCACAGTACGGCCTGGTCAACACCATGATCGGGCTGGTCGGCATCCCGCCGCAGAACTGGCTCAACACCCCCGACCTGGTCATCCCGGCGCTGTCGTTCATCGCCGCCTGGCAGTGCGGCATCTCGATGATCATCTATCTCGCCGGGCTGAAGGGCATCCCCGACTCGATCCGCGAGGCGGCGATCATCGACGGCGCGGGACCTGTCCAGCGGTTCTGGAAGATCGTCGTGCCGATGCTGCGGCCCACCACCTTCTACCTGCTGGTCACCGGCGTGATCGCGGCGCTCCAGGTCTTCGGCCTGGTGTACGTGATCTTCTCGGGCGGCGGCGGCAGGAGCGTCACCGGCGGCCCCGAGCAGTCGGGCCTGACCTACGTCCTGCACCTGTACCTGTTCGCGTTCCGCTACGACGCGATGGGCGCGGCCTGCGCGATGTCGTTCATCCTGTTCGTCTTCATCATGATCATTACTGCGCTGCAGTTCAAGTTCGTCAAGCAGGAGGCGTCGTGAAGGCCGCGAGGAAAGTACGGCTCGCGCCCATCTACATCGCGCTGGTGCTGCTGGCCCTGGTGTCGGTCGTCCCGTTCCTGTGGATGCTGGCGACCTCGTTCAAGCACGGCTCGGACGTCTACACCAAGGTGCCCAGCCTGCTGCCGCTCGACCGCAAGACCGGCGAGTTCTCCCCCACGCTGGAGAACTACGACCACGTCCTGGAGGTCAGCGGGCTGGGCCAGGCGTTCGTCAACAGCGTCTGGGTCTGCCTGATCCTGGTCCCGGCCAAGCTCCTCGTGGACGCGCTGGCCGCCTACGCCTTCGCCAGGATCCCCTTCCCCGGCAGGGACAAGCTGTTCGTCGTCCTGCTCGCGGGCATGATGGTCCCCACGATCACGCTGCTGGTGCCGCGCATCCACGTCACCCAGTCGCTCGGCATGTTCGACTCCGGGTGGGGCCTGATCCTGCCCAACATCGCCTCGGTGCTGGACATCTTCCTGCTGCGCCAGTTCTTCATGTCGCTGCCCGCCGAGCTGGAGGAGGCGGCGCGCATCGACGGCGCGGGGCGGATGCAGATCTTCTGGCGCATCATCATCCCGCTGTCGAAGCCGGTGCTGGCGGTCGTGACGATCACCAGCTTCATCTTCCACTGGAACGACCTGGTCTGGCCGCTGGTGGTGCTCAACGACCCCGAACTCTACACGCTGCCGCTGGCCCTGCAGCAGCTGGCCAGCAGCGAGTCCGGACGGTCGTACTACATCATGGCGGGCGCGACCCTCGCGGTCGTCCCGGTCATCGTCGTCCTGCTGATCTTCCAACGCCGCATCATGCAGGGGATCGCGTTCACCGGGCTCAAGAGTTGACCCCTTCCCCGGCCGCGGGCGAGGTGCCGCGCGGCCACGAGGATCCGCCGGCCGCGAGCCGGGCGATGCGCGACCGCGAGGATCCGCCGGGAGCGGGCGGGGCGATGCGCGGCCGCGAGGACATGCGCCGGCTCGTGACCGAGCTGGCCGAGCCGCTGGTCCCCCGCTTCAGCCCCGGGCGGGCGCGCCTGCGGCTCGGGGCGAACGCGGCCCACTACGGCGACGAGGCCGCCGAGCTGGAGGCGTTCGCCCGCCCGCTGTGGGGGCTGGCGCCGCTGGCGGCCGGAGGGGGGTCCTTCGGGCACTGGGAGCTGTGGCGGCGCGGTCTCGCCGCCGGGACCGACCCCGGGCACGGGGAGTTCTGGGGGGCGGCGACCGACGTCGACCAGCGGCTGGTGGAGACCGCCGCGATCGGCCTGGCGCTCGCCCTCGCCCCCGAGGCCGTGTGGGACCCGCTGAGCGGCCGGGAACGGGACAACCTCTCGGCCTGGTTGCTCCACGCGATGACCCGCGAGACCGCCGACAACAACTGGCGGTTCTTCCCCGTGCTGGTGGGGCTCGGGCTGGACCGGGTCGGGGTGCGCTTCGACCCAGGGCCCAACCACGCCCGGCTGGAGCGGCTGGAGTCCTTCGCCCTGGACGGCGGCTGGTACAGCGACGGCCCCACCGCGCAGCGCGACTACTACGTCCCCTTCGCGATGCACTTCTACGGCCTGGTCTACGCCGCCCTGGCCGGTGACCGCGACCCCGGCCGGGCGGAGCGCCTGCGCGGGCGGGCGTCGGCGTTCGCGCTCGACTTCCAGCACTGGTTCACCTCGGACGGGGCCGCGGTGCCCTTCGGCCGGAGCCTGACCTACCGCTTCGCCCAGGGGGCATTCTGGGGCGCCCTGGGCTTCGCGGGGGTCGAGGCCCTGCCGTGGGGGGAGGTGCGCGGCCACCTGATGCGGCACCTGCGCTGGTGGCTGCGGCGGCCGCTCCGCGACGCCTCGGGCCTGCTGACCCTGGGGTACGGCTACGCCCAGCCCGCCCTCGCCGAGCAGTACAACGCCCCCGGCTCCCCGTACTGGGCGATGAAGGCGTTCCTGCCGCTCGCGCTCGCCGGCGATCATCCCTTCTGGGCGGCGGGCGAGGAGCCCGCGCGGGAGCTCCCCGAGACCGGCGTGCAGCCCGAGGCCGGTGTCGCGCTGATGCGGTGCGAGGAGGGCAGGCAGGTCGTCATGCTGAGCGCGGGGCAGCACAACACGTGGGTGCGGCACGGCGCGGCGAAGTACGCCAAGTTCGCCTACTCGACGTCCTTCGGGTTCAGCGTGCCCGCCGGCTCGTGGGGGCTGGAGCAGGGCGCCTTCGACAGCACCCTCGCCCTGAGCGACGACGGGACGCACTGGCGGCCCTGCGAGGCGCCCGGGGACTTCTCCGCGCGCGACGGGGTGCTGCACGCCCGGTGGGCGCCGTGGCCGGACGTGGAGGTCGACACCTGGCTGCTCGCCCGCTCCCCGTGGCACGTGCGGGTGCACCGCGTACGGTCGGGGCGGGGGCTGCTGTCGGCCGAGGGGGCGTTCGCGGTCGATCGCGACCCCGTCGCCCACCGCGTCGCCGAGGGGCCCGGGCACGCCCGCCTCGGCTCCCCGGCCGGGCTGTGCGTGATCGAGGACCTCGGCGGGACGCCCGGAGCGGGAAGGGCCGGGGAAATCGTCCGTGCCCTGCCGGGGACGAACGTCGTCGTCCCGCGTACGGTCATCCCCACGCTGCGCGGCGAGCACGAGCCGGGCGAGTACTGGCTGGCCTGCGCGGTCCTCGGCCTCTCCGGCACCGAGGAGCCCGCGGACTGGCCGGAACCGCCCGGCCTGGAAGGCGTCCTGGCGCTCCTCCCGGACGGCCACCCCTTCGGGACCGGTTGACCAGACCGGCAGACCGTCGATTCCAGAAGACAGGTTCGAACAGGACCCGACGGCACGCGACCCCCGGCACGACCGGGGGTCGCGGCCGCACGGGCGGAGGCCGTGGCCGAAAAGGTGTCGAAGCAGGTCAGAATGGGAATTTTCCTCCCAGACCTACCTTTTTCTCCCGGTCGCGCTCTCGACCGGGAGGGGTGCCACGACGGCCGGGACGCCGAACGGAGCGCCGCGCCGTCGCGACGGCCCGCGAGCGCCGCGCGTCGGCCGCGCGCGTCACGGCCATGGATCTTCCAGATGCCCCACCGGGAGGAGGCGACCGTGACGTCCTTCACAGACGGCGCGTTGCCCTCGGACGATGTCGTCGTCGCGGCCCTGCGCGCCGGGGATGAGGCGATGTTCACGGCACTGCTGGACACCTGGTCGCGGGGGATGCTGTGGCTGGCCCGCGCGCACGTGTCCACCAACGACTCGGCGGAAGAGGTCGTGCAGGACACCTGGCTGGCGGTGATCCGGGGCATCGAGGGCTTCGAGGGCCGCTCGTCGGTCAAGACCTGGGTCTACCGGATCCTGGTCAACACGGCCAGGAAGCGGGGCGTGCGCGAGAATCGCACGGTGCCCTGGAGCAGTGCCTTCGAGCAGGAGAGGCAGACCGTCGACCGCTCGTGCTTCCAGGGGGTGGACGACCCCCTCCCGGGACACTGGAAGGATTTTCCCGCCGCCTGGCCGACCCCGGAGAGCGAGGTGCTCGCCGCCGAGGTGCGCGGCCGGATCGCCGCCGCCCTGGCCGAGCTGCCGATCAGGCAGCGCACCGTGATCACGCTCCGCGACGTCGAGGGATGCACCTCCGAGGAGGTCTGCGAGATCCTGGAGATCTCCGCCGCCAACCAGCGCGTCCTGCTGCACCGCGCCCGCACGGCGGTACGCGGGCGACTGGAGGACTACTTCGAGACGGCGAGACGTCCGGCGTAGCACCGGGCGGCGCGGCAGATCAGGTCAGATCAGGTCAGGTCAGGTCAAAGGGTCGATTACAGATCCGGTCATCGGGACGGTGAGGTGGTCAAGGTTGTGAAGCGGTTCAGCTGCGAGGAGGCGGTGGAACTCGTCACCGCCTTCCTGGAGGGTGAACTCGACGAGCCCACCCGGCACCGGTTCGAGGAACACCTGGGCGGCTGTGAGGGCTGCGAGCGCTATCTCGACCAGTTCCGCGTCACCGTCGAGGCCCTCGGCCGCCTCCGGACCGCCGAAGCCCCCGACCGTCCCCACGACGCCGCCAAGGCCGACGAGGCCGCTAAGGCCGACGACCCGCACCACGACAACGCCCTCACCACCGACACCACCGACACCGCTGACACCGCCGACGCACCCGGCCCGCCGCGGCCGGGAGGCCTGCCGGAGGGCATGCGCGACCGGCTGCGGGCCGCCTTCCGCGCCGGGCGGCCCACCTGAGCCGGTGCGGACCCCGCCTCCCGCGACACCGTTCCGGATCGGCCACCCCTCGCCACCCCTCACCACCCCTCGCCATCTCGCCACCTCGCCGCCCCGCCTGCCGCGGCGAGGGCCCGCCCTGCCCTCGCCCCCTGTAACGCCTGAGCGCCTCGCGACTCTATAAATCCGTACACATCTGGATATTTAAGGCGAAAGGGGATGGGGATGACCGGTCTGGCGACCGAGAACACACTGATCCGGAACGCCTCGGATGTGGAGACATTCGCGCGACGCTGCTTCCTCGGCTCCCCCGGTGATCAGGTGGGGATCGAGCTGGAGTTCCTGGTCTTCGACCGTACGGCCCCCGCCCGGCAGGTCCCGATGGCCAGGATCGCCGCCGCCCTGCCCCCGCTGCCCGGCGGGAGCGTGGTGACCTTCGAGCCGGGCGGCCAGCTGGAGCTCTCCGGGCCACCCGGCTCGCTGCCGGGCGCGATCGCCCTCCTCACCGCCGACGTGAACGCCGTGCGCCGGGCGCTGCGGGACGCCGGCCTGGCGCTGGGCGGGGTGGGCCTCGACCCGCTGCGCCCGGCCAGGCGGCAGCTGCGCCTGCCCAGGTACGAGGTGATGGCGCGGTTCCTCGGCACGCCGTACGGGTCGCTGATGATGTGCTCGACGGCGTCGATCCAGGTCAACCTGGATCTGGGCGACCGGCCCGCGGCGCGGTGGGAGCGCGCCCACCTGCTGGGGCCCGTCCTCGTGGCGGCCTTCGCGAACTCGCCGCTCAGCGAGGGCCGGCCGTGCGGGTGGATGTCGGGGCGCCAGGCGGTGTGGGAGCGGCTCGACCGCACCCGGACGGCCGCCGTCCCGGCGGGCGGCGACCCCGGCGCCGCGTGGGCCGAGTACCTGCTCGACGCCCGGCTCATGGCCGTGCGCGACACCGCCGGGGACGAGAGCGGGGACGGCGCGGAGCCGTACCGCCCGGTCCTCGACGGCTCGACCTTCCGCGACCGGCTGGCCTGGTCCGAGCACCCGCCGACCCTGGCGGACCTGAACTACCACGCCACGACGCTCTTCCCGCCCGTACGGCCGCGCGGCTGGCTGGAGATCCGCTATCTCGACGCCCAGCATCCGGCGAGCTGGCCGGTGTGCGCGGCGGTGACCCACGCCCTGGTGACGGACGACCGCGCGGCCGACGCGGCGCTGGCCGCGGCCGGACCGTGCGCGGGGATGTGGTCGGCGGCGGCGCGCCACGGCCTGTCGGAGCCCCGGCTGCGCAGGGCCGCCGGAGCCTGTTTCCGTGCCGCGCTCTCGGCGCTGCCCCGGCTGGGGGCGGGCCCGGCCCTGGTCTGCGAGGTGGCCGCGTTCGCCGACCGCCACGTGACGCCCGGCCGTGCCCCCGCCGCGGACCTGCTGGACCTGGCGAGAGGACCGGGAGGGCGCCTGCCGGACTGGCTGGCCCAGGAAGGACGGATCTGAGCTCCCCCCGGAACCGGGCCGCTCCCGGTCCGGCACCGGATCGGAGCCGGACCGGAGCCGGACCGGAACCGGACCGGAGCCGGACCGGCGCAGACGGGACCGGGAGCCCGGGCCGGAAGAGCCCGGGGTCTCCACGCTGGAGGTATTTGATGAGCGACTTCAAGGAACGGATCGCCGCCGAGCTGACCGCCGCGCGGAACCGCTCCACGGCCTACACCGACGCCGAGGACGACCTGCTGGTCACGCAGCACTCACCGCTGATGTCACCGCTGGTGTGGGACCTCGCCCACGTGGGCAACTACGAGGAGCTGTGGGTGCTGCGGCAGGTCGGCGGGATCACCCCGCTCCGCCCGGAGATCGACGACCTGTACGACGCGTTCAGGCACCCGCGCGCCGACCGCCCGTCCCTGCCCATCCTCGGACCGGTGGAGGCGCGCCACTACATCGAGGGCGTGCGCGGCCGGGTGCTGGACGTCCTGGACACGGTCGACCTGCACGACCCCGATCCGCTGCGGCGGTACGGCTTCGTCTTCGGCCTGGTGATCCAGCACGAGCACCAGCACGACGAGACGATGCTCGCCACCCTGCAGCTGTCGGGACGGCCGGGACTGGTCCGCGACGGCGACCTGCCGCCCGGCGGGTCCCGGCGGACGCAGGGCGCCGACGAGGTGTTCGTCCCCGCGGGCCCCTTCATGATGGGCACCGACACCCAGCCGTGGGCCTACGACAACGAGCGCCCCGCCCACCGGCTCGACCTTCCCGGCTACTGGATCGACAGGCTGCCCGTCGGCAACCGCGCCTACGCGGACTTCATCGAGGACGGCGGCTACGACGACCCCCGCTGGTGGGCCCCGGACGGCCTGCGCTGGCTGCGGCGGACCCGCGCCTTCGCCCCGCTGTTCTGGACCAGGGACGGCGACACCTGGTGGCGTACCCGTTTCGGCAGGACCGAGCCCGTCCCCATGGACGAGCCCGTGCAGCACGTGTGCTGGTACGAGGCCGACGCCTACGCCCGGTGGGCGGGGCGGCGGCTGCCCACCGAGGCCGAGTGGGAGAAGGCCTGCGGCTGGGACGCCGAGGCCGGGCGGGCGCGGACCTACCCGTGGGGCGACGACGCCCCCGGGCCCGGCATGGCGAACCTCGGGCACCGGGCGGCACGGCCCGCGCCGCTCGGCGCCTTCCCCGCGGGAGCGAGCCCCTGCGGCGCGGAGCAGATGATCGGGGACGTGTGGGAGTGGACCGGTTCGTGGTTCCTGCCCCACCCCGGCTTCCGCAGCTTCCCCTACCGCGAGTACAGCGAGGTGTTCTTCGGCGCCCACTACCGGGTGCTGCGCGGCGGATCCTGGGCCTCCGACCCGGCCGTGGTCCGCACCACGTTCAGGAACTGGGACCGCCCGGCCCGCAGGCAGATCTTCTCCGGCTTCCGGTGCGCCCGCTCGGCCTCCCCCGAGCACTCCCCCGGACACTCCCAGGACTCCACGAAGCGCTCCCCGGGTTCCACGGCGAACCCCCCTGGGCACTTTCCGAAGCGCTCCCCGGGGCGCTCGGCGGGGCGAGGGTAGATGTGCCGCCACGCGTCCTGGCTGGGTGCGCCCCGCACCCTCGCCTCGCTGATCCACGAGCCGGTCCACGGCCTGCTCCGGCAGTCCTACGCCCCGCGCCTGCAGCGCCACGGCACGATCAACGCCGACGGCTTCGGCATGGGCTGGTACGACGCCGCCCGCGCGGAGCCGGTCCGCTACCGCCGGACGATCCCCGCCTGGACGGACGCCAACCTGGCGGGCCTCGCGCGGACGGCCCGCTCCGGCTGCCTGCTGGCCGCCGTGCGGTCGGCCAGCGCCGGGATGCCGATCGAGGAGACCGCGACGGCGCCCTTCACCGACGGGCCGTGGCTGCTCAGCCACAACGGCCGTGTCGCGCGGGAGGTGGCCAGGCAACTCGCCGACGACGCGGAGAGCTCGTGCGACTCCGCGTGGCTCGCCGCCGCGGTGTTCCTCCGGCGCCGGGCCGGCGATCCGCTCGGCGAGGCCCTCGCGGAGGTCGTCACCCGCGCCGGGCTGAAGGATCCCCGCGCCCGCCTGAACCTCCTCGCCTGCGACGGTACGTCGATCGCCGCGACCGTCTGGGGCGACACGCTCTTCCTCCGCCTCGACGGCCACCCGCACGACGGCGTGATCGTGACGAGCGAGCCGCTGGACGACCGGCCCGGCTGGCGGGCCGTGCCGGACCACAGCCTGGTCCTCGCCTCACCCGACGGGGTGCGCGTCCAGTCCCTGTGACCGGGCGGAGCGAGACCGCAGGAAAGACAGCACCCGGCCACGGACCGGCGAGCGGGACCGTGGCCCACACACCCAGGAGGCCCCGTG
Source organism: Streptosporangium sp. NPDC023825 (assembly GCF_040639575.1). NCBI lineage: Bacteria > Bacillati > Actinomycetota > Actinomycetes > Streptosporangiales > Streptosporangiaceae > Streptosporangium > Streptosporangium sp. NPDC023825. Next base: position 4,110 of record NZ_JBFAAE010000041.1, on the reverse strand, counting down.
TCCGTCAGCCAGTCAGCCATCAGCCTGGTCAACCATCTCGGCCGCGACCATCTTCGCCAGGCACTCGAACACGACGTCCGCGCCGGGCTGACGTCGACGCCGAAGTGGCTACCGCCCAAATGGTTCTACGACGAGGCGGGCAGCGAGCTGTTCTCCCGCATCACCCGGCTGCCCGAGTACTACCCCACCCGCCGCGAGCTCGCCATCCTGCGCAGGGAGGCCCTCGACATCGCCGTGCGCGGCGGCGCGGACACCCTGGTCGAGCTCGGCTCCGGGACCAGCGAGAAGACCGTCCTGCTGCTGGACGCCCTCTCCGCCACGGGAACGCTGCGCGCCTACACGCCGGTGGACGTCGACGCGGCCACCCTGGGCGAGGCCGCGCACCGGCTCGCCTCCCGCTACCGGGGCCTGACCGTACGCGCGATCTGCGCCGACTTCGAGGTGCACCTGGCCCTGCTGCCCCGTACCGGACGGCGGATGGTGGCCTTCCTCGGCGGGACCGTCGGCAACCTGGCCCCGGCGGCACGCGAGGTGTTCCTGAAGGAGCTGCGCGCCACCCTCCGTCCCGGCGACACCTTCCTGCTCGGCGCGGACCTGGTCAAGGACACCGACCGGCTCGTCGCGGCGTACGACGACGTGAGCGGGGTGACCGCCGCCTTCAACCGGAACGTCCTGCACGTGATCAACAGGGAGCTGGACGCCGACTTCGAGCCGGACGCCTTCGAGCACGTCGCGCTGTACGACGCGAGGAACGAGTGGATCGAGATGCGGCTGCGCGCGAGCCGCGCCATGCGCGTGCGGATCGGCGACCTCGGCCTGCGGGTCTCCTTCGCGGCCGGGGAGGAGATGCGGACCGAGATCAGCGCCAAGTTCCGCCCGGAAGGACTGCGACGGGAGCTCCTCGCGGCCGGTTTCGGGATGATCCGCCAGTACACCGACCCGACCGGCGACTTCGTCCTCGTCCTGGCCCACCCGTGATCCCCGACCGCCGCGACGTGTCCACGCCGCCCGCCGCCGCCGTCGCCGTCGCGTCACGGTGAGGGTCGTCAGGGCACGGCTCCCGGCCGTCGTACGCGGCGACGATCGGGACACGACTCCCGGCCGTCGTGCGCGATGACGCTCAGGGCGCGGCTCCCGGCTCCGGGACGGTGATCCTCCGGAAGACCGGGCACGGTTCGGGAAGCCTGCCGTCCCGGGCCGTGCACTGCGCGGCGACCCGGGCGGCCGTACCCGGCAGGAAGGGCGCCAGCTGATCGCCCAGCGTCTGGCACGCCCGCACGAGGGCCACCAGGACGGCGTCGAGCCGGGCTGTGGCGCCGGGGTCGCCGTCGCGTTCGGCCCGGGCCAGTGCCCAGGGCCGGCTGTGCTCGACGTAGCGGTTGGCCTCGTCCACGATGGCCCAGACCGGCGCGGTGGCCCGGCGGAACTCGAAGTCGTCCAGGGCCGCGCGGACGAGCTCCGGCGCCCGGCGGCAGGCCTCCTCCAGACCTTCCCCTCCCGGGGCGCCGGTTCCGGGCTCCGGCCGGGGAACGTGCCCGTCGCGGTAACGGTGGACCATGGTGACGACCCGGTTGACGAGGTTGCCCAGCCCGTTGGCGAGCTCGTCGTCGGCGCGGGCGACGAGCCGGTCGACCGTGAAGTCGGCGTCCCCGACGCGGGGCACCTCACGCAGCAGCCACCAGCGGACGGCGTCGGTGCCGTACCGCCCGGCCAGGGCGGCCGGGTCGGCCGCGCCCCCGCCGGATTTGCTGATCTTGCGGCCACCGGCGGTGAGGTAGTCGTGCACCACCACGTCCGTGGGCGGCGGCTGCCCGGCCGACAGCAGCAGCGCCGGCCAGTAGACGGCGTGGAAGCGCAACACCCCCTTGCCGACCAGGTGGACGCGGCGGCCGGCGCCGGTCCACCAGCGCCGGTAGTTCTCACCGCCGGTGCCGTAGTCCAGGGCCGTGACGTAGTTGCCGAGCGCGTCCCACCACACGTAGACGACCTGGCCGGGATCGCCGGGAACGGGGATCCCCCACCCGCGGGCGCGGGCGGTCGACCGGGAGACCGAGAGGTCCTCCAGTCCACCGGCGATGAAGCCGAGGACCTCGTTGCGGCGTTCGGCGGGCTCGACCCTCAGGCGCCCGCCGGAGACGAGGTCGTGGAGCCGGTCCGCGTAGCGCGAGAGGCGGAAGAACCAGTTCTCCTCGGCGACCCGCTGGGGCTCGACGCCGTGTTCCGGGCAGCGTCCGCCGGTGAGCTCGTCCGGGGTGTAGAACTGCTCGCAGCCGACGCAGTAGAGACCCTCGTAGTGCTTGCGGTAGAGGTCACCGGCGTCGGCGCAGGCCCGCCAGAGCCGCTCCACCCCGACCCGGTGGCGAGGGTCGCGGCTGGTACGGATGACGTCGTCCACCGCGAGCGCCAGCGGCTCGCGCAGCGCGACGAACGCCTCGGCGTTGCGGTCGACGAACTCCTGGACGGGAACACCCGCGGCCTCGGCGGCCAGCACGTTCTTCAGGGAGTTGTCGTCGGTGCCGGTCTGGAACCGCACCCGCTCGCCCCGCGCCCGGCGGAACCGGGCGAGCACGTCGGCCTGCACGAGTTCCAGCGCGAATCCCAGGTGGGGACGGGCGTTGACGTACGGGATGGTGGTGGTGACGTAGGTGTGCGGTGCGGTCATCGGAACCTCCGGGAGAACGGGGGCTCCGACCGGTGAGAACGCGTCGAGGCCCCGTGAGCGGGCCTCGGAAACGATCGTCCGTGTAGCGTCAGCGGCCCCGTGAGCGGGGCATCGTCACCTGACATGCGGACGCGTTCATGCGGTCAGGCTAACACCCGCCGCCCGGCGCGAGCCGGTGGTTTCACAGCGGGCGGCCATTGCCCGAGCACCGGCCGGGGCCGCCTGTCATACGAACGCGCCGAGTACCTGTCAAGCAGGACACCCGGCAGCACGACGCCCGCAGGCGCGGTTTCACCCTCGGCCGGCTTCGCCGCTCCCGGCTCACTCACTTGGCCGAAGACGGCTACTCCGCTCCCGGCTCACTCACCTGGCCGAAGACGGCTACTCCGCTCCCTTGCTCATGACCCTGTCCGGCAACGAGATCGGCCTGGAGTCATGACGTCCGGAGGCCCTGCCGCCAGGTCGGGTGCGCCGGGCGCCAGCCCAGCTCGCGCTTGGCCTTCGCGTTCGACGCGCCGCGAAGCTCGGTCATCAGCACGACGCCGGCCTCCCCGGCGGCCAGCCGCCCGACGAACCGCGGCACGCGCATCGGCTTCTTGGCGCCCAGCATCCGGGCCAGCTCCGGCAGCCACTCGGCGACCGGGGCGGGGTCATCGTCGACGATGTTGTAGACACCGCGGGCGCCGTTCTCGACCGCCGCGACGGTCGCCTCGGCCGCGTCGGCGATGTGGATGAACGACCACACCCCGCCGCCCTCGCCGACGATCGGAAACCTGCGCTTTCGGATCATCTCGAGCTGTTCGGAACCCGGCTCCATCGAGGTGCTCGGTCCGTAGAAGGCGCCGTAGCGAAGCACGATCCCCTCGGTCCAGTCGGCACCCAGCACGGCCCTCTCCAGATGCCCGATCGCGGCGATCATCGGGGCCATCTGGCTGACCGGCGACGGATCCAGCCGGTCCTCTTCGTTCTTCACCGGCCCACCCGTTCGGGCATAGGTGAACGCGCCGTTGCTCTGCGCCACGAACCGCCGCACACCTGCCGCGCGCCCTGCCGCGAGGAGATTGTCGGTGCCCTCGATCCGCAGCCGGTTGGTGGCGGCGAAACTGCGGTCGAAACGGCGTGTGTCCACGTGTCCGATGGCGGTCAGCTGATGAACGATCACATCCGGCTTCGCCTCGCGCACGGCTGCCTCGACCTGGCCGCGATCGAGCGCGTCGGCGACGGCCGGCACCGCGCCCAGCTCGGACAGCCTGGCCTTGTTCGACTCGTTCCGTGTCATGGCGAAGACCTCGTATCCCGCGCCGATCAGACGCGGCACCAGCTGCGTGCCCATCGCTCCGGTCGCTCCTGCCACTAGGCAGTGTCCCGCGGATCATTTGACTGGGTCGCGGAGCCAGATGCGGATCGAGGCGACGTCGATGGTGCCCTGGTAGATGCGTTCTCTCTTG
>NZ_JBFAAE010000040.1:0-77368 GCF_040639575.1 Streptosporangium sp. NPDC023825 | reverse complement strand
CAAGAGAGAACGCATCTACCAGGGCACCATCGACGTCGCCTCGATCCGCATCTGGCTCCGCGACCCAGTCAAATGATCCGCGGGACACTGCCTAGCACTCTCATGGTCAGCTCCTGGTTGAGATGTTCCTGCTCTTCAGGGGCGGCGCCGTTCAAGGGTCACCCGCACTTGCGTGCGCCCCATGTGCCGTGCCGCGGCTGGATCGCCGCGGCCACGCCCGCCTACCGGCGATGAGGGGGTCAGCGAGGTCAGGCGTCCTCCCTCGACCCTCCCGCCACAAAAACGTAACGTTTCGTTTTGAACGAATATCGGCCGGAATGGGCTTGTCAATACGTAACGTCACGTTTCAGCGATAGGGTGGTCTCAGGGAGAGCACGACCGGTCGTACCGCGCGCTCACGCACGAAGATCCTCCAGGCGGCACTCGATCTGTGCGCGGAACGCGGCTACAACGCGGTGACGATGGAGGCGATCGCGACACGCGCCCAGGTCGGTAAACCCACGCTGTATCGCTGGTGGTCCTCCAAGGGAACGCTGTTCCTGGACGCGTTGACCGAACGGTTCGGTGATCCCTACTTCCAGATCGGCGACACCGGCGACCTCGTCGCCGACCTGCGCAACTGGCTGTACGGCATCACCGAACTGTTCCTCGACCCGGTTTCGAGCGACCTCGTCGTGGGGGTCGCCGGGACGGCACAGCACGACCCCGAACTCGCCGCGATCCTCCACCGGCAGATCCACCTCACCCTGTCCGGCCGCAACCAGGAACGGATCCGCGCCGGGCAACGAAACGGCCAGCTGGTCGGCTTCGACCCCCTGCTGCTTGAAGACCTGCTCGTCGCGCCGCTGTGGTACCGGCTACTGATCACCGACCGGCCGGTCAGCCGGACATACGCCGACACGGTCCTGAACACCGTCCTCGGCGCCGCCGCCTCACCGTCCGGCGACGCGTGAACCCGGCCACGCGGCGCAGAACCAACGCCGCAGAGCGGGGAAGTCCGGAACCCGTCAATTTGATTGAGGCAGTTGAGCTGGGCTGATTCCGTGTCGGCCTGTCTGGCGTGTCCCTGGGTTCGTCGATCTTGGGCTGTTGATCCAGGCCGGGCCGGGCAGGCCGGGCGGGGCGGGGGTACCGCCGCCGGCGAAGAGCTGGGGCGGGTGGCCTGTGCGGTGGCCAGATGAAGCGATCCGGGTTCGGTGGAGGCTCTGGCCTGCCGCTGTGCCGCCTGAGTGAGTGCCGGGATTCCTGCGGATATTGGAATGCTGACGGATGAATGGCCGTGCTAACGTCAGCCTCATGCCTGGTCCGGAGTTCCCGATTCTCGGGACGGAACCTCTCGCGGTGGAGCTGGCCAACACGCTCTACGGCAGGGGGAACGAACAGATCGACTTCTTAAGGACCGTTCGATGGATCGACGAGTGGTTCACGCTGGTTTCCGCAGAGCATGGGGTGACGGCTCCCGCCGGGATGGGACGTGACGCCGAGCGCGTCCGGATGCTGCGCGACTGTGTGCACTCCCTGCTTTCCGCGGCCGTCGACGGGCGAATACCCGACAAGGTGCCGCTCGAGCGGGTCAACGGCTTCGCGGCGGCGGCGCCGACGCATCTGCGGCTGGATTGGACCGGTGCCGCCGGACCGCTTTCGCGGTGGCTCGACACCACCACCGGCACCACCGCGGTGCTCGGCCGGATCGCCACCTGCTGCATCGAGTTGCTGACCGGACCCGAAGCGGGGAAAGTACGGCGATGCCAAGGCCCCGGCTGCTCGCTGATCTTCATAAAGAGCCACCCGCGTCGCCGCTGGTGCCATCCCTCGTGCGGCCACAGGGATCGGCAGGCCCGGTACTACCGTCGGCACCTCACCCCCGGAGCATTCCAATGATCACATGGCGTCGGCTCGATGAGCGGGACTTCCCGCTGCTGAGGGAGTGGCTGGAGCAGCCGCACGTGGCTCGGTGGTGGAATCACGAAACCTCGGCGGAGGCGGTGGCGCGCGACTTCGGCCCCGCCGCCAGGGGAGAGGAGCCGTCCGAGGACCTGCTCGTCTTCCTCGACGGCCGGCCGCTCGGCCTGGTCCAGCGGATGATGCTGGCCGACTACCCCGAGTATGTGGCCGAGTTGGCGCCCGTCGTCGCCGTTCCCGAGGGCGCGATGAGCATCGACTATCTGATCGGCGATCCGCAGCAGGTCGGTCGCGGCCTCGGGCCGAGAATGATCCGCGACATCATCGAGCGAACCTGGGCGGAAGTCCCGACCGCCACCTGCGTCCTGGTTCCCGTGTCAACGTCCAACCGCGCGTCCTGGAGAGCACTGGAGAAGGCCGGGCTGCGCCGAGTCGCGGAAGGCGACCTGGAGCCGGACAACCCGATCGACGACCGCGCTCACTACGTGTACCGAATCGACCGGTCGACTCAGCCGGACCAGGACGGCCCTGCTCCACTCCGACGCGCGACGACGGGCTGACGCGAGGGCGGTCCTGGATCGCCATGCGTTCACCGTGCTTCGGCGGCATGGATCGCAGCCGTTCATGACGCGACCTGCACCGGCTCCACAGCGGCCTTGGCTGCCGTAGTCCCGCCTTCCACGAGGCCGTGCACACGGCCTGACCACCACACCAAAGGTGTCCGCCGAAGCGGAGCAAGCTCACCGACCTCCATGGATGTGCGGACGGTCATCGACTATGCCTTGACACACGGCTGGGATCCCGACCTCGTTGGCGGCGCCGTAGTCCTGCCTGGTTCCCGTCCGCCGTCGTCCTCTTCGCAGGAGCGGGCCGCCCCTGGCGTGAAGGTGCGACCCCATCCCGTAAGGGCACACCCCATCCGCTTCTCTCCGGAGGGGCACCGGGCAGCGCCGGGAAGCCGGGGAATCAGAGGTCTGCACCCACCGCCCCTGGTCGTCCCCGACCGCGCCCCGTTGGAGGTCGACGCCGGGCCGGACGGCAATCAGCGGGTAACCACCGGCCAAAGACGAGCCCTTGACCCCCCCGTCCCCATCGATCGTTGGGGTGATCCGCTCCAGCGAAGCACCAGTTCACGGCCGGAACGACGAGTTCCGAGGGGGTACGGGGTATGGGGAGGCCATGACCGACAAGCACAAGCAGGACGAGCCCGAGGTGGGCGACGACGTCACGTGGGAGAGCCACGGCTCGTCGGCCTCGGGCAAGGTCGAGAAGAAGATCACGAAGCGGACCGAGGAGGCGGGACGCACCGTGGACGCCTCGGCCGACGATCCGCAGTACCTCGTACGCAGCGACAAGAGCGGCAAGACCGCCGTGCACAAGCCCTCGGCACTGCGCAAGAAGGACCGCCGTGACTGACGACGGCGAGCGGATCGCCGCGGACTTCGGCCAGGCGGTCAACATGACGGCCGCGGAGCTGGAACGCTGGCTGGAGACCGAGGAGTCCAGGCGCGTGGGGGACAAGTCGGGCGGTGAGGAGTCGACAGGTCACCGGTCCGGCCGCCGGATCGCCGAGATCCTGCGGAAGCGGAAAGACGACCTGGGCGAGGACGACTACGCCCACATGCGCAAGGTGACAGGCTACGTCCGCCGCCACCTGAAGCAGCGTCCGTCCGGGGACGTCAAGGAGACCCCGTGGCGACACTCCCTCATGAACTGGGGGCACGACCCGCTCAGGTGAGCGGCGTGTCACGAGCTCGGAGGGTCAGGGTGTCAGCGGGATCCGGCCGCCCGCCGTTCCGCTCTTGAGGCGGCGGTGTGCCTCGGCGGCCCGGCCGCCTGACCGGGCACCCTCCGCTACGCCGTACACCGAACCTCCCGTCGAGCCCGGCCCGGTCGACGGCATGGACCGCCGCCCGCGGCCGGCCCCGGCGGGGTGGCGGTTGAGCGCGTGGGCGGGCAACACGATGCGACGGTCGTCTCGGACACGCCGCTAAGATCATCCGCATCGTCACTCGAATCCGGGCCGTCGCCGGCCGATACCGCTTCGGGCGCGCGGCCGCGGTCGTCGTCGCGCTCTACCTCGCCGTCGTGGCCGTCACCGCGGTGCTCGCCGTCGTGTCCGGCGAGGTGTCGGCGCTGTCGGTGGCCGCGACGGCCACGACCTGGGGACGCCTCATGCAGGGAGCCTGGGTGGTCCCCCTGCTCGCCGGGATCTGCGGGCTCAACGCGTGGGCACTGTGGCAGGTGCTGCGCGGTCCCGCGCTGCCGCGCGCCGAGGGGTCGCCGCGCGACGTGGTCTGGCTCCGGCGCCTGCTCTACGCGGGCGTCGCCGGCGACTTCGTACTCTGGGAACTCGTCGAAGCGCTGTCCGACATCGTGGAGTACGTCGCGAGCCTGGTCCTGTGGGTCGCCACGCTGATCCTGCTGGCGCGGGTCGTCTCCGGGGTCTCGGCCCGGTTCCGGGCGATCACCCTCGCGCTCGGCCTGATCGGCACGCTGACCCCGGCGCTGCTGCTCTTCCTCGACATCTTCAGCTTCCGGGTGTTCAGCCTGCCGACGGTGGCGAGCCTCGGCTGGACGGTGATGACCCTCATCGGGCAGCGCCGCGACGGCCGATGGAGCGGCGCCACGATCGGCATCGGGAGGATCGCCCTCACCGCCTCGCTGGCCTTCTCCGTGCTCGGCCTCGTCATCCGGAGCGGTTGGCTGCTGTTCGACGGCTCGTTCCTCGTGGTGAAGGCGTTCGGCGTGTTCACCGCGGTGTGGCTGGCGCGTACCGCGCACGAGCTCGCCGGGCCCGCCGCCGGACCCGCCGCCGAAACCACCTCCCGGTCCGCCGCCGGCCGCGAGCCGCGGCTGCTCGTCGCCGCCGCGCTCGTGCTGCCGCTCGTCGTGGTCGGCGCCGAGGAAGGCGCCCGGTTCGGTTTCACCGGCCTGGACGAGGGTTGCCGCGAGCGGATCCGGGCCTACGCCGACACCCGGCCGCAGGACCGGCGCCGGTCGTTCGTCTGCCTCGCCAGGGACGACGGCCACGGAGGGAAGGCGATGTTCCCCGGGAACCTGCCGGAGCAGCGCATCCTGGCTCATGGCGAGGAACTGTGCGCGGTGCCCGGCGCCGAGGAGCGGCAGGCGCTGCTCCGGCGGGCGGGCGGGTCGGCGACCACGGACGAGCTCGGCGACGCCCTGGAGTTCCTGTGCCCCGGCGTCATCGCCGGGCAACGGGCGGACCGGGCACGCGAACAGGCGCGCGAGCAGGCCGAGCGGGAGCGGGAACTGGCCGCGTGGAAAGCCGAGAGGAACGCCCGATGCTCCGACCCCTGGCCGAGGCTACGGGCCGGGCGGCAGGGCACGGCCGCGTACTCGCTCTTCGAGGGAGGCGGCTACGACGTCTTCGACGACCGGGACAGCGTCGAGGGCCCGGCCGCCGACTTCTTCGAAGCCGTCGACGACGGGTTCATCGACGCCGCCGGCAGCAGCGCCGCCATCATGACCTATGGCGAGAACGAGGCGATGTGCCTCACGGTCAAGGCGTTCGGCGCCGCCCCGCCGCTCCGGCTCAAGGGCTGGGACAAGGTGGTCGAGGTGGGCATCCTCAGCCGCAGCGGCCGCCTGGTCGTACCGCCCTACCCCGAGGGCGGCGACAGCGGGGCGCTCGGGCCGCTGCCCGGCCTGGCCGTCGACGGCCCCGGCCGCTACCGGATGCGCGTCTACGCCCGCGAGCTCGAATGGGACGAGGACGACCCCGAGGCGCCCGCCGAGGAGCATCTGATCGTCGTCTATCCCGGCCGTTCCACGAAGAAGGTCGTCCACCGCCCGTGGCGGTGACCGGTCACGAACCGTCCGGACGCCGCGTCCGCGCGGGCAGGGGTAGGCAAAAGTGCGTCTTGCCGGCGGCCCGCGCTCCCCGTGAATCCGGTCGACGCCCTGTACATTCGTCCTGTTCGACATCTCCGCCGACGGCAAGGACCTGTCATGCGCGCCATCACCGTCCGAGACCGCGCCGCCGGTCTGGCCGGGCTCTCCCTGACAGAGGAGCCGTACCCCCATGCCGCCGAGAACGACGTCGTCGTCCGGGTGCACGCCGCCGGGTTCACCCCCGGAGAGCTCGACTGGCCGGGAACGTGGACCGATCGCGCGGGCCGGGACCGGACCCCCAGTGTCCTCGGGAACGAGCTGTCGGGGGTCGTCGCCGAGCTGGGGTACGGGACCACCGGCCTGACCGTCGGCCAGCGGGTCTTCGGGCTGACCGACTGGACCCGCAACGGCTCGCTGGCCGAGTACGCGGCGGTGGAGGCCCGCAACCTCGCGCCGCTGCCGGCCGACGTCGACCACACCGTGGCCGCCGCGTTGCCGATCTCGGGGCTGACCGCGTGGCAGGCCCTGTTCGACCACGGCCGCCTCGCCGCCGGGCAGACCGTCCTGATCCACGGCGCCGCGGGCGGCGTCGGTTCCGTCGCGGTGCAACTCGCGCGCGAGGCAGGCGCCCGGGTGATCGGCACCGGCAGGGCCGGCGACAGGGACACGGCACTCGGTCTCGGCGTCGACGCCTTCCTGGACCTGCAGGCCGATTCCCTTGAGGACGCCGGTCAGGTCGACGTGGTGCTCGACGTGATCGGCGGCGACATCCTGGACCGCTCGGCCGCGCTGGTGCGCGCCGGCGGCACGCTCGTCACCATCGCCTCGCCGCCCACGGTCCGGCCCCGGGACGGGCAGGCGATCTTCTTCGTCGTCGAGCCCGATCGCGCCCGGCTCGCGGACCTGGTCCGGCGGGTCCGGGAGGGACGGCTCCGCCTGATCGTCGGGGCCACGCGGACACTCGCCGAGGCGCCCTCCGCGTTCGCGCCCGCCCGGCGCACCCCCGGCAAGACGATCATCAGGGTCGCGGAAGGGGAGTAGCCGGGGTGCGCGCAAGGCGATGAGAGCCCGGTAACCGGCCGGGTGCCGCTTGCCGGCGTGACGCTCGGTCATGGGTTCCGGTTTGAGCGGAACTTGAGCAGGCCGTCGCCAAGGCTTGAATCCGCTCGTGTTAGACATCGAAATACCGCTGGACACGACACTCCAGCGACAACGCGGACCTCTCGGGCGGAAGCCGAGACACCTCGCGATTCCCGTGCGCCCCGAAGGTCCAGGCAGGGCAGGAGGGCTGTCATGATCCGGGTACGGATTGCCGGTGGCTTTCTCGTCGGCGGCATGGTGGCCGCGGCCGCCGCGTACGCTCCCACGGTGGAGCGCGCGACCGGCGAGACGCCCGTCGCCGCCGTGGTTTCGCAGCCGCCGTCCGACAAGCTGTCGCCTCTTCTGGAACAGGCGCTTCCGAATGTCAAGGGCAAGACGTTCACCTCGGCGATCGTGGACTTCCCGCCCACCGCGCGCGCGGCGCCGCATCGGCACGGCAGGGCCTTCGTCTACGCCTACGTGCTCGAGGGCACCGTGCGCAGCCAGTTGGGTGGCGAGCCGGTGCGCACGTACCGCCAGGGCGAGAACTGGGTCGAGTCGCCGGGCGCCCACCATGTGCTCGCGGAGAACCCCAGCCGGACACGACCGGCGAAGCTGCTGGTCGTCTTCATCTCCGACACGGGAGACAAGATCAAGGTCGACGACCCGCCGAGGTAGGCCGTCGGGCGGGTATCGGGCGGACGTTGGGCCGCGTTGGGCCGCGCTGGGCCGCGTTGGGCCGCGTTGGGCCGCGTTGGACCGGCACGGCCGGGCGTGACGGCTCGGTCTCACCGGCGAGCGGATACGGGGAGCGACGAACCCGGGCGGCGGCGGACCCGAGCGGGACCGATTCGCCTGTTGACGGGCGGCACGGCATTTCGTACGTTCCGCGTGGGCCGTCTCACGGGCGCCCCGGACCGGAAGGGGTTGCCATGACCGCCGAGCTGGATCCGGACGGGGCCTGGCCGGACATCGTGCCGGGACCGCTCGCCACGCCGCCGCCGGAGTTCGCCCGCAGGCACGAGTCGGGGCCGCTGGAGCCGGCGGCCATGCCCAGCGGCGACCGCGTCCCGGTGGCCGTCAGGTACGAGGACGTCCGCGCCCTGCTGGCCTCGCCCGCCTCCAGCCGCAATCTGCACCTGCCGGGGTTGCCGCGGCTGGTGAGCGGCATCGGCATCGACGACGACCCCGACGCGCTGATCAACCAGGACCCGCCGGAGCACACCCGCTACCGCCGGATCATGCACGGCACCTTCACCCCGCGCCAGATCGAACCGTGGCGCCCCCGCATCGCGAAGATCGCCCAAGAGCTCCTCGACGGCCTGGGCGACGACTTCGATCTGGTCGAGGGGTACGCGCTGCAGCTGCCGGGCCGTGTCATCTGCGAGATGCTCGGCGTGCCGATGGACCACTACGAGCGGTTCGTCCGGTGGACGGACATGTTCCTGACCACCTCCACGGCGGACGAGCGGGCGCGCTACGAGGGCTACACCGACTTCATGGCCTACGCCGCCGAACTGGTCGCCCAGCACCGCGCGGAGCCCGGCGGAGACCTCATCGACCTGCTCATCCAGGCCAGGGACGAGGACGACCGGCTGTCGGAGGGCGAGCTGGTCAACACCGTCTTCTCCCTCATCACGGCCGGGCACGAGACGACGGCCTCGATGATCGGCCGGGGTGTCTTCCGGCTGCTCCTGCACCCCGGCCAGTGGGCCGAACTGGTCGCGGACCCGGCCCTGGCGGCCACCGCCGTCGAGGAGATCCTGCGTTTCGACGGGCCGCCCGCCAGCGCCTTCATGCGCCGGATCACCAGGGACACCGACCTCCCCGGTGGCTGTCTTCGCGCGGGGACGGTCGTCATGCCGAACCTGAACGCGGCCAACCACGACCCGCGGGCCTTTCCCGATCCCGGCCGGTTCGACATCCACCGCTTCACCGAGCATCCCCCCAACCCGCACGTGGCGTTCGGTTACGGCCCGCACCGCTGCCTGGCCGCCAGCCTCGCGAGGGTCGAGCTCACCGAGGCGATCAGGGCCCTGGTCACCCGGCGGCCCGGCCTCCGCCTGGCCGGCCCGCCCGAGTCGGTGACCTGGACCGACGGCCTGACCCTCCGGCCGGTCGCCATGCGCGTCACGACCGGCGAACGTGCGTGACGGTGACCGCGGGCGCCGGTGACCGATCGATCTCGGCCGCGGCGGGACCGCGACCGGCTCCGCAAGACGGTTTCGCGCAGCCGAAGGCGCGGGTGGCCCGCGATGCCGCGATCTCATGCCCGGCAGTGACCCACCCCGGATCCGGCAGGCCGTGACTCACTCCGGATCCGGCAGGTCCGCCGACGCGAGCCTGACCGGGTCGATCACGGTCGCGATGGCGACGATCCGGCCGTCGGCGACGGTGAACGCCATGACCGAGAGCGGAGTCCCGTCCTCGCGCCAGGAGACGAACCCGGGGAGGCCGTCGACGAGCACCGCCCGCCCTCGCGCGGCCGCTCCGGCGGCGACTCGCGCGGTCGCGCCGGCGGCGACCTTGGTGGCGCCGAGGACGACGACCACACCGCCGGGGGTGTCGACGGTCAGCCTCACCTCCGGATCGAGCACGCGCAGCAACCCCTCGAAGTCGCCCCGGCGAGCCGCCGCCAGGAAGGCCTGGACGACCTGTCGCTGCTCCCGTCCGGCGGCCGCCGGCCGCTCGGTCGCCCGCACCTTCCTGCGGGCACGGCTGGCGAGCATCTTGGTGGCGTCGGTGGACCTGCCGAGGATCTGGCCGATCTCGTCGAACGGCACCGCGAACAGGTCGTGCAGCACGAACGCCAGCCGCTCGCTCGGTCCGAGCGACTCCAGGACGACCAGGAGCGCGAGCCCGACCGAGTCGGCGAGCGCCGCGTCGTCCTCCGGCGCGGGGCCGTCGTCGGCCGTCACGACGAGTTCGGGCAGCCGGTCGTCGTAGGAGGCCTCGGGGCGGGCCTGGCGTGATCGCAGGACGTCGAGACTGATCCGGCCGACCACCGTGGTCAGCCAGCCGGCGAGGTTGTGGATGGTCGCCGTGTCCTGGCGGGAGAGCCGCAGCCAGGCCTCCTGGACCACGTCCTCGGCGTCGGCGTGCGAGCCGAGCATGCGGTGGGCGACCGCGCGCAGCCGGTCGCGCTGGGCCTCGAACGCCTCGCCCACCGGGTCCGCCGGGCTGGTGTCGGACATGTTGTTACCTTCCTCGGATCCGCTCCGTCATAGGTCATGACGGGCCCGGAAGGGCACAGGTAACCGATGAAGGAGCAAGACCGATGGAAGCACGCATGAAGAGCCGGGCGAACGCCGACGTGATGACGGCGATCCAGCACCTCTACAAGGCGATTCACGCCGGTGGCGTCGACCCGCGCCTGCTCGGGCTGGTCCACGTGCGCGCCAGCCAGATCAACGGCTGCAGCCCGTGCGTCTTCGCCGGGGTCACGGCGGCCAGGAAGCACGGGGAGACCGACGAGCGGCTGCACAACGTGGCCGCCTGGCGCGATACGCCGTTCTTCACCGAGGCGGAGCGGGCGGCGCTCGCGCTGGCCGAGGCCGCCACCCGGATCCAGGACGGCGCGCCGGGTGTGACCGACGAGATCTGGGACGCCGCCGTCGCCCACTTCGACGACGAGCAGCTGTCCGCGCTCAACCTGGAGATCGCGCTGACCAACTTCTTCAACCGGATCAACCGCACGATCCGGGAACAGGCCGGCAAGACCTGGTGAGCGCCCACCACCACGCCGCCGGAACGGTCCTGGACGGCCGTCCGGCCCGGGACCCGTTACCTGGGGACGATCGGCAGGGTGACGTAGGAGTCGGGGAAGACGGTCTGGTGCTGGACGACCAGGTCGGCCTCGGTGGAGTCGGCGGAGGTCCGGCCGTTGCCGGGGTTGCGGTCGAAGCGGGGGAAGTTGGAGCTGGAGATCTCGACGCGGATGCGGTGGCCGGCCTTGAAGACCTGGCTGGTGGCGACGAGGTCGATCTCGTGCACCCCGGACGGGACGGAGGTCCGCACGATGCCGTCGGTCACGCTCATCGCCCGGCCGCCGGGGTGGACGTCGACGAGCTTGGCCGTCCAGTCGGTGGAGAGCGCCGAGGTCTCGGCGTGCAGGGTGACGGAGAGGGGGCCGGTCACCTCGACGTCGGAGGCGAGCGTCTCGGTGGTGAAGCAGAGCACGTCGGGGCGGAGCTCGACGTCGCGCTGGTCCTGGGGGCCGATGTTCGTCACGTCGGGAAGCAGGAGGGGGCCACCGGTCGTGGGCACGGGATCGCGGGGGTCGAAGGTGAAGGTGGACGGCGCGGCGTCCGAGGGGGGCTCGGCGGAGAGCAGGCCGCCGGTGTGCAGGTGGTAGCGGGTGCCGACCGCGCGGGTCAGTGGCCACTCCTCCTCGTCCCGCCAGACATTGTCGCCCATGACGAAGATCTTCACGGCCGGGCCGGTGTCCCTGCCCCGCAGAAAGTCCATCTGCCGCTGCGGCAGCATGGCCGCCTGCGCCGAGGCGGCGAACCCGAAGTCCAGGTGGCCGGTGCCCGTCGCGCCGGAACCGTGCGACCAGGGGCCGATGACCAGCGGGCCGCCCAGCCGCCGGTGGTTCTCCAGGGTTCCGGCGAGGAACAGGTCGAACCAGCCCGCGACGTGCATCACGGGCACCTCGATCCGGTCGTGCCGCAGGGTCTCGGCCAGTCCCTCCCAGTAGGCGTCGCGGGTCGGGTGCGAGATCCAGTCGCTCCACCACGGCACCCCGGGGATGTCGCGCAGCGGCAGCGTTCGCACGGCGGTGGCCTGGTCGCCCAGCACGGGCAGGAGCGCGCCGAGGCCGGCGCCCACGTCCTCACCGGCCTCCATCCCGTGCATCAGGCCGAGCATCGCCTGCAGCAGGCCCCAGTTCAGCGCCGAGCCGAGCGCGAGGGCCCCGCCGTGGTACTTCAGCCCGTCGTGGAAGTCGTGCGGGGTCATCGAGGCGACCACGGCCTTGAGCCCCGGCGGGCGCGTCGCGGCGGCCTGGAGCGCGCATCCGGCGAGATAGGACACCCCGAAGGCCACGACCTCGCCGTCCGACCACGGCTGGGAGGTGATCCACTCGATGGTGTCGTAGCCGTCGTCGCCCTCGTCCAGCCACGGCCGGAACTCCCCGTCGCTGCTTCCGCGCCCCCGGCAGTGCTGGAGCACCACCGCGAAACCGGCCTCCAGCGCGGGCATCGTCGGCGCCATCGGGAACGAGCCCTCGCCGTACGGCGTGCGGACGAGCAGGGCCGGGAACGGCCCGTCCGAGGCGGGGCGGTAGACGTCGCCGCGCAGGATCGTGCCGTCGCGCACCGGCATCGGGGTGTCGTGCTCGGCGACGATGGGGAGCGGGAGGCGGTTCAGCTTCGGCATCGCGAGTTCCTTGGGTCGTCCGCCGGACCGCGGGGGTCACGCCGGGGCCGTGGTGTGAGCGCCCGGAGCGCGGTGGTCCGGTTCGGGGAAGGTCAGGTCAGGGTGTAGGCGTCGTAGCGGACGGCGTCGGGCAGCCGGCCCGCCTTTCCCACGGCGAGGGTGCGGTTGAGCCACAGGTAGCGCTCGTCACCGGTCTCGAAACGGCAGAACAGCCGGAAGTAGTACTCCGACGGGTCCACCGGCTCACCCTGGGCGAGGCGGGCCATGACCTCGGCGGGGCCGTGCCGCACGCCGGAGGTGGACAGGTAGAGGTGCGCGCCGTCGTGGGTGCGCAGGGTGTAACGGGTGTCGACACTGGCCATGCCGTCGGCGTGCACGACCTGCCAGTCGGCCCCGCCGGGCAGGACGACGCCGGAGAACCTCGGGCCCTCGAACGATCCGCCCACGATGTTGATCACCCGTCGCCGGCCCCAGTGGGTGCCGCCGAGTTCGAGGATCGGGTCCAGCATCACGGTGAACGTGGCGAGGTGTTCGAGGTCCATCGGATACCTCCAGCGTGGAGACCCCGGGCTTCGGCCGCGGGGAGGATGTCAACGGACGACGCTCCAGGACGGGGACCCGTTCAGCGAGGCCGGGTCGAACCCCGCCGTGCGCTTGTAGGAGGCGGCGATCTCGGCCCGCTCCGCGTAGGGGATGACCTGTTCGATGTCGTCGAACCCGCCGGGCGCGCGCTCGTGGGCGAGTTTCATCACGATCTCGGGGCCCATCCGCCGGTTGGACAGCTGCAGGGTGGTCGTGGCGGGCCGCCGCACGGCCTCGTACGCCGCCAGGTCGCCGTGCGCGAGGGAGTGGGCCAGCACCCGGGCGTCGATGATCGCCTGGGAGGCGCCGTTGGAACCGATCGGGTACATCGCGTGGGCGGCGTCGCCCAGCAGCGTGGCGTTCCCCTCGGTCCAGTGCGGCAGCGGGTCGCGGTCCACCATCGGATACTCGTAGGCCGTCTCGGCTCCGGCGATGATCCCCGGCACGTCCAGCCAGTCGAACCGCCAGTCCGCGAAGTGCTTCTCGACCTCGGCGAGGTCCGCCGGCCGGTTCCAGTCGCCCCGGCCGGAGGCCGTGCCGCCGGAGGGCTTCTCGGCGATCCAGTTGATCAGTGTCCGCTCGCCGGTCTCGATCGGGTAGGCCACGAACTTCTGCGTCCCGTCACCGATCATGATCATGGACCGTCCGGTCAGGAACGGCGCGCCGTACGTCGTGCCGCGCCACAGGATCAGCCCGTTCCACGGAGGGGGACCCTCGCCGGGGAACAGGCGCGCGCGGATCGCCGAGTGGATGCCGTCCGCCCCGATCAGCAGGTCTTCGGTGCCCGGGCCGGTGACGCGGCTGCCGGTCACGACCGACCGTGGGCCGAGCCGCTCGGTCACGGCGTCCAGCAGCATCATCTGCAGCCGTCCCCGGTGGACGGAGTACTGCGGCCACCTGTATCCCGCGTCGACGCCTCGCGGCTCGGACCAGATCGCGGAGCCGTACCGGTCGAAGTAGGCGAGTTCGGCGGTGGCGACGCCGATCGCCGCCAGCCGGTCGGCGAGACCGAGCTCCGTCAGTTCCCGTACGGCGTGGGGCAGCAGGTTGATGCCCACGCCCAGGGGGCGGATCTCGCGGGCGGCCTCGTGGACGGTGAGGTTCTCGAAGCCCGCCGCGTGCAGGCTGAGCGCGGTGGCGAGGCCGCCGATACCGCCACCGGCGATGACGATGTCCACGGGCGCCTCCCGTCAACTGTTATGGCCATAACAATATTCACGGTGAGGGCACTCCTACGCAAGACTTGTGCGGTGGAACCATCAGCGGAGCCCGCAGGCGAGGGACCGGCGCGCCCGGGTTCCGGCCATCGCGCCGGAGACCGGACAAGGGCCGCGGACCGGAGAGGGGCCGCGGCGCCCAGCGGGGCCGGGGGCAGGCCGAGCACGGCCGGGGGCAGGCCGAGCACGGCCGGGGGCAGGCCGAGCACGGCCGACGACGGCGGGATGCCGCGGGCCGAGGACGGCGGGATCCCGCGGGTGGGGCCGGCGGGCAGGGCGGATCTCCGGTATGCCGCGTACGCGCGGGAACGCCTGGCCGGCATGCCGCCGCCCGCCGACCCGGAGGGGTTCGAGCTCGCCTACAACCTGCTGCAGCTGGCCTACCTGCTGGTGACGGACCTGGAGACACGGATCCACCGCCCGCGCGGCTGGACGCTGCCCGGTTTCCGGCTGATGTTCAAGCTCTGGATTCTCGGGCCGACCCAGCCCGCCCGGCTCGCCGAGATCTCCGCCATGTCCCGCTCGGCGGTGACGAACGTGGTCAACACCCTGGAGCGCGACGCCCTGGTCGAGCGTCGCCCGATGCCCGGAGACAGGCGCGCGGTGGTGGTCGCGCTGTCCGGCAAGGGGGAGGCCGCCGTCCGCGAGGCGTTCGCCGAGCAGGCCCGCAGGGAGCAGGAGTGGTTCTCCCCCCTGAACGCGCGCGAGCGGGCCGATCTCAGCGGCCTGCTCGCCCGCATCCTCACCGCCCGCCCGGCCGGCACTCCGTAAGCTCGCCCGGCCGGCACTTCGCACAGCTTCCGCCGCACAGCTTCTGCCGCACCGCGCGCCCGGCCCGGCGGGGGGGCGGGCTACTCCCCGCCGCGCAGGTCGGACAGGCGCTTGGGCGAGTACTCGATGTTCTCGAAGCGCACGGTGCTGCCCTCGCCGGTGGGGCTCTGCGCCAGGAAGCCGACCTCCGGGTCCCCGTCGAGCGCGAAGTATCTGATGAGGTTCCAGAACCCGGACTCGTCGGCGACGTGGAAGGCGAAGGCGGAGCCGAGGCGGGACATGCGCAGCCGGATGTCCCGGCCCTCCATGGTCACGGAGTTGCAGTCGTCGGACACCCCGCGGGTGACCACCGAGACGATCGTCGGCCTGCCCTGCGGGGAGAGTTCGAGGCCGCACTTGGCCCACCGGTCGTCGCCGGCGTACAGCAGCAGCGCGGCCGCGTCGTAGGTGGACAGCAGGTCGAGCCTGACCCGCGCGCTGAGCGTGAAGTCGCCGTCCAGACGGCCCACGAGGGCGGGAGCGTTGGCGTAGCGGTTCGGCTCCCCGGGATCGAAGAAGAGGTCGGTGCCCGCTCCCGCGACGATGGAGAGCGTGTCGCCGTCGGCGCTCCAGTCCTCGGGCCGGTTCAGCCAGCGCAGCGGCGTGGGGAAGGCGGGCAGGGAGACGGTTTCGCTCACGGGTGTTCCTCCAGGGGGGTGGGGCCGCGCGTCCGGGAAGGAGTTCGGGATTCCGGGTGGCTCTCCTCCAAGAATGCCATTCCCGCCGGCAGGAGTCTCGCGATCATGCGGGAGTTCGCCAGGTCCGGCGGCCGGGCCGTCGCGCATGCGGGAGTTCGCCAGGTCCGGTGGCCGGGCCGTCGCGTTCCGCGGCGGCGGTGAAAGCACCGTTCGTCGCGGCCGTGCTGAGATCTGCGGTCACGGTCACGCGGCCGGGTCGCACGCCTTCCCGGCCGGGCCGCGAGGACGTGGCCACGGCGTCACCCGGGCCGGCTCAGGCGAGGGAGCGGACGGAGCGGAGCGGCTGCCAGCCGGCGGAGTCGACGGCCTCGGGCGACAGGATGTGGTCCAGGACCATGTGGGCGCAGCCGATGATCCCGGCGCTCGGGCCGAGCCGGCTGCGCTCGATGCGCAGGTTGCGGGTGGCCAGGGCCGTCGAGCGGCGGTGGATGACCTCGCGCACCCCCGAGACCATCGGCTGGAAGGTCTCCGCGACGTCGCCGCCGAGGACCACCACCGAGGGGTTGAGCAGGTTGACCGCGCTGGCGACGACCTCACCGAGCATCCGGGCGGCGTTGCGGACCACGGTCATGGTCTCCGCGTCCCCGGCCCTGACCAGGCTCACCACGTCGGCCAGGGTGTCGACCTCGTGCCCCAGGTCGCGGAGCCGGCGCAGGATCGCGGTGCCGCTGGCGATGGAGTCGACGCAGTCGATGTTGCCGCAACGGCAGAGGACTCCCCCGCCGTCGCGGACCGGGATGTGCCCGATCTCCCCCGCGGCGCCCAGCGCCCCCCGCAGGATCTCGCCCCCGGCGATGACCCCGGAGCCGATCCGGGTGGAGACCTTGATGAACAGCAGGTCGTCGGCCTCGCCCGCGTAGATCTCGCGGTGCTCGCCGATCGCGATGACGTTCACGTCGTTGTCGAGGAAGACGGGGACGGGGAAGCGCTCGGCGATGATCGGCGGGATCGCCACGCCGGTCCAGCTGGCCATGATCCGGGCGCTCTCGGTGCGGCCGGCCGCGAACTCCACCGTGGCGGGGACGCCCAGGCCGACCCCGCGGACCAGGGAGGCGGGGCGGTCGCCGAGCAGTTCGCTCCAGGTCTGCATGACCAGGGGCAGGACGACGTCCGGCCCCTCCTCCACGTCCACGGACAGGGCGGCACTGGCCAGCACCTCGCCCGCGAGGTCGCAGACGGCGATCTGGGCGCGGCTCGCGCCCAGGGAGCCGACCAGGACGACCCCGCCGGAGGCGTTGAAGGCCAGGCGGGTGGGCGGGCGGCCTCCGGTGGAGGGGCCCTCGCTGTCCTCCACGACGAGGCGCCGGTCCAGCAGCTCGGTGACGCGCAGGGAGACGGCGGGTCTGGACAGACCGGTGACACGCCCTATGTCCGCGCGGGTGACGGCCTCACCGGAGCGGATGAGGCGCAGCACCTCACCGCTGGTGGCCAGCGCGGCAGCGGGACGTCGAGGCATCCGCCAAGTGAATCACACCCACTTAGGAAATGAAAACTTCCAACTTTCTCATCTCAAATTACAAAACTCCGCTTGTGTAGAGCGCAAGATCTAGCTAGTGTCCGATCTATACCCAATTTTGGTAGATCACTACTGGTAGATCACTACGGAGCGCCGCCCCATGTCTGAGACCCCGCAACCCGCCGACCTCATCGTCTTCGGCGGCACAGGCGACCTCTCCATGCGGAAGCTCCTCCCCGCGCTCTACCACGCCGACCGCGACGGGCGTCTCGCCCCCGAGACCCGCGTGATCGCGATGTCCCGCGGCGGGCTCGACGACGCCGACTTCCGCGGCAAGGTGGACGCCGAGGTACGCGGCTCGGTGCCGGTGGACGACCTCGACACCTGGCAGCGCTTCCTCGGCCGCCTGCACCACGTCACCGTCGACATCGGCGGCCAGGACCCGACCGGGTGGGCGAGGCTCGCCGGGATGCTCGGCGGGCACGAGCAGCGCGACCGGGTGTTCTACCTGGCCAGCCCGCCCATGACGTTCGGCCCGTTCTGCCGGGAGGCGCACCGCGCCGGCCTGGTCACCCCCGCCTCGCGGGTGGTGCTGGAGAAGCCCCTCGGCCGCGACCTGGCCAGCGCGCTGCGCATCAACGACGAGGTCGGCGCCATCTTCGAGGAGCGGCAGATCTACCGCATCGACCACTACCTCGGCAAGGAGACGGTCCAGAACCTCCTCGTGCTCCGGTTCGCCAACGCCTTCCTGGAGCCGATCTGGAACTCCCTCTGGATCGACCACGTCCAGATCACCGTCGCCGAGACCGTGGGCACCCCGGGCCGCCGCGGCTACTACGACCACGCGGGCGCGCTGCGCGACATGGTGCAGAACCACCTGCTCCAGCTGCTGTGCCTGGTGGCGATGGAGCCGCCGTCGCGCAACGACCGCGAGTCGATCCGCGACGAGAAGGTCAAGGTCCTCCAGTCGCTGCGGGCCGTCACCGGCGGCGAGGTGGACCGTTTCACCGTACGCGGCCAGTACACGGCGGGCGAGTCCGGCGGTGTCCAGGTGCCCGGCTACCTCGACGAGCCCGACAGCACCGCGCCCACCGAGGACTCCCGCCGGGTGGAGACCTTCGCCGCGATCCGCGCCGAGGTGAAGAACTGGCGCTGGGCCGGGGTGCCGTTCTACCTGCGGACGGGCAAGCGCATGCCGAACCGCTGCTCGGAGATCGTGGTGCAGTTCAAGGACGTGCCCCACTCGATCTTCCCCGGCAGCACGCCCAACCGGCTGGTGCTGCGGCTGCAGCCGAGCGAGGGCATCCAGCTGAACATCATGGCCAAGGAGCCGGGCGCGGGCGAGGTGGCGCTCAAGCCGGTCCCGCTGAGCCTCAGCTTCGCCGAGACCTTCACCGGCCGGGTGCCCGAGGCCTACGAGCGGCTGCTCATGGACGTCCTCACCGGCAACCCGACCCTGTTCATGCGGCGCGACGAGGTCGAGGCCGCCTGGCGGTGGATCGATCCGATCCTCGCCGAGTGGGAGTCCCAGGGCACCCCGCCCGAGCCGTACCCGGCGGGCAGCGCGGGCCCCGCCTCCGCCCACGAGCTGGTCGGCCGCAGCGGCCGCGTCTGGCACGAGGAGGGGCAGGCGTGAGCGCGCGAGCCGGGCAGCCGGACCCGAACGACCACCGCACCGGAAACGACGACGCAGATTACGACCGAGGAGGCCGGATGCATCCCGTGATCCAGGAGGTGACCGACCGTCTGGTCGAGCGCAGCCGCCCCAGCCGCACCGCGTACCTGAACCGGCTGCACGCCGAGGCCGAGGCGGCCCGCCTGCGCGGGCCCGCCAGGGCGAGCCTGGGCTGCGCCAACCTGGCGCACGGCTTCGCCGCCGTGGGCGAGAGCGACAAGCGGGACCTGCGCGCCAACGTCAAGCCGGGCGTGGCGATCGTGTCGAGCTACAACGACATGCTGTCGGCGCACCAGCCGTACGAGGCCTACCCGGCGATCCTCAAGGCGGCCGTCAGGAAGGCGGGCGGCGTCGCGCAGTTCGCCGGGGGCGTGCCCGCGATGTGCGACGGCGTCACCCAGGGCCGGGCGGGCATGGAGCTGTCGCTCTACAGCCGCGAGGTCATCGCGATGGCCACCGCGATCGCGCTCTCGCACGACATGTTCGACGCCTCCCTCATGCTCGGCGTCTGCGACAAGATCGTTCCAGGCCTGCTGATCGGGGCGCTGCACTTCGGCCACCTGCCCGCGATCTTCGTCCCCGCCGGTCCGATGACCTCCGGCCTGCCCAACAAGGTCAAGGCCCGCACCCGGCAGCTGTTCGCCGAGGGCAAGGTCGGCAAGGACGAGCTGCTCGACGCCGAGGCGAAGTCGTACCACTCCCCCGGTACCTGCACCTTCTACGGCACCGCCAACTCCAACCAGGTCATGATCGAGGTCATGGGCCTGCACCTGCCCGGCTCGACGTTCGTCAACCCGCGCACCGAGCTGCGCGAGGCCCTGACGAAGGCGGCGGGCAGGCGGGCGGTCGAGCTGACCGCGCACGGCCCCGAGTACACCCCCGTCGGCGAGGTCGTCGACGAGAAGGCGATCGTCAACGCCTGCGTGGCACTGCTGGCGACCGGCGGCTCGACCAACCACACCATGCACATCGTCGCCATCGCCGCGGCGGCCGGCATCGAGCTCCTCTGGGACGACCTGGCCGCGCTGTCGAAGGCCGTGCCGCTGCTCACCCGCATGTACCCCAACGGCCAAGCGGACGTGAACCACTTCCAGGCCGCGGGCGGCATGCAGGTGCTCATCGGCGACCTGCTGGACGCCGGGCTGCTGCACGGCGACGTGCTGACGGTCGCCGGGCGCGGGCTGGACCACTACCGCTCGGCCGCCGAGCTGAAGGAGGGCGAGCTGGTCTGGGAGGAGCGCACCGAGGGCAGCACCGACCTCGACGTGCTGCGCCCGGTCTCCGACGCGTTCTCCGCCGACGGCGGCATCCACATGCTCGACGGCAACCTGGGACGCGCGGTCAGCAAGGTCTCCGCGGTCAAGGACGAGCACCTGGTCATCGAGGCCCCGGCCAAGGTCTTCGACGACCAGCTGGAGCTGCTGCGCGCCTTCGACGCGGGAGAGCTGGACGGGCAGGACTTCGTGGCGGTCATCCGCTACCAGGGGCCGAGCGCGAACGGCATGCCCGAGCTGCACAAGCTCACCCCGCCGATGGCGGTGCTGCTGGACAGGGGGCAGCGGGTGGCGATCGTCACCGACGGCCGCATGTCCGGCGCGTCCGGCAAGGTCCCGGCCGCCATCCACCTGTCGCCCGAGGCCGCCGACGGCGGTCCCATCGCGCTGGTGCGGGACGGCGACCCGATCCGCCTCGACGCCGCCGCCGGAACCCTGGAGCTGCTGGTCCCCGCCGCGGAACTGGCCGCCAGGCCCGTGCAGGGCGCGCCGCTCACCGACGCCCAGTGGGTGGGCACCGGCCGTGAGCTGTTCGGCGCCTTCCGCCGCGCGGCGGGCCCCGCCGAGCGCGGCGCGGGCGTCTTCGCCCTGAACGGCCACGCCGAGGCCGTCGCGAACGGCACCCGCCTGGCGACCGCCCAGAGCGGAATCCGTGCGTGAGGGAACACACCACCGTCTCCTTCGCACGATCCGGATTCGCACGGCCCGCATTCGCACGGCCCACATTCGCACGGCCCACATTCGCGCGGCCCACGTCCGCACGGGTCACGCCGGTCACGCGGCCCGTGGAGGTCGTACGGCCGGTGAACCTCGGGCGGCCCGCCACGGCCGCACGACCCGCGAAGGAGATCTCGTGAGCCTTCCCTGGCTCGTCGCCGACATCGGCGGCACCAACGCCCGGTTCGGGCTGGTCACCGAGCCCGGTGGACAGCCCGAGGCGGTGGCCGTGCTCGCGGGCGCGGAACACGATGGCCTACCCGAAGCCGTAGCCGCCTATATCGCAGATCATGCGGGCGGAGTTCAGCCGGGAGCCGCGTGCGTCGCGATCGCGGGGCCCGTGAAGGGCGACCGCTACCGGCTCACCAACGCCGGGTGGACGGGGTCGATACGCGACCTGGGCATCCCGAACGCCTGGCTGCTCAACGACTTCGAGGCCCTGGCCGCGTCCCTGCCGCACCTGCGGGGAGACGACCTGGTCTCCCTGGGCGGCCCCGAGCCCTCGCACGGCGTCAAGGCCGTGCTCGGGCCCGGGACCGGTCTCGGCGTGGGCGGCCTGGTGCCCGCCGCCGAGGGCTGGGTGCCGATCCCCGGGGAGGGAGGGCACGTCACCGCGCCCGTCCTCGACCGGCGCGACCACGAGATCGTCCGGGCACTGCGCGCGGACGGCCTGGAGCACGTGGTGGCCGAGCACCTGCTGTCAGGGCCGGGCCTGTCGCGCCTGCACCGGGGGCTCGCGCTCGTCCACGGGACCGACGCGCCGAGGCTGTCCGCCTCCGACATCGTGACCCGGATGGACGACTCGCTGTGCGCGGAGACCGTCGAGGTCTTCTGCGCCATGCTCGGCACCTTCGCCGGGAACGTCGCCCTCACCCTCGGCGCGCGGGGCGGCGTCTACCTGGGCGGCGGCGTGCTGCCGCGTATCGTGGACCGGGTCCGCTCCAGCGACTTCCGCCTTCGCTTCGAGGCCACCCCGACCCTGAACGACTACCTTTCCGGCATCGCCACGGCGCTGATCGTGGCCCCCCAGCCCGCCCTGACCGGCGCGGCGGCCTGGCTGAACCAGCGCCTGTCCACCCTGGAGTTCACATGAGTCTGCTCGACATCGCCCCGGTCGTCCCGGTCGTCGTGATCGACGACCCGGAGACCGCGGTTCCCCTGGCCCGCGCCCTGGTCGCGGGCGGCCTGCCGGTCATCGAGGTGACCCTCCGCACCCCCGCCGCCCTGGACGCCATCGCGCGCATCGCCGCCGAGGTCCCGGAGGCGGTGATCGGCGCGGGCACCATCCGCACCCCGGCCGACGTGGCGGCCTCCGTGGCGGCCGGTTCCAAGTTCCTGGTCAGCCCGGGGACCACGCCGGGCCTGGTCGACGCCATGGAGGTCAGCGGGGTGCCGTTCCTGCCCGGCGTGGCGACCGCGTCGGAGGTCATGGCGCTCGCCGAGCGCGGGGTGACCGAGATGAAGTTCTTCCCCGCCGAGGCGGCCGGCGGCCTGCCGTACCTGAAGGCGCTCGGCGGCCCGCTGCCGCAGGTCAGGTTCTGCCCGACGGGCGGCATCAAGCTCGCGACGGCCCCCGACTACCTCGCGCTGCCGAACGTCGGCTGCGTGGGCGGGACCTGGCTCACCCCGGCCGACGCGCTCGCCACCGGCGACTACGCCAGGATCGAGAAACTGGCCACCGAGGCGGCCGCCCTCCGCTGATCCTCACCGCTCGGCGGGACCTCGCGAGACCCCGCGGGCGCGCCTTCTCCTCCCTTGGCGCGCGCCGCGGCCATGAGTCGCCGTGACCCGGTGTGACGCTCATGGGATCAGGCCCGTGGCCGCCCCACCCGGCGGTCACGGGCCGCCCTTTTCCGCCCTCCCGGCTCCTCCCAGGTCCGGGCCTTTCCGAAACGGACTGAACCGCGCACGGACCCCGCGCGTATCTCGCGGCGAAAGGCACTCCCTCACAGAGGAGCCATGAATGCGAGTACGCATCGTCACGATCTGCGCCACGGTCCTGGTCATGGGCGTCGCCGGTACGGCGTCCGCCGGAACCCATCAGGCGCAGGCCGGAGCGAAACAGACCAAGGCCGGCAGCGGCCCGGAGAAAGCCGGCCGGCAGACCCTGCGAAACCACTTCGCGGTCACCAACCTGGTCTCGGACGTCAGCGGACGGGCCGCGGTCACCGACCCCACGCTGGTCAACCCGTGGGGACTGGCCATGGGCAAGACCCTGTGGGTCTCGGCCGCGGGCACCGGCCTGGCCACGGTCTACTCCGGCGGCGCGGGCACCGTGAAGCAGGAGAAGACGCAGGTACGCGTCCCCGGCGGCAGGCCCACCGGGCAGGTCGTCAACAAGGGCGAGGAGTTCGTCGTCAAGGGTCCCGGCGGTTCCGGACCGGCGACGTTCATCTTCGCCAGCCCCAGCGGGGCGATCACCGGCTGGAACGCCGAGGCCGACCCGGACGACGCGATCATCAGCGCGTTCGTCAAGGGCGCCGACTTCAAGGGCCTGGCCCTCGCCGAGACGAACCGGGGGGCGATGCTGCTGGCCGCCGACTTCGCCCACAACCGGGTCCACGTCTTCGACGGCGACTTCGACCGGATCTCGTTCGGCCGCCGCGCGTTCCGCGACCCCGGCCTGCCGGAGGACTACGCGCCGTTCAACGTGGAGGTCGTGGGCAACTCCATCCTCGTCGCCTACGCCAAGCGCGACCCCGAGACCGGCAAGTCGGTGGCCGGGCAGGGCAAGGGGTTCGTCAGCCAGTTCAACGGCTCGGGCCGGTTCGTCGGCCGCTTCGCCGCGCGCGGAGCCCTCAACGCCCCCTGGGCGATGACGCTGGCCCCGAAGGGGTTCGGCGCCCACTCCGGAGCCCTGCTGGTCGGCAACTTCGGCGACGGCCGGATCAACGCCTACAACCCGCGCAACGGCCGCCCGCTCGGCCCGCTGCGCTCCTCCGACGGCAGGGCCATCACCCTGGGCGGCCTGTGGGACCTGGAGCCCGGCACCGAGACCGTCGGCGGCACGAACTCCCTGTGGTTCAGCGCGGGCAGCGACGGCGGCACGCACGGCCTGCTCGGCCTGATCCGGCCTTCGGGAGCGGCCACCTCGACGGGCTCCCCCACGGGCAACGCGTCCCCCTCCCCCTCCCCCTCGCACCCGAGTTCCCACAACTCCGGGTCCAACAACTCGGGATCGAACAACTCGGGCTACTGAACTCGTTCGTAGTGCTCCGATGTTCACCCCGGAGGTGAAGCGGACTTCTCCCTCGTAGCGAGGCAAGAGGCGCCGATTCGCCCCCACTGCGGATTGACGCTCGGTGAGGCGCTCGCGCCAGGTACCGCCGGACGGGCGGAAACGGAGCTCGTGAGGGCTCGAAAGCCTGCGGAGACCCGGTAAGACCACCGTCCCGGTGGCCCAGGTCGGTGAAGCGGGAAGCCACAGAGGTGCCGCGAGAGCGGCACGGGCTGAATCCTTGGCCGTTCGTTCCGAGGAGCGCGTCAAAATCACTGACGGACCACCGCCGGGCGCCAGGGCCCGGGGGTTTCTCCGGCTGCGCCGGCACCCCGTACCGGCGGACCGCGATGCCGAGCCGACAGGCCGGTCCGCGCGGACCGCCGGAGGGGTGCCGGCGCCGCGGCGCGTCCGGACCGGGGAACGAGGAGCGCTGAGCCGGACCGGGGAACGAGGAGCGCTGAGCGGAGACCGGGAAGCAGAGCCCGGGAAGCAGTGAGCGGGAAGCGGAGCCCGGGAGGCAGTGACCTGGAAGCGGAGCCCGGGAACCGGAGATCAAGGACGGTCGGCCGGTGATCCGCCCGGACTCCCGATTCCCCTCGCGGGCGCCCCGGCACGACGCCACCCGGGAGAGTCACCCGCCGGTGACCGCGCCACCGCCCGGTTTCCTTTAACCTTGAACGAACGAGGGGAGTACTTCCCAAGAACCGGCCCGGTCAATACGGACGCCCTGTGGCGTCCCCGGACGGTCGCCCGCGAGGTGCGGGTGAAGGAGACCTCGAATGGCCGAGCGCATTCGAGGAGCGAGCATGCCCCTGACAGTCCCCTCCCCCTCCGGGCACCACCTCACAGGCGTTCCCCCACCACGGCGCCCGCCCCTCCGGGGCCGTGTCTCCGGGGTTTCCCGGACTTGCCGGACTCCCCGGGTTTCCGGGGTTTCCGGGGTTTCCGGGGTTTCCGGAGCCTTCGAGGCCCCCCGGGTTTCCGGAGTCTCCAAGGTCCCCCGACTTTCCGGGGCATCCGAGGTTTTCCCGGCCTTCCGGCGCGACGTCCCACCTCGCCACGCTCCCGCCGCGACCCGCCCCGTGGCCGTCGCCGGACCGCACCGTCCCGGCCGTCGTCCACCACCGTCTCCGGACGTGCCTCACGAGTAGCCCTCGGTCCGATCTTCGCCAGGTTCGTCCCCTCCGGTGCCCGCCGGACCGAAGGCGAACTCGATCCCGCCACTGGAAGGCCGCGAGACGCACTATGAGAGAAGTTCCCCATACCAGCGAGGTGCACGTGATGGCCACCACACCGGCCAGCCGGTCCTCCGTCGACGATCTGCATTACCCGGCGGGGTCGCTGGTGCTCCTCGCAGGGCTCCCCGGCGCGGGCAAGAGCACCCTGCTCGACCGGTTGTACGGGCTGCGCGGCGACGAGAGGGAACCGGTGCGCGCCGGTGAGGCCCGCGTCATCGACTCGCGCCAGTCCCGCAACTGGTGGGCCCGCTACCTGGGCCCGGTCCCTCCGAGAGCCCGCATCCCGCTCGTGCACACCACCCACGTGGTGCGGATCGCCCGCGCCCTGCTGAAGGGGCACGCCGTCGTCGCGCACACCCGCGGCACGTGGCCGCACATCCTGTACGGGTTCGCCTGGCTGGCCCGCAGGGTCGGCAGCGAGGTCCACCTGATCCTGCTCGACGTGGAGCCGAGGACGGCCCGCGAGGGACAGCTCTCGCGCGGACGGGTCGTCACGAGCGCGACCTTCGCCCGGCACTGCCGCCGCTGGCGAGTGATCATCGACCGGGCCCGGGGCGGCGCGTTCCCCCCGGCCGCGAGCGTCACGATCCTCGACCGTCCCGCCGCCAACCTGCTCAGGGCCATACGCTTCGACGAGCGGCCCGCCGCACGGCGGGACGGATGACTTTACCTTCACCTGGCTCTGCGCCTCGCCCGCCCAGGGCAGGTTCAGAGCGACCGGAAGGAACCCAATGATCGACGTACTGGCTCTCGCCGCGGAGCATCTCGCCCTCGCCAGGGCGAGCTCGCACGGCCGCAGCGCCCACACCTACCTCAACGAGGGCACGCTGCGTCAGGCGATCATCGCGCTGACCGCGGGGACGGTCCTCGGTGACCACGACGCCCCACCGGCCGCGAGCCTGCACGTCCTGTCGGGGCGGGTCCGGCTCATCGACGAGGATCGGACCGTCGCGCTCGGCGCGGGCCAGACCGCTCCGATCCCGCAGCGGCGGCACTCGCTGGAGGCCGACGAGGAGTCGGTGGTCATCCTCACCAGCGTCGTCAACATCGGCGGCTGAGGGCACCGGCGTGGCCCGCCCCTCCCAAGGCGGGGCGGGACGGCCAGGGCGCGGTCGCGGCGGTCACGGGCGGCCGGTCGCGTCCCGCGCGGACGGGTTCCGGCACCCGCGCGACGGCGTGACGACCCGGACCGTCTATCCCTCGAGGTGGAGACCGCCGGCGCCTCGGTCACCACGGTGAACTGCCGCTCGGCGGGCTGAAGCCCGGCACCTACCGGCTGGGCGTGGAGAAACTGCGCAGCCCGCTGCCGTCCCTGTCGACTCCGTGGTTCGATGCCGTTATCGTCATCGAATACCTCCAGCGTGGAGACTCCGGCCTTCAGGCCAGGGAGGAAACACGGCGCAGTGCCGCAGGTCTGGGATCGAACACACATCCACAGTCGGCTTCATGTGGCATCGTGTGAGGCGTGGCGCAGATCGTAAAGCGGGCGTTCAAGTTCCGCTTCTACCCGACAGACGAGCAGGCGGCGGAGCTGTCTCGCACGTTCGGCTGCGCCCGCCTGGTCTACAACAAGGCTCTGGAAGAACGCACCCGCGCCTACACCCTCGAAAGCCGTAGGCTCTCCTACGTGCAGTCCTCGGCTGCACTCACCGCATGGAAGAAGACCAAGGAGCTCGCGTTCCTGAACGAGGTGTCGTCGGTGCCGCTGCAGCAGGCGCTGCGGCACCTGCAGGCGGCGTTCGCGAACTTCTTCGCCAAGCGCGCCAGGTACCCGACCTTCAAGTCCCGCAAGAAGTCCCGGACAAGCGCCGAGTACACCCGCTCGGCGTTCACCTACCGCGACGGTCGACTCACGCTGGCGAAGATGGACGCGCCGCTGGCGATCGTGTGGTCGCGCCCCCTGCCCGAGGGTGCGGAGCCGTCCACCGTGACCGTGTCGAAGGACGGTTCCGGACGCTGGTTTGTGTCCCTCCTGTGTGAGGACGCGATCCGGCCGCTCACCCCGACGACCAAGGTGGTCGGCGTGGATGCGGGGATCACGGCGTTGGTGACCCTCTCCACCGGGGAGAAGATCGTCAACCCTCGGCATGAGGGGGCCGACCGCCGCAAGCTGGCCAAGGCTCAGCGCGGCCTCGCCCGCAAGGAGAAAAGCTCGGCCAACCGGGCCAAGGCCAGGCTCAAGGTGGCGCGGGTGCATGCCCGCATCGCCGACCGCAGGCGTGATCACCTGCATCAGGTCACCAGTCGTCTCGTCCGTGAGAACCAAACGGTCGTGATCGAGGACCTCGCCGTGCGCAACCTGGTGAAGAACCACAAGCTGGCCCGCGCCATCTCGGATGCCTCCTGGCGCCAGATGCGCACGATGCTGGAGTACAAAGCGGCCTGGTATGGGCGGGAGCTGGTCGTCGTGGACCGGTGGTTTCCCTCCTCGAAGCTGTGCTCGGCGTGCGGCACGATTCAGCGGTCCATGCCGTTGGGGGTCCGGGACTGGGTGTGCGCCTGTGGCGCCGTCCATGACCGGGACGTCAACGCCGCGAAGAACATCCTCGCCGCCGGGCTGGTGGAGAGGTGAAACGCCTGTGGAGCTGGTGTGAGACCTCACAGAGAGTCCTCTCTGGCAGGCGACCGGCGACGAAGCAGGAACCCTCACGGGCGACCGTGGGAATCCCCTCGTTCACGAGGGGGAGGAAGTCAACAACTGACCACGGACCGGCACGGTGACCGCGCCTGCAGGCCCCTGAGCCGGAGGTCTCGCATGCCCCCCGAAGCCGAAGGGAACGCGCCCGATCCCGGCCACGCCGAGCGCTCGGGCGGTGTCCCCGCGGGTGACCGGAACGGCCGCCCCCAGCACGGCGCCGTGCGGTCGTTGCGGGCAAGGATCACGACCCTCCGCAGGGCCGGCGCGGCCGGGCCGAGGAAGCCGCTCCGCAAGCGGCGCTTCCGCTTCCCGAGGCGGGGCGGCGGGGAGCGGGGCGGGGCCCGGCCGTACGAGCGGATCGTCGCGATCGCGATCGGCCTGTCCACGATCACCGGGGCGGCCGCCTCGTACGCGGCGGTGCGGCTGAACTCGCAGGCCATCGACACCGACCGGCAGGCCGTGGTGGAGACCATCCAGGTACGGACGGCGGGCGTGGTGGCGCACATGAGCAGCCGGTCGAGGGGCGGCCAGGTCGTGCACTACCGGGCCCTCCACGCCCAGGCCGACGCGATCGAGGCCGTCGACCCCGACGAGGCCAGGGCCCTTCGCGACATCGCCGACGGCTTCCTCGTCGACCAGTACATCGACCGCCGCCACCTGCCGGGCGCGGGTGCCTCCGCCAGGTGGGACTACGAGATGAGCGAGGCCGCCGTGATCCGCAACCACGAGATCTTCACGGTGCCGGGCGACCAGCCCGCCCGGACCGCGCGGCGCGCCGACGCCCTGCACGACCGGGTCGGTCATCTCACCCTCACCGTCGGCGGCACCCTCGCGATCGTGCTCCTGCTGACCGTCGCCCGCCTCGTCGCGCCACCTCGGCGCGACCGGCTCCTGCGAGCCTCCCTCTGCGGGTACGGGCTGCTCACCGCCCTCGCCCTGTGGCTCTCCCTGGCGCCGGTATGACAGAGGGACCCGCCATGACGGACGAGGAGTTCGACACCCCGTTCAAGCGCCGGCTCGCGCTCACGATGACCGCGGTGGGCCTGCTCGCCGGAATGCTCACCTACCTCGGGGGGCAGGCGGGCGCCCAGGAGGACAGGAACGCCCGCGAGGCCCAGCGCGCCTCCGTCACCGCGCTGGCCGCCCAGGCCGGGGCGACGGCCGACTCCATGGAGAGCACCGCCAACCTCGGCGCCGCCACCACCGTCAAGCGCCGTCACGACCTCGAGTCCCTGCGGGCCACGCTGCTCGGTGAGCGGGAGCACGAGGCCGTCGCCGACCGGCTCCGGCAGGCGTACGGCAAGCTGGACGACTCCTCCCCGCTGCTGGGCGCCGACGCGGCCGCCGCGCAGCGCTACCTCGGCGACCTCAACAGGGAGGCGACCGTGGCGGGCCTGGAGCAGGAGGCGACCCAGGAGACCGCGAGCTCGTGGGGCGACAGGAGCAACACCTACTCGGCGGGGACCGCCCTCCTCGCGGTCGCGCTGACCCTGTTCGGCCTGTCCCTGACCGTCGGCGAGGCCAACCGGAACCACCTGGTGTGGCCCGCCGCCGCGATGGTGGCCGTCACCGTCGCGGGCACCGTCGTCCTTCTCGCCGTACCGCCCGTCACGACGCCCCGGGCGGCCATCACGGCCGTGGCCGAGGGCGACCGTCTCGCCGGGCTGCGCGAGTACGAGAGCGCGATCGCCCACTACACCCGGGCGATCGCGCTGCGCGACGACTACGCGGTCGCCTACGAGCATCGCGCGAGCGCCCGCGTGATGGCGGCCAGCCCCGAGCGCGCCACGTCGGCGTACGTGTTCAGCACGGCCTCACGCAGCGCGTACGAGGCCGCGGTGACGGACATGGCCAAGGCGGTCGAGTACGGCGGCGACGAGAAGTACACCGCCCTGGTCAACCTGGGGGGCTTCGAGATCCACCTGGCCGACTACAAGGCGGCCGAGGAGCACAGCCGGGCCGCCGTCGAGCTCAACCCCGGCCCGCCGATACCCCGGATGAACCTGCTGCTGGCCCTGCTCGGCCAGAAGAAGACCGCCGAGGCCAGGCGGGCGGCCACCGAGCTGCTCCGGGTGATCAGGAGCCGCCCCGACCCCACCGAACGCAACGAGCTCTACGCCGCCACCCGTACCACCCTCGACCTGGTGGCCGCCCAGCGCGACCACGCCCGGCCCTTCGCCCAGGAGATCAAGGGCGAGCTGGTGCGCGTCCAGGGCGAGGAGCTCGCCCCGAACGCGCGGCCCGCGCCGTCGGCCCGGATCCCGGCGATCCGGGTGGCCGCGCAGGGTGCCGTCATCCAGGCGACGCTCTCCTACGAGGGCATGTTCAAGGGCGCCAGGGTGGCCTCGATCGTCTACTACCGGGCACGGCCGGGCGACGAGTGGCTGCAGCGCTCCGACCTGGTCAGCATCCAGCCCTGGCAGCCCGAACAGCCCTCCGGCACCACGTCCTGGGCGGTCGTCGACGCCGCCTGCCCCGCGACCGGCGAGTACCGTGTCGAGTTCTACGCCGAGGGCCGCCTGCTGGCCGGCGCGGGCGCCACCCTGTCGACCGGCACCGGCGCCGGCCTGACCGGGTACGCCGACTGGGCCGGCGGCATCGCCCTCTGCCGCCCCGACGGCTGGGCCCTCTCCCACGACCGGGCCGGCACCGCCGACCTGACCTCCCCGAACAAGCTCCACCACCTGGCGATCAGGGTCCTGCGCATCGCCCCGCCCGCCTCGGCCGCGTCCCGCGCCCGGATCCTGAGCACGGTCCGCGGACAACTGGAGCGCACCCTCCCCGCCCGCCCGCTGAGCCACCGTCCCCCGGCCGACGCGACCTTCGGCGGTTTTCCCGGCACCGCCTGGTGGATGACGCTCCCCGACGCCGAGGTCGCCTACCTGTGGGCGGCCCTCGACGACACCGGCAGGCTCCGCACCTTCGTCGCCCGCTTCCCCGAGAACGACCCGGAGATGCTGAACAACGTCATCGGCTACCTCCGCTTCGTCTGATCCCGCACCCGGTTGGGAGGACGGCCGGCTGACCTACCCGGGGACCCTCCCCGGTGGCTGGCGCAGCATCGCCACGGGCATCGACGACGAGGGCCGGATCACCGGAACGTCCGCTGTCGCCGGTGACGTCAAAGACCACGCGCATCTCTGGCAGAAGGGGTCGAGGTGCGCCGTCTCGATCTGGACGAGGCCGAGACCACCGGGCTGCAGGCGGTACGGCCGGCGTTCGCGGATGTCGATCGGGTGTTCCTGCTCACCGGCTACGACGTGAGGATGCTGGCGCGATCCAAGGCGGCCGTGGATGCGGCCAAGGCCGAGGGCGTCTCCCATGTGGTCCATGTCGGGGTGTCCGCCGCCGAGGACACCACCATCGTCCATTTCGCGTGGCACCAGCTCGTCGAGGCGTACATCGAACGCTCGGGGCTCGGCCACACGCACCTGCGACCCGCTTCCTTCATGCAGAACCTGCGGTTGATCCCTCGGTGTCACCGTACGCGGACCCGGCGGTGTCACCGTACGGTGACCCGGACTCCCGGACCGGACCGGCGGCGCCACCCGCGCCGCAGGCGGCCAGGTGGACGGGGAAGGCCGGTCCGATGCCGCCGCGTGGTGCGGAGCCTCACCGGGAAGGGGCCACGGGCCCGTCCTCGTCGTCGATCAGCAGGAAGTCCGGCCGGTTCTCGCGCCACTCGGGCACGTCCATCGAGTTGAGCACGGAGATCAGCTTCTTCTCCTCGTAGATGAAGTGCGTCTGCATGATCGCCGACAGCGCCGTCACCTCCTCTCGCACCTTGGAGGCCGTGGCCGGGTCCGGTTCCTCCGGGAGGGACTCGAGCAGTTTCCGCAGGTTCCCCAGCAGCCAGTCCAGCTGGTTGTGGTCCGCGCGCAGTTCGGAGAGCACCTTGCGCAGTTCGGGGAACTCCTCGGCGATCGCCGGGAACGCGCCCCTGTCCTCGCCGGTGTGGTGGCGCGTCAGCGCCGTGCAGAAGGAAAGGCAGTGGGCGCGCAGGTCCCGCGGCGGAAGCCCCTTGCCGTCGAAGTAGTCGTCGACGCTGTCCTGGAGGTCCTCCAGCATCTCGCGAAGCCAGATGTGCACTTCGAGCAACTGGGTGCCCATGGCGGTGAGGCGGTCGCCCGCCTCGGAACGTGCGTTCATGCTCTTCCTCCAGATGGGGTGCTCCGCCCAGTGTCCCGGACGTCCCGGGGAGCGGGCGCCGCGGATTCCGGTGGGATCGTGACGGCGTCCGGGCGCACCGCGTGAGCGCGGGCCGCCGGAGCCGGTCAGCTCACCCTGGGGAGCAGGTCCTCCGGGGCGGCCGAGGACGGGAATCCCGCGCTGGCCCCCCACATCTCCGCGAACCGGCCGTCGTCGATGCGGAAGATCTCGAACAGCATGGGCCGCGCGTCGCCGTCCGGATCCGCGATCCCCTCGACGGTCGAGCGGACGGCGGCCCTGTCGCCGTCGACCAGGATGTCCTGGGCCACGACGCGCACGTCGGGAAACCGGGCGACGAGCGCGCGCCAGGCATCCCTTCCCGCCTCGAACCCGGTGGTACCGAGCGGATGGCTGAAGAAACCGGGGGTGTGCAGGTCGGCGGCCTGGTCGAACGTACGGCTGTTGAAGCACTCCTGCATCCGCCGCACCAGGGCGCTCGCGTCCTCGCGTGTGGTCATCGTCGTGATCTCCTCGTGGCTGACGATCGGGTCGTGACGAGCGGCGCGGACCCTAAACGGTGCGCCGCCCCGGTTATGGCCACCATATACGGTGCGGCGCCCCGGTTATACTGATGCCGACATGTCCGACCAGACGCCCGAGCCGGCACCGGCGAACCCGACGGCGGCCCACGGGAGCGACCGGGAGCCGCGGGCCGACGCGCGCCGCAACCGCGAGCGGATCCTGCGGACCGCGCAGCGGCTGTTCGCCACCGAGGGCCTCGGCGTCCCGCTCGACGAGATCGCCCGCCGCGCGGGCGTGGGCCCCGGCACCGTCCACCGGCACTTCCCCGCCAAGGAGGCGCTGTATCTCGCCGTCGCGACCGACCAGATCAGGCGGCTGGTGACGAGAGCGGAGGCGCTCGCCGCCACCGGCGATCCCGCGGCCCTGTTCACGCTGCTGTCCGAGATGATGGCCACCGGCGCCGAGAACGTGGCGGTGAAGAGCG
Source organism: Streptosporangium sp. NPDC023825 (assembly GCF_040639575.1). Taxonomy (NCBI): domain Bacteria; kingdom Bacillati; phylum Actinomycetota; class Actinomycetes; order Streptosporangiales; family Streptosporangiaceae; genus Streptosporangium; species Streptosporangium sp. NPDC023825. The sequence goes on along the minus strand of NZ_JBFAAE010000040.1, from coordinate 44,472 downwards.
CGCTGGTGGCCGCCGAGTTCGACCTGCGCACCGCCGCCCCCGACGTCGCGGCGGATCTCACAGGCCATGTCGCGGACCTGCTGGACCGCGCGCACGCGGCCGGCGCCGCGCGCCCCGACCTCACCGTCGACGAGGTGATGGCGCTGGTCGCCGGCGCCTTCGCCGCGATCCGCCACGCCGGCGCGGAAACCAGTCCCGAGCGCTCCGCGCACCTCGCCCGGCTCATCCTCGACGGGCTACGGCCCCGGCCCCGGTAGGCGACGCGCCCTCCCCTGCCCCGGATGCGACCGGCGGCGGCCGGGACGAGCTCAGCTGCGCGCCCGCCTGGGGACGCCGCCGGCCACCGACTACGCCGCCGCCCCCGAGCCGACCTTCGAACACGGCCTCCAGGCCCTGCTCGACGGCCTGGAGAGACAGCTCGCCGAACCGCGCACGGCGTCCGGCCGGTGACATGAACCGGCCGGGGTACGGCGCCGCGGCGGGCGCCGTGCCCCGGCCGGGGGACGGACGCGGATCAGGAGTTGGTGACGGTGATGTCGTCGATGTAGGCGGTGAAGGTCCCGGCCGTGCCCGCGGCGCGGTCGTAGCCGACGAGGATCTTGTCGATGGTCTTGCCGTTCAGCGCGGAGCCGAAGTCGCTCTGGATCCGCGTCCACGAGCCGACCGTGCCCTTGGCGGTGCCCGGGTGCATGTCGGCGCCGGTGGTCGTGGCGGCGGCGCTGTCGCGGAGCGTGGTGCCGTCCGTCATCGTGAAGTCCACCGCGACGTTGCGGCCGCCCGCGTCCTTCGGCAGGAAGGAGTACTGCAGCTTGGTCGCGGCGGTCACCGGGATGTTCACGTCGAACACCTGGAAGTAGGCGTGCGAGGCCGCGGTGGAGGCGGCGCTGCCCCGGATGCGCAGGGCGGACGCGCCGATCTGGTTGTCCTCGCCCGTCGCGACCGCGAGCGACTGGCCGGTGACGTTGGTGGTGCCGCCGCCGCCCGGGGTGTTCGTCCACGTCGGCTGGGCGTCGGTGCCCTGCTCCACGCTGGTGCGGAAGAAGACCGGACCGGCGCTGAGCGGGATGGGCACCGTGGTCACCAGCGGGTCAAGGCCGGTGATCATGCGGGTGGCCCTGCCCGCCAGGCGCAGGTAGAAGTCGGACGACACGTACTTGCCGTCGGCGCTGGTGGTCAGGAAGTACTGGTCGGTGGGCACCTGCGAGGAGTCCTCGGCGCCCGGCGCGAGGGCCGTGCCCTCGTCGTACTCGTCGAACATCGCGATGAACGCCTGCGGCACCCCCGCCCGGCGCACGCCGACGGCCTGCTCCCACATGAAGTCGCCGGACCGGCGCGGGATCATGTTGCGCGCGCCGCCGTTCCAGTTGGACCAGGCGAAGCCCGGGTAGATGACCGGCTGGTAGGCCTGGCCGGTCGCGTTCAGCGCGTCGCGGTCGCCGGCGAGCAGCCCGCTCGTGTCGCCGACGTACCCCACCATCCACGGCGAGATCATGTCGAACGCCCGGTACACCGGGCCGAAGCCGGGCTTGCCGTCCGCGCCCGAACGCCACTCACGCGGCACGCCGCCGATGACGTACAGGCCGCGGTCCTTGAACCAGCGCACGATGCGCTCGGCCTGGGCGGCCGTGCCGGGGCGGTCCGAGAAGCCGAAACCCCAGATCTCGACCACGGGTTTGCCGTTCTCCCTGGCGTACGCCGGAGAGTCGGTGAGGCGGAGCTGACCGGTGACCACGTCGGTCCAGTCCCGGGTGAGGACCTGCTCCACGTTGGCGTCGGTCAGGCCGCTGACGTCGTACTCGACGTAGAAGCCGCGGCCGTGCTTCTCGGCGGCGTCCCTGGCCCTGGAGGTGATCGTGTTGCGGACCTGGGCGTTGGCCGAGCCCGGCTCGACGACGTCGGCGCCGAAGCGCTGGATCGCGGCGCCGTCGATGCCGTGCTGGCTCATCCACTGGAAGTGCTGGTCGATCACGGCCGTCGGATAGGAGGAGAAGAGCGTCGCCGGCTGGCCGTTGCCGAGTGCCGCGTACCCGGTCTGGTATCTGGCCGAGGCGGGGTACCTGCTCATGTCCGGGTAGAGCTCGAAGGTCTGGTTGCCCGGTGAGGGCTGTGTCCCGCGGGACCAGTGCCGCCAGTGGTTGAGCGGCGAGCCGTCGCCCTGGGCGTTGAACCACCCCTGGTAGCCGGCGTAGACCTTGTTCTTCACGGTGGGCGGGGCGGCGGCCTGCGCGCCGAGGGCCGGGGTCGCGGCCGACCAGCTCAGGGCGGCCGCGAGGAGGGAGACGGCCAGCGTCGCCCTCAGGAGGGGTTTGTGGCGCTTATTCACGAATTAGCCTTCGGTGGGGGGTGACGGAGGTTACGGATATGTAAATCCATTGGATTGACTATGTCAATCCACGCGAAATCCCGGTCATCGTCTCTGTAAAGTCCCCGCGCCTCCGGCGGGTGCGGTCACACGGCGTCCGGGTGCGCCGCTCGCGCCCGTGAGCCCAGGCTGGGCGTGAACACCTCGTGGAACACGCTGGACGCGGCCCCCACCGCCGCCGCGGCCCGGTTGAGGTGCGACTGGGCGACCTCCACCTCGCGCAGGTGCCTGGCCATCGGGAACCCGTTGACGGCGGCGGCGATCTGCCCGTGGTAGATGTCGGCCACGGCGGGCAGGACGGCGGGCCCGCCGATGATGAGCAGCTCGACGTCCAGCAGGTCGATGAGCCCGGCGGCGCCCAGGCCGATCACGCGGGCCACCTCCTCGATCACCGCGACCGCCCGCCGGTCACCGCGCGCCGCGGCCTCGCAGACCCACTCGTAGGCGGCGTCGCCCGGCGGGACCACCATGCCCGCGGCGCCGGCACGGTCCACCACCGCGGACGTCGGGGCGCACTCGGGGACGAGGTCGGGGCCGCCCTCCGGGGTGAGCCGGCCGGTCGCGATCGCGCACAGCTGGCCGACCTCGCCCGCGTTGCCCGTACGTCCCCGGTAGACGTCGCCGTTGAGGAAGGCGCCGCTGCCGACACCGGCGCCCAGGTAGAGGTAGACGAAGTCGTCGGCGCGGTCGGCCGCGCCCAGCCAGCGCTCGCCGATCGCCGCCGCCGTGGAGTCCTTCTCGACGATGACGGTGACGTCCAGCCGGGTGGCCAGCTCGGCCTTGAGCGCCACGTGCTTCCAGTCCCGGAACAGCGGCGGGTCGAGCAGCAGGCCGGCGCGGGGGTCGAGCGGGCCCGGCACGGCGACCCCCACACCCAGCAGGGCCTCGGAGGCGGGATGGGCCGCCTCGGCGGACTCCAGTGCCATGCGGGTCATCTGCGCCAGGCACCACTGCGGGTCGGCCTGCTCCGGCAGGGGCAGGTGCCGCTGGTCGAGCAGGTCGCCGCACAGGTCGACGGCCACCACAGTGATCATCTTCGGGTCGAGGTGGACGCCGATGGCCGAACCGGCGTCAGGGCGCAGCCGCAACGGCACGCGCGGCTTGCCGGCGCCCGCCGACTGGCGGGCGTCCTCGGTCAGCAGGCCCGAGGTGAGCAGGTTACGGGTGATCCGCGACACCGCCTGCGGCGTGAGCCCGGTGCGCTCGGCGATCTCCACCCTGCTCGTGGACACGGCCTGCCGGATGCTCTCGATCACCAGCTTCTCGTTGTAGGAGCCGAGGGCGAGCTGGTTGAAGGCACGAGGCGCCGGACGCGTCTCGGCCTGCGGCCGGAGCCGGCCTGCCCCACCCTCGCGCCGGCCCGGCATCGGCCCCTGCATCGGCCCGGGTATCGGCCCGGCCTGGAGCGGGCGTCCGGCGCGCGAACGGCGCTCGGGACCGCCTCCGGGGGGCTGCCGCATGCCGGGACCGCTCACCCCGGGAGCGGGCGTCCCGCCCGGCACGCCACGGGCGGGGCGCCACTCCCCCGTGTCGCGGGCGTGGGACGGAAACTCCCCCGTGTCGCGGGCGTGGGACGGAAACTCCCCCGTGTCGCGGGCGTGGGACGGAAACGACGGCGCGCTCCACGGTGAGGTGGACGGGCTCTCCGAATCCGCCGCGGTCCGCACCGGCTCGCGCTCTCCGTCCACTTCACGCATGCACTCATCCAACACCCTCCCCGCGTCGGCGAAAAGCGCCGGCTCCCGCGCGGGCCGCCCCGCCCGCGGCGGGTCCGGCCGGGTTCCCGCGGTGGCGCGGTGTGATCCGGCTATGTCCGCGGTGTGAGCCGACTATGTCTGCGGTGTGAGCCGGCTATGTCTAAGGTGATCTCGTGCCTGCCCCGCTGAACGTCGCGAAGACCCGCACCGCGCTGCGCACCTCGGCGCGGATCTCCCTGCAGATGCTGCTCGTCGTGCTGATGGCCGCGGTCATCCTCTGGATCCTGGGCCAGATGTGGTCGATCGTCTGGCCTCTGGTGATCGCCCTGCTGCTCACCACCTTGACCTGGCCCATCACCCGCTTCCTACGCCAACACGGCTGGCACCCCACTCTGGCCGCCTCCGCCGTGACCGTTCTGTTCCTGCTGGTCGCCGCCGGCACCCTGGTCCTCATCGCGGTCCCGGTCGCCTCCCAGGCCGGCGAGCTGGCCACCGGCGTCGGCAACGGCATCCAACGCCTGCGCGACTGGGCCGCCGGACCACCCCTCAACATCGGCGCCGACCAGCTCAGCACCGCCCTCGACACCGCCACCACCCGCATCCAATCGAGCGTCGGCAGCATCGTCACCGCCACCGTCACCGGCGTTGGCACCATCCTCAACGGCCTGGTCACCACCGTCCTGGCCCTGTTCCTGATGTTCTTCTTCCTCAAGGACGGCCCGCGGTTCCTGCCCTGGCTCACCCGCCAGCTCCCCGGCCGCCTGGCCACCGACCTGCCCACCGTGGCCGCCCACAGCTGGGACACCCTGGGCTCCTTCGTCCGCTCCCAAGCCTTCGTCGGCCTGCTCGACGCCCTCTTCATCGGCCTGGGCCTGTGGATCGTCGGCGTCCCCCTCGTCCTGCCCCTGGCCGTCCTGACCTTCGTCTCGGCCTTCGTCCCCATCATCGGCGCCCTGTTCGCCGGCTTCGTCGCCGTCCTGATCACCCTGGTCTCCAACGGCCCCACCGACGCCCTCATCGTGCTCGCCATCATCGTCGCCGTCCAGCAGCTCGAGGGAAACGTCTTCCAGCCCATGGTGCAAAGCCGCGGCCTGGGCCTGCACGCCGCGGTGATCCTCCTCGCGGTCACCCTGGGCGGCAACCTCGCCGGCATCGTGGGCAGCCTCCTCGCCGTGCCCGTCGCCGCCCTGATCGCCGTCGTCTGGAACTACCTGCGCGACCAGCTCAGCGACCCGCCCCCGCACCCGCGAACCGACCCGCCCGACACCCCCGCCCCCAGCCCCGCCCCCGCGGAAAAACCCGCCTGAGACACGAACCGTCCGGCGACGAAGGCCCCGGGGCCTCCCCGGCGGGGAAGACGGGACCCGGATCGCGGGACGCGCCACAGGTCCGAGCGCCCTCCGGAACGCCCGCGACGATGGAACGCCCGCGACTGGAACGCCCGCGACGGCGGGATCACCGTCGCAGGCGTCGTACGACCTCCTCGGCTCCCAGGGCGTGGGCGACGGCGGCGAGGTCGGGGCTGCGGGTGGCTCCGGTCAGCGCGACACGGACGACCTGGGAGGCTTCGCGGATCGATCCGGGGTAGGCGCCGGGGTCGGCCTTGTGCGCCTTGGGGGTGGGGGCGAAACCGTGCCGGGCGGCGAGGTCGCGCACCTGGTCGAACCAGCGGCCGGGGTCGGCGTGCGGCCGGTAGCGCTCGGCGAGGTCGTCGAGCATGGCGCGGACCAGGCGCGGGTCCAGGCCGCCGAAGCGGGGGTCGCCGTCGTCGGCGCGCTCGAACAGCGAGGGGAAGAAGAAGCCGTAGGCGGCCCGGAAGTCCGACCATTTGCGCAGGTCCTTGCGCGGGTTCGGTACCCCGTCGCGCTCGACGGCCAGCGCGCGCAGCGCCAGGTCCCGGTCGCCGTCGAGCACGGCGGCCAGGTCCGGGTCGTGGTCGGCGGCCCAGGCCGCCAGGCGGCGCAGGATCTCCTCGCCGGGCAGGGTGGCGACGAAGTCTGCGCTGATGTCGTCCAGCTTGGCCATGTCCACCAGAGGACCGGCCGCGCCGCATTCCTCCAGCAGGATGGGCGCGGCCAGCGCTTCGGCCAGGGGCAGCTCGGCCAGGCGCCCGTTGGCCAGGCCGCGCAGGTAGTACAGGACCGCCTCGACCGGGTAGCCCGCCTGGATGTAGTGGTCCACCGACGCTTCGGGATCCTTGCGCTTGGACAGCTTGCGGCGGCTGCCGCCCTCCATCTTCATCAGCGGCGCGATGTGGGCGTAGCCGACGTGGGGAAAGCCGAGCGCGTCGAACAGCTGCAGGTGCAGCGGAACCGAGGAGATCCACTCGTCGCCGCGGATGACGACGGTGACACCCATGAGGTGGTCGTCGACGGCGTGGGCGAAGTGGTAGGTGGGCAGGCGCGGGTGCTGGTCGCTGCTTTTGAGGATGACGGCGTCGTTGAGGTTCGCGTCGGCTTCCAGCTCGCCCCGGATCAGGTCGTGGTAGCCGATCCGATCACCGGGGGAGGCGGGAGAGCGAAACCGCACCACGTACGGCCGGCCGGCGGCCAGGTACTCGCCGACCCGCTCGGCCGGGGCGTCCCGCCAGATCGCCCACCGGCCGTAGTAGCCGGTGGGGACCTTCGCTGCCCGCTGCGCGGCGGCGTTGGCCGCGAGCTCGTCGCGGGTGGCGAAGCACGGGTACGCCTTGTTCAGGCGCAGGAGTTCCCGCACGTGACTGAGATAGACGGGCGAACGCGCCGACTGGGTGTAAGGGCCGTAGGCGCCGTCGGGGTCGGTCTCGTCGGGGGAGACGCCGAAGACGGAGAAGACGCGGTCGAACTGGGCGGCGGCGCCTTCGACCTCGCGCAGCCGGTCGGTGTCCTCCACCCGCACGAAATAGGTGCCGCCGCTGTGACGGGCGACGTCGGCGTCGATCATGGCCACGTACACGCTGCCGATGTGGGCGTGGCCGGTGGGGCTGGGGCTGACCCGGGTGACCTGGGCTCCCTCGGGCAGCGGCCGGGGCGGGTAGCGCCGCTGCCAGTGGCCGACCTCGGGCAGGCCGGCGGGGAACAGGGCGTCGACGGCGGCGCGGTCGAGCGGAGACATGGGTGGTCCACTCCAGCGGGCAGATGGCATGTGAGGACGGGCGGGGTTCGCCGGTGGCGGGCCCTGTCCCGCAGTATGCCCGACAGACCGGAGCCCGAGCCCGCCGATTTCTCCCCCGTCTCGCCGAGTTCCTTCCCCGTCTCGCCGAGGCCGGAAGGAGGGGCCGGACGAACCGGGACCAATGGCTCTGCCCCGCCCTCCCCCTCCCGTCCGCCGTCGCGAGCGGCGGGATCCCTCACGCGAACCGGACCGGGCCGGGCCGGGCCGGTTCGGACGGCCTCGGTCGCGGCGCCGGCGGCGCGGCCGCCCGCGTCCGGCACCGGCGATGCCGGTGGGCCGTCCCCCGCGGGTCATCCGGTACGGGTCGTCCGGCGCGGGTTATCCGGCGCGGCGGGAGCGGACCAGCACCAGCCCGCCGAGGGCCGTGCCGATCAGCCCCACCACCAGGGCCATGACCCCTCCGACTATCCCGTAACCGGTGCCGGGGCCACCCTCGGCGGCGGCCACGACCAGCCCGCCGACGACCGCGCCGGCCAGCCCCGCCGCCAGGGCCACGAAGGCCCCCCTTCTCCCGGAGCCGGAGCCGGAGCCGGAGCCGATCCGGCCGGTGGAGCGGGCCAGCGCCAGCCCGCCGGCGACCACGCCGGCCAGCCCCACCACCGCGGCCACCAGGGACCAGAGCCGCCCGGCGGTCATGGTGTAGGCACCGACGGGGTCCAGCTGGACCGAGGCGTGCGCGGCCACCGGTACGGCGAGCAGGAAGCCTCCGATCAGGGCGGCTCCGGCCACGGCAAGCACACGTCGGACTGACATGGGGTGCTCCTTTTCTCCTAGGACTGGTTGCTACGACTCGACTCGCCTGATCATGTCCGCCGGACCCGCCGCCGGTCGTCCGGCGGGCGCGGACACTTCGCGCTGCCGCCGGTGCCGCAACCGGCTGCCGCGGACGCCGCAGGAACCGCGGGGATACCGCGGGCGCGGTAGCCGGCCGATCGTCCGTGCGCGGGAGTCGCCTGCGCGGACATCCGGCTAGGGTGCCCGCATGAGTACAGGACGGGCCGGTGTCCGGGCCGAGGTCCAGGACTGGGCGATCGCCGTCGGCGTGGCGGCGACGCTGCTGGTCACCGGGCTGTCCGGGCGGCACGCCGCCACGGACCTCGCCCTGCTCGGTCACGCGCTGCTGGCGGCCGGCGGTCTGGCGCTGGCCGCGCGCCGCCGGGCCCCGCTTCCCGTCCTGGCCGTCACCGGGCTGTGCGCGGTGGGTTACCAGGCCGCCGGTTTCGACGTGCCCGCCGTCGCGTACCTGTTCGCGGTGTACGCCGCCGTACGGGCGGGACACCGCACCGTCACGGTGGTGGCGAGCGTGGCCATGCTGGCCGCGCTCCCCCTCGCGGCCCTGGTCTCGGGCTCGCACGACCTGGGCGAGGCGCTCGCGCAGGCCCGGGGTGCCCTCGAGCTGGCCTGGCTGGTCGCGGCCGGCGCCGCGGGTGAGGCGCTGCGGCAGGCCGAGCGGCGGGCGGACGAGGCCGAGCGCACCCGGGAGGAGGCCGCGCGGCACCGTGCCGACGAGGAGCGGCTGCGCATCGCGCGGGAGCTGCACGATTCGCTCACCCACCAGATCTCGATCATCAAGGTGCAGTCCGAGGTCGCCGTCCACGTGGCGCGCAGGCGCGGCGAGCAGGTACCGGAGGCCCTGCTCGCGATCCAGGAGGCCGGGCGTGAGGCGACCCGGGAGCTGCGCGCGACCCTGCAGGCGCTGCGCGACGACGACACGACCCCGCCGCGTGGGCTCGACCACCTCCCGGAACTGCTGGAACGCGCCCGCACCATCGGGCTGGAAGCGACGCTGACGATCGAGGGGCAACGGCACGACGTGCCGGCCGCGGTGAGCCGTACCGTCTACCGGATCGTTCAGGAGTCGCTCACCAACATCTCCCGGCATGCCGCCACCGCCACCGCGTCGGTCCGGATCGACTACCGTCCCGACACCCTCGTGATCCGCGTCGACGACGACGGCAGGGCCACGCCGGGCACCGCCCCGGTGCCCGGTGTCGGGCTGCTCGGGATGCGCGAGCGCGTCACCGCCCTCGGCGGCCACCTGCGGGCGGCACCGCGCGGCGAGGGCGGCTTCACCGTCCAGGTCGAACTTCCCGTGGAGCGAACGTCATGATCCGCGTCCTGCTGGTCGACGACCAGCCGCTCATCCGCAGCGGATTCCGCGCGCTCCTCGACCTCGAGGACGACATCGAGGTGGTGGCCGAGGCCGGCGACGGGTCGGAGGCCCTGGCTCTGGCCAGGGAGCACCTGCCCGACATCGCCCTCATCGACATCCAGATGCCGGTCGTCGACGGCATCGAGGCGACCCGGCGCATCGCCGCCGACCCGGCCCTGGCCGGGGTCCACGTCGTCATCCTGACCAACTACGGCCTCGACGAGCACGTCTTCAACGCGCTGCGCGCCGGCGCGGCCGGATTCCTCGTCAAGGACATCGTGCCCGAGGACTTCCTGCACGCCGTACGCGTCGCCGCGCGCGGCGACGCCCTGCTCGCCCCGTCGATCACCCGCAGGCTCATCAACAGGTACGTCGCCCAGCCGCTCGACGGCGGCACCGGCACGGGGCTGGGAGAACTGACCAACCGTGAACGCGAGGCCGTCGCCCTGGTCGCGCGGGGCCTGTCCAACGACCAGATAGCGGACCGCATGGTGATCAGCCCGCTGACCGCGAAGACCCACGTCAACCGGGCCATGGCCAAGCTCCGCGCCCGCGACCGCGCCCAGCTCGTTGTCCTCGCCTACGAATCCGGCCTGGTGGTCCCGCGCGACTCTCCCGACGTCCTCTGACGCCGGGATCGAGCGTCCCTGCGTTTCGGCGCCGGGACCGTGCCCGGGCCGTCAGGCGGCGTCCGGGCGCCTGCGTTCCCACCAGAGCGCGGCCCCGGTGACCACCGCGCCGGCCCCCTCCCAGAGACCGACGCCGATGAACCGGGCGGGGGCGGCGCCGGTCACCACCAGGAGGGTGAAGACCGTGAACGTCAGCAGGCGGAACGGCACCGTCCACAGGAAGAAGGGCCGGTAGTCGGCGGCGGCGGCCAGGAGGTAGTAGACGCCCATGTTCACCGCGGCCATGGAGGAGGCGGCGAGGTACACCTTCGTGTAGTCGGCGGGGTCGCGCGTCTGCGGCACCTCGAAGCCGAGGAGGGCGAGCATGGTGTCCGGCGACACCAGGCCGACGACGCCGAGTGCCACGGCGAGGAGGCCGAAGACGGCCATCGTCCAGCCGGAGAGGGAACGAGGGAGTCGCATGGCGGATCCTCCGGATACCAGGTCGTCGATCGTGGGGGGGGGTGGCCTCCCAGCGATCTTAGGATCACCGCGTGCGCCGGCCGAAGCCGGTGGTCGGATGAGGGGGATCCGGCCTCGCGGCCGGCACGAGGTGCCCCGGTGGACCGGAGCTGCCCGAAGGTCGAGGGACTCGCGGGTCCGCTCTCAGCGGCGGCGGGTCCGGGGCGGGCTCGGCCGCTCGGGGGGCAGGACCTCGACGGAGGTCTTGCGGATGTGGTCGTAGACCAGCGAGGTGCGTACGTCGGCGATGTTGCGGTGCCGGGAGACGTGGTCGAGGACGAAGTCGCGCAGGTGGCCGGTGTCGCGTACGGCCACCTGGATGATGAAGTCGTCGCCGCCGGACACCACGAAGACCGCGAGGGTCTCGGGGAGAGCGGCGACATGGTCGCGGAAGCCCTCGACCGCCTCCCTGATCTTCGGGTGCAGCCGGACGTTGATGAGCGCCTGGACCGGGCGGCCGATGGCGGCGAGGTTGACCTCGGCGTGGAAGCCCTCGATCACCTCCCTGCTCCGCAGGGAGCGCACCCGCTCCAGGCAGGTCGAGGGCGCGATGCCGAGCCGCTCGGCCAGCTCGCGGTTGGTCTGGCGGCCGTCGCGCTGGAGCTCGGCGAGGATGGCCGTGTCAAGTTCGTCCACGCGTACATCTTCCCAGAGATTTCCGAACTTTATTCGGAATGAGTGAGATCGAGTTGTGATTCCTGCACTTCGGATGCGAACGTCCTCTCAGAAATTCGGAGAGGGGAACACGGATGACCATATCGGCCGACTGGATCGACACCCTGGACCGCCGGACCGACCTGCCCACCCGGCGGCTTCCGGTGAAATGGGCGATCGTGATCGACCATGATCTTCCCCGCGGCCTGCAGGCCAACGCCGCCGCCTGCCTGGCCGCGTCCGTGGGCAACGCGGTGCCCGCGATCCTGGGATCGGCGGGCACCGACGCCTCGGGTCACACCCACGCCGGGCTGCCCTGGACCGGGTGCACGGTGCTGGCCGCGCCCGCCGACGTCGTCCGCCGGATCAGGGACGAGGCGGCAAAGGAGGCGGGGCTGGTCGTCGCCGACATGGCGGCCATCGCGCAGCGGACCAACGTCTACGACGAGTACCTGGCCGGGCTGGCCCGCGCCGGCGGCGAGGACCTCTCGTACTACGCGGTGAGCCTGCTGGGCCCGCGCCAGGCCGTGGAGCGTCTCACGGGCAAGCTCCCGCTGCTGCGCTGAGGCGGCGGGGAGGGGCCGGTCAGGTGACGGGAAGCCTCGGCACGCTGTCGATCAGGCGGCGGGTGTAGGGGTGGCTCGGGGAGCCGAGCACGGCGGCGGTGTCGCCCTGCTCCACGATCCGGCCGCGTTCGAGGACCGCCGTGTGGTCGCAGAGCATCGCGACCACGGCGAGGTCGTGGGAGACCATCACCACGGTCAGCCCGTGGCTCTCGCGCAGCTCGGCCAGCAGGTCGATGACGCGTACGCGCGTGGAGACGTCCAGCGCGCTGACGGGCTCGTCGGCGAGCAGGACCCGGGGCTCGCACACGATGGCGCGCGCGATGGCGACCCGCTGGCGCTGCCCGCCGGAGAACTCGTGCGGGTAGCGGCGCGCGGCGTCGGCCGGCAGCCCGACGGCTTCGAGCGCGGCGGCGACGCGCAGGTCCGCGGCCGAGGCGTTCCACCGCGCCGCCGGCACCAGGCCGAGCGAGCGGAGCGGCTCGGCGACGATCCGGCCCACCCGCTGCCGCGGGTCGAGCGAGGAGTACGGGTCCTGGAACACGGTCTGCACGCTGCGGCGGAACGCGCGCATCCGCCCGCGGTCGCGCGGCGAGAGCGGCGTCCCGTCGAAGAGGATCCGCCCGGCGGTGGGCACGGCCAGGCCGAGCAGCAGGCGCAGCAGCGTCGTCTTGCCGGCCCCCGACTCCCCGACCAGGGCCGTGCTGCGCCCCGGCAGCACCTGGAAGGAGACGTCGGAGAGCACGGGGGCCGCCGCCCCGCGGTAGGCGAAACCCACCTGGCGCGCCTCCAGGACGGGCCGGGCCACCCCGTCCTGAACGGCCCCGGCCGGTCCTGCGGTGGCCGGGACGGGCCCGCCCGCCGCGTCGGGAGCGGGCTCGGTGGAGTCGGCGGGCACGGTGGAGTCGGCGGGCTGGTCCGGGGTGGGCCGGGTCAACGGTTCGTCCAATCCAGTGCGCTGTCGAGGTGCCGGGCGCCCGCCACCAGTGACCGGGTGTACGGGTGGCGCGGCGCGTCCACGATCTCCCTGACGGTTCCCGACTCGACGGCCTCGCCGTCCTTGAGGACGAGGACGCGGTCGGTGATCCCGGAGACGACCGCGAGGTCGTGGCCGATGAACAGCAGGGCCATGCCCCGGGCGGTGACCAGGCCGCCGAGCAGGGCGAGCACCTCCGCCTGCACCGTCACGTCGAGGGCCGTGGTCGGCTCGTCGGCGATGAGCAGCGCGGGCTCGCAGGCCAGGGCCATCGCGATGGCGACGCGCTGGCGCTGGCCGCCGGAGATCTCGTGCGGGTACGCCCGCGCGACCCGGTCGGGTTCGGCGATCCGGACCTCCTGGAGGGCGGCGGCCACGGCGGCGCGCAGGGCGGCGCCGCGCAGTCCCCGCCTGCGCCTGATGGGCTCGGCGAGCTGGCGGCCGACCCTCATGAGCGGGTCGAGTGCCGTCAGAGGCTCCTGGAACACGACCGACACCGCCCGGCCGCGCAGCCCGTTCAGGCGCCGCTCGGGGGCTCCGACGATCTCGGACGGGCCCGTACCCGGCGCGTCCAGCACGACGCTGCCGGACGCGGTCATCCCGGACGGCAGCAGGCCCATGACCGCGAGGGCGGTCAGCGACTTGCCGGACCCGGACTCGCCGATCAGGCCGAGTCGCTCGCCCGGGCCGATCGCGAAGGACAGGCCTTTGACGAGGTCGTGGCCGTCGGCGGAGCGCACGCGCAGTCCCGTGACGTGGAGCAGGCTCATCGCGTCCTCCGCCGGGTCGGGTCGGCCACGTCCCTGAGGCCGTCGGCGATCAGGTTCACGCCGACGACGAGCACGACCAGCAGCACGCCGGGGGCGACGGCGCCGAGTGGCGCTGTGAGCACGGTCGCCTGGGCCTCCTGCAGCATGCGCCCCCAGGAGGCGTTCGGCGGGGGCGGGCCGAGCCCCAGGTAGGACAGGGAGGCCTCGGCCAGCACGGCGAGCCCGAGCTGGAGCGCGAGGTTGACCAGCAGCGTCGGCCAGATGTTCGGCAGGACGTGCTCGGTCACCACCCGCGGCCAGGAGGTTCCCGACGTGCGCGAGGCCGTGACGAAGTCCTGGGCCAGCACGCGCTTGACGAGCACCCGGGTCAGCCTCGCCACGATCGCGGACATGCCCAGCCCGATCGCCAGGATCGCCGAGCCGAGCGACGCCGAGCGGACCGCGACGACGAGCATGGCCAGGAGCAGGGTGGGGAAGGCGATGAGGATGTCGAGCAGCACCGAGAGCGTGTCGTCGAGCCATCGGGTGGCGAACCCGGCCGCGAGACCGGCGAGCAGGCCGAGGACGCCGCCGAGCAGGACCGACCCGGCCCCGACCGTCAGCGCGATCCGCGCGCCGATCATCAGCTGGGTGAGCAGGTCCCGGCCCAGCTTGTCGGTGCCCAGCGGGTGGGCGGCCCCCGGCGGCATGAGCCGGTCTCCCGAGGTGTCGTCCGGGGCGTACGGGAGCCACAGGAGGGAGACGACCGCGACGGCGACGACCAGGCCGGCGAGCACGCATCCGATCACGAGCGTCGTGGACCGCCGAGACCGGGGACGGGCACCCGGTACGGGGGCCTTCGGCGGGGAGGCCGCGGCGTTCATCGCGGGCCTCCGGAGACGGTGCCGCGCAGCCGGGGGTCGATGAGCCGCTGGGCGAGGTCGGCGGCGAAACCGATCAGCAGGACCGCGAAGGTGCTGACGAACAGGATGCCCTGGATCACCGGGTAGTCGTGCTGGGCGATCCCCTTGACCAGCATGCCGCCGAGACCGGGGAGGGCGAACACGCTCTCGACGACGACGGCCCCGAGGAAGGTCGTGGCGAGCTCGATCCCGAGGACGGAGACGACGGGCACGGCCGCGTTGCGCAGGCCGTGCCGCCACATCGCCCCGGTGAAGGAGGAGCCGAGCGCCCGGAAGGTCCGCAGGTGGTCGCTGCCGAGCACGTCCAGGGTGGCGGAGCGGACGTAGCGGACGAGCGAGGCCGACATGACGAGGGCGATCGTGACGACGGGCAGCGCCAGCGAGGTGAGGGCCGCGGCCGGGTCGGCCCAGTCGTCCCTCGGGAAGCCGCCGGCCGGGAACACCCTCAGCCGGAGCGAGAACACCGTGATCAGCAGCATTCCCACCCAGAAGGCCGGGACCGCGATGCCCAGCTGGGACAGCCCGCTGAGCAGGGACCCGTACCAGGTGCCCGCGCGGTGGGCGGCGACGAAGCCGACCGGTACGGCGACGGCGACGGCGAGCAGGAAGGACAGCAGGGTCAGCGGGACGGTGACGACCAGGCGGGAGGCGATCTCCGGGCCGACCGGGAGGGTGCTGACGAACGACTCGCCCAGGTCGAGGGCGGCGAGCCGGCCGAGCCAGGTGGCGAACTGCTCGGGCAGCGGGCGGTCGGAGCCGATCTGGTGGCGGGCGGCCTCGATCTGCTCGGGGGTGGCCCCGACCGACAGCAGCGCGTTGGCCGGATCGCCGGGCAGCAGGCGCAGCAGCAGGAACAGCACGACGCAGGCCAGCAGGAGCGAGACGACGAGGAACGCCGCCCGCCGCAGCAGGTAAGTGATCATGGTGAACCGGGCAGCGGACGAGTGGTCATGAGAGAGGACTCCGTACCGGCGGGCAGGCGCGCCGGAGCCCGGCCGGCCGCGCGGGGCGGCGGGCCGGGCCGGCGGGGTGCGACGCCTGGCCCGCGAGGTGGCGGGCCAGGCAGGCGGAGCGCTGTGCCGGGCCGGGCCGGCAGGGTGCGGTGCCGGGCCAGAGGGGTGCGGTGCCGGGCAGGCGGAGCGCGGTGCCGGACATCAGCCCTTCTTGATGCCGTAGGCGTGGAACTGCGAGTTGAGGCCGTTGACCGGGTAGCCCGACAGCGACGACGAGGCCACCACGATCTGCGGGTAGAGGTAGAGCCAGTCGCTGGCGGCGTCCTCGGCGATCTTCCGGTTGGCCTGCTTGAGCAGCTCGGCCTGCTTCTCGACGGTGTCGGACCGCTCGGCCTCGTCGACCAGCCTGGTCACCTCGGGGTTGTCGTAGCCCCAGTAGAAGTCGGGGTTGCCGTACCAGACGACGTCGCGGTCGTTGACGTGCTCCTGCAGCGTGGCGGCGAAGTCGCGGTTCTTGAACACCTTGGTGTACCACTCGTCGGCGGTGATGACGTTGATCGTCACGTTGACGCCGATCTTGGCCAGCTCGCCCTTGATGAACGTGGCCGCGGTGGGGTGCGGGTCGTAGTTCGGGGTGTCGAGCGTGAAGGCGAACCCGTTCGGGAAACCGGCCTCGGCGAGCTGCTTCCTGGCCAGTTCCACGTCGTAGGGGTCGAGCGAGGTGAGGTCCTCGTACCACGGGTCGGTGGGCGGGACCATCGAGCCGATCGGCGTCCCGTAGCCGCCCCAGATGGAGTCGAGCAGCTTGCGGTCGTCGATGGCGGCGCCGACGGCCTTGCGGACGAGCTTGTTGTCGAACGGCTTGACCCTGTCGTTGAAGGCCAGCAGGAGCTTGGTCGTCGACCGGCCGTCGTTGACCTTGTAGTTCGGGTTGTTCTTGAACTGCTCCAGCGCGTCCGGGCTCTGCTCGCTGGTCACGATGTCGACGGCGTCGGTCAGCAGCGCGTTGTTGAGCGCGGTCGCCGAGGTGAAGTAGTGGAACACCACGCCCTTGTTCGTCGGGGCGGTGCCCCAGTAGCCGTCGAACGGCGTCAGGCTCAGCGTGGAGCCGCGCTTCCACTCGCCCAGCCGGTACGGGCCGGTGCCGTCCTCGGACTTCGCCAGGTCCTTCGCCGCGTCGTTGACGATCCAGACGTAACTGAGGTTGTAGACGAACGAGATCGACCTGTCCTTCAGCTTCACCACGACCGTGCCGTCGTCGGGGGTCTCGATGCTCTTGACGACGGCGAAGGCGCTCTTGCGGGCCGACTGCGACTTCTTCGCGGTGACCTGCTCGATGCTGTGCTTCACGTCGGCGGAGGTGAGGGGATCGCCCGAGTGGAACGTGACGCCGTCGCGCAGGGTGAAGGTGTAGGTGAGGCCGTCGGAGCTGACCTTCTGGCTCTCGGCGAGCAGGTTCTCGACCTTGCCCTCGTCGGTGAGCCGGAACAGTCCCTCGTAGACGTTGCCGTTGAACGCCTCGGTCACGCCCTGACCGCCGCCGCCGGTGTTGTCGAGGTTCTGCGGCTCGTAGAGCGAGCCGACCTCGATCGTCGCGGCCGGGTCGAAGGCGGCCGCCGATCCCCCGGGCGCGGCGCTCCCTCCGGAGGCGGAGCCCGAACCGGAGCCCGAACCGGAGTCCGGGCCGCAGCCGGCGAGGGCCAGCGCGGCCGCGATCACGGCTCCGACGAGGGGCGTCGTCTTCCTTTTCACTGTCTCTCCCGATGACCGTCCGCGCCATCGGGCCGCACAAGCCGCACGAGAGGCGTGGGGACCGTTGCGGGCGTGGTTTCGGACGGTTCACTTCGTCGCGGTCGGCGAGGGCACGCCGGAAGGGGTTGCTGCGGTACGCCACCGGCGACTGGCTGGGAACACGTCGTCAGCGGCTTCTCGGCTAACCCTACAGAAATAGTAGGCTTTATTCAATTTCGGACAAAAATCCGCTTTACGGACACCCCTTACCGGCGAAGCGGCCCGGGAGCCCGGTCGCCGAGCGCTCCGCGGCCTGACGGACCGGTACGTTCCACTCGCCGAAAGGCGACATTGACGATGTCCTTGGACTCGTACCGCACACTCGGCGTCACCGGCCTGCGCGTGAGCCCTCTCTGTCTCGGCACGATGACCTTCGGCAGTGAGGTCCTCGGCACCGACGAGGGCACCTCGCGCGAGCTGATCGCTCGCTACACGGCGGCTGGTGGCAACTTCATCGACACCGCCAACGGCTATTCCCAGGGGCGCTCCGAGGAGGTCATCGGCGCGCATCTCGCTGCGGGCAGGCCACACCCGACCGTCCGGGAATATTCATTCTGAGGACCATCGGCGCTCCGGGCTGAAGGTATGGACCTCAGGCAATTCCAGTGCTCCCGCCGTAAACGGCGATCTTCCTGGTGACAGCATGTGGACATGCGAACGGCCACCGCGATCATCAGCTGTCGTGCCGATGAAAGGCGCCGGTTCACAGGGGCAGGACGCCGCCGGGCTTGAGGGCCTTCATGGCGATCTGCGAGGTGAGCTTGTCGAGGCCGGGCAGGCGGCCGAGCCTCTCCAGGCAGAGCTGGCTGTAGGCGTCCATGTCGGGCACCGCCACCCGCAGCACGTAGTCGGGGCGGCCGAACATGCGCAGGCACTCCACCACGTCGTCGATCTCCATGACGGCGGCCTCGAAGGCGGTGACCGTCTCGGCGTCCTGGCCCTCCAGCTCGACGTAGGCGACGACCTGGAAGCCCCGCCCCACGGCGGTCGGGTCGATCACGGCGCGGTAGCCGGTGATCACTCCGGTCTCCTCCAGGTTGCGGACCCGGCGCAGGCACGGCGAGGGGGTCAGCCGCACCCGCTCGGCCAGCTCCAGGTTGCTCAGCCGCCCCTCCACCTGCAGGAGACCGAGAATTGCGCGATCTGTCACATCCATGACATCGGATGCTAACGAGGGGGGCCAACCTTGGAAAGTTTGACATCGAGTTTTGTTCTACCTGGCATAACCTTGCGGCAACGCAGGAGCGCCGACGACGGGACCAAACATGACGATCTTCGCAGACGCCCGGGAGATCTCCCCCGACGACCGCTATCTGCTCGACGAGGGCCAGGTCTTCATGACCGGAACCCAGGCCCTGGTCAGGGTGATCATCGACCAGATGCGCGCCGACGGGGCGGCGGGTCTCCGTACCGGCACGATGGTGTCCGGTTACCCCGGCTCCCCCCTCGGCGGCTTCGACCAGGAGCTGGCCCGCTCCCGCCGGCACACCGAGCCGCTCGGCGTGGTGCACCGCCCCGGGCAGAACGAGGAACTCGGCGCCACCGCGGTCTGGGGCAGCCAGCTCGTGCCCGCCCTCCCCCGCCCGCGCACCTCCGGCGTGCTGGGCGTCTGGTACGGCAAGGCGCCCGGCGTCGACCGCGCGGCCGACGCGTTCCGGCACGGCAACTTCGTCGGCGCCCACCCCGAGGGCGGCCTGATCGCGCTCTGCGGCGACGACCCGACCTGCAAGTCCTCCACCCTCCCCTCGGCGACCGAGGGCACGCTCGCCACGCTGGGCATGCCGATCGTTCACCCCGGCAGCGTCCAGGAGCTGCTCGACCTGGGACGCCACGCGATCGCGGCGTCCCGGGCCAGCGGCCTGTGGGTCGCGGTGAAGGCCGTCTCCAACGTCGTGGACGGCACAGGCACCGTGGACGTCGGGCATGACCGGGTCGTCCCGGTCATGCCCGTCGTCGAGTACCAGGGCAGGCCCTACCGGCACGTGCCCGACGCCACCCTGCTCACCCCGTGGTCGCTGGAGATGGAACGCACGCTCGTCGGCCCGCGTCTGGACCTGGCCCGCGCCTACGCCCGCGAGAACGGGCTCAACCGCGTCACCGCCGACCCCCGCGACGCCTGGCTGGGCGTCGTCGCCTCCGGAACCGCCTACTACGACGTCCGCGAGGGCTTCCGCAAGCTCGGCGTCACGCCGGAGCAGGCCGGTGTCCGCCTCCTGAAGATCGGCATGCTCTGGCCGCTGGACCCGGAGATCGTCCGGACCTTCGCCCGGGGACTGTCGGAGATCCTCGTCGTGGAGGAGAAGGCCCCGCTGCTGGAGACCTCGGTCAAGGACATCCTGTACGGGACCGCCGACGCCCCCCGCGTGCTGGGCAAGCTCGACGAGAACGGCGCGCAGCTCATCCCCCGGCACGGCGCCGTCGACGCCGACCTGGCCGCCAAGGCCATCGCCTTCCGGCTGCGCCGCCGGGGCCTGACCGACCTGGACGGTTCGAACGGCCTGACCGGCCTCGGCGAGCAGGTGGCGAAGGGGCTCTCCGTCATCTCGCGCCCGGCGCCGCTGACGCTGCTCACCCCCAAGCGCACCCCGTTCTTCTGCTCGGGCTGCCCGCACAACCGTTCCACCGCCGTCCCCGACGGCGCGCCCGTCGGCGCCGGGATCGGCTGCCACACCATGGTGGTGCTCAACCGCGAGGGCAAGGGCACGCTCACCGGCCTGACCCAGATGGGCGGCGAGGGCGCGCAGTGGATCGGCCAGGCGCCGTTCACCGACACCCCGCACATCTTCCAGAACCTCGGCGACGGCACCTTCCACCACAGCGGCTCGCTCGCGGTCAGGGCCGCGGTCGGCGCGGGCGTCAACATCACCTACAAGCTGCTCTACAACAGCGCGGTCGCGATGACCGGCGGCCAGACGATCACTCCGGCGCTGTCGGTGCCCGACCTGACCCGCTGGCTGGAGACCGAGGGGGTGCGCAGGATCGTCGTCACCACCGACGAGCCCGAGCGCTACCGGGGTGTCAGGCTGGCGGGCATCGCCGAGGTGCGCGACAGGACGGCGCTGGAGGACGCCCAGCGCGAGCTGGCCGCGGTCCCCGGCGTGACCGTGCTCATCCACGACCAGCAGTGCGCGGCCGAGAAGCGGCGGCTGCGCAAGAAGGGCGACCTGCCCGACCCCGCCAGGCGGGTGGCGATCAACCAGCGGGTCTGCGAGGGCTGCGGCGACTGCGGGCAGAAGTCCGAGTGCCTGTCCGTGCTGCCGGTGGAGACCGAGTTCGGCCGCAAGACCGAGATCCACCAGTCGTCCTGCAACAAGGACTACTCGTGCGTGGAGGGCGACTGCCCGTCCTTCCTGACCGTCCTGCCCGCGAAGGGGAAGGCGGCCTCGAAGAGGCGTGCCGCGGTTCCCGCGCCGCCGGAGATGCCCCTGCCCGAGGCGCGCACCGGGGAGACCTCGATCAGGCTGGTCGGCATCGGCGGCACCGGCGTGGTGTCGGTCGCGCAGATCCTCGGCACCGCCGCGATGCTCGACGGCAGGCGGTCGCGGGGGCTCGACCAGACCGGCCTGGCCCAGAAGGGCGGCACGGTCGTCTCCGACATCCTCATCTTCGACGGTGACGGCGACCGCTCGGCGCGGGGCGGCGCGGCCAGCGTGGACGCCTACCTGGCGCTGGACCTGATCGGCGCCACCGATCCCGCCCACCTGGCCGCCGCCGACCGTGACCGTACCGTGGCGGTGGTATCCACCAGCCTGGTGCCGACCGGTTCGATGGTGCTCGACCCGGCCACCCACCTGACCGACGTGGCCTCGCCGATCGGCGCGCTGGAGTCGCGGACCCGGCGCGAGCTGAACGTCTACCTCGACGCCGAGGAGATGGCCCAGGCGCTGTTCGGCGACCACATGCCGGCCAACACGATCATCGTCGGGGCCGCCTGGCAGCGCGGGCTCATCCCGCTCGGCCTGGAGTCGATCGAGCGGGCCATCCGCGCGGGCGGCGGCCGGGCCGCCGAGCGGACCGTCGCCGCCTTCCACTGGGGCCGCGCGGTGGTGGCCGCCCCGGAGGCCGTGGCGGCGGCGACCCGCCCCGCCGCCCCGGTCGCGCCGCCGCCCGGCCCGGAGACGGCAGGCCTGGTCGACGCGGTCGCCGAGCCCGGCACCGAGCTGCACCGGATCCTCACGGTCCGGGTGCCCGACCTCGTCGCGTACCAGAACGCGCGCTACGCCGCCCGGTACGCCGACGCGGTCCGCGCGGTCCTCGCCAGGGAGCGGGAGGTCTCCCCCGGGAGCACCGCCGTCACCGAGGCCTACGCGCGGCAGCTGCACCGGCTGATGGCGTACAAGGACGAGTACGAGGTGGCGCGCCTGCACCTCGACCCGGCCGAGCGGGCGCGGATCGCCGCCGAGTTCGGCCCCGGCGCGCGGGTCTCCTACAACCTGCACCCGCCGTTCCTGCGCGCCCTGGGCATGAGGCGCAAGCTCCGCCTCGGCGCCTGGTTCGACCCGGCCTTCCGCCTGCTGTACGGCATGCGCGCGCTGCGCGGCACCCGCCTGGACCCGTTCGGCCTGGGCGGGGTGCGCGGGACCGAGCGGGAGCTCGCCGCCGAGTACACCCGCGACGTGCACAGCGCGCTGGACCACCTGCGCCCGGAGACCGGGGAGCGGGTCCGCGAGCTGGCCGAGCTGCCCGAGGTGATCCGCGGCTACGAGCACGTGAAGCTGCGCAACGTGGACGCCTACCGCGCCTCCGCCAGGGCCGTCCTCGACGAGCTGACCGGCGAGTAGGGTCCGCGCCGCCGGCGGCGTCAGGGGCGGCTGCGTCAGGGGCGGTGGCGGCGGGGTCAGCCGGCGCGATCGTGGTCGGCCAGGACCTCGTCGATGACGCGGCGGTGCTCCGCGGCTCGCCTCTCGTCCCCGTCGAGGTCCCTGACCAGGCTGATCAGGGCCTTCCACAGCGCCCAGCCACGAGCCCGCGCCCACGTGGCGGGCTCCTGGCCGACGGCGCCGCGGAAGGCCTCCCGGCTCTCGCCGGAGAACATCGTCCACGCGATCACCAGGTCGCAGGCGGGATCACCGACGCCCGACGTCCCGAAGTCGATGACGGCGGCCAGCTTCCCGTCCCTGACCAGCAGGTTGCCGCTCGCGATGTCGCCGTGGAACCACACCGGCGGCCCGGACCAGGTCTCCTCGAGGGCGGCGTCCCACACGGCCGACGCCCGGACGGTGTCGACGTGGCCGTCCAGCGCGGCGAGGGAGCGGCGCGTCTCGTCGTCGTAGTGAGCCGGTGACGCGCCTCGGTGGAAGCTGTGCGCGCCCGCCGGCGGCCCGCCGGTCGCGTCGGCACGCTGCAGGGCGAGAAGGAAACCGGCGACCGAGACCGCGAACCCGGGCAGATCGCCGATGCGGTCGAGGCTCGCGGTCTCGCCGTCCAGCCAGCCGCGGATCGACCAGCTGAACGGGTATCCCTCGCCCGGGGCCCCCTTCGCCAGCGGCACGGGAATGTCGACCGGCAACGACGGGGCGAGGATCGGCAGCCATCGATCCTCCTTGTCGACCGCCGGGACGTAACCGGCGGCGGTGGGAAGGCGCGCCGTCATCTCGTCACCGAGACGGTAGGTGCGGTTGTCCCACCCGTCGACCTCGACCGGGGTCACGGGAAGGGCGCTCCACTGCGGGAACTGGGCCGCGACCAGTCGCCTCACCAGCGCCGCGTCGATGCCGGCGCGCCCGTCACCGTGCAGGCTCTCTACCACCCGGAGAGTGTGTCGGCCCTTCCCTGCGCCGCGCAAACGGTTTTCGGCGCCCCTCGGACCCGGACGCCGTCACGTGGCGGCCGGGCGGGAGGGGTCGGCGCGCCCGCGCGAGGGCTACGGGAGGCGGACGGGTTCCCCGGGTTCCCCCGCACGGCCGGGTCCTTCCGCACGGCCGGGTTCTCCCGCCTCCCCTGCGCGAAGGAGGAGTTCCGGCTCACCGACGGGGTTCTCGTGGGTGCCCGCCGACGTGCAGGCATGGGCTCCGGCGACGGCGCCGAGGGGAATGGAGTCGTCGAGGGAACGCCCGGAGAGCAGCCCGTACAGGACCCCAGAGACGAACGCGTCGCCCGCGCCGTTGCTGTCGACCACCGGTCCCGGCAGGGGAGCGGCGGGGAAGCCACGGAAGCCGTCCGCGTCCAGGACGCGGCAGCCCTCGGCGCCCTCCGTGCAGACCACGGCCCTCGCCCGGCCACGTTCCAGGATGTCGCGCATGACCTCGTCGCGGCGCGGGCCGAGTGCGGTGGCCGACAGGAAGACCAGGTCGGAGGAGTAGGCGAAGTCCCGGTGGTGGTCGTTCTCGCCGTCCCAGTCGTGCAGGTCGGTGGAGACGGAACCGGTACGCAGGTCGGGGTAGACGTGCCGGGAGAAGTCGGTGATCGACACGTGGACGTGCCGGGCCGCGCGGACCGCGTCCAGATAGAGCTCCCTGGGCAGCCGCTCGCCCGGCGCCGCGCGCGGGTCGAACAGCGAGGTGCGCCGCCCGTCCGGGCCGACGAGCAGGATGCTGCGCCGGGTCCCCTGCGGCGCGAGCGCCCAGCCGGTGTCCATCCCCCTCTCCGCGAAGTGGGCCCGGACGAACCGGCCCTGCGGGTCGTCGCCGATCAGGTCGACCAGCTTGACCCTCAGCCCGAGCGCGTGGCAGCCGAGGGCGACGCCGCTGCCGGTGTTGCCGATCCGGTCGACCACCGGCGGCACCGCGTAGGTGTCGGCGTACGGCAGGGGCAGCGCGGGCACGTAGGCCGTGGTGTCGACTCCGGTGCCGCCGATGACGACGACGTCGTGACCGATGTCCATCGGGCCATGCTCCCACCGGCTCCCACCGGCTCCCACCGGCTCCCACCGGCTCCCACCGGCTCCCACCGGCTCCCACCCGGCCGGGCGCGTGTCCCTAGCGGCTGACCAGGGGGCCGGAGCCGGTCGAGCGGCGGACGACGAGCTCGGGCTGGAACATCAGCTCGACGTGTTTGGCGCGGACCCCGTTGATCTCCTCCAGGAGGGTCGCCACCGCCGCCGAGGCCATCGCGCCGATGGGCTTGCGCACGGTGGTCAGCGGCGGGTCGGTGAACGCGATCAGCGGCGAGTCGTCGAACCCCACCACCGACACCTCCCCCGGCACCGAGAGCCCGCGGTCGCGGCAGGCCCGGATCGCGCCCAGCGCCATCAGGTCGGACGCGCACACGATGCCCGTGCAGCCGCGCGCCAGCAGCTGCGCCGCCGCGGCCTGGCCGCCCTCCACCGAGAACAGCGAGTGCGAGATCAGCTCGTCGGCGTCCGTGACGCCGAGCAGCTGGGACATGGCCTGCCGGTAGCCCTCGATCTTCCTGATCACCGGCACGAACCGGCGCGGCCCCACCGCCAGGCCGATGCGCTCGTGCCCGAGGTCGGCCAGGTGCTGCACGGCCAGCCGGGCCGCGGCCCGGTCGTCCGGGGAGACGAAGGGCGCCTCGACGCGCTCGCTGTAGCCGTCGAGCAGGACGATCGGCAGCCCGCGCTCGATCAGGCGCGTGTAACGGTCCATCTTGGCCGTGGTGTCGGCGTGCAGCCCGGAGACGAAGACGATGCCGCTCACCCCGCGGTCCATCAGGAGTTCGGTGAACTCGTCCTCCGGGGCGCCCCCGGGCAGCTGGGTGCAGAGCACCGGCGTGTAGCCGTGCTGGGTGAGTGCCTTCTCGATGGCCTGGGCGAAGGCCGGGAAGATCGGGTTGTCCAGCTCCGGGGTGACCAGGCCGACCAGCCCGTTGCTGCGCTGGCGCAACCGCTGCGGGCGCTCGTAGCCCATCAGGTCCAGCGCCGTCAGCACCGCCTGCCGGGTCGACTGCGACACGCTGGGCTTGCCGTTGAGCACCCGGCTGACCGTGGCCTCGCTCACCCCGGCCTGCGCGGCGATGTCGGCCAGCCGGATCGTCGTCCCGTCGGAGCGGAAGCGTGAGGTCTGCGCGAGCTCACCGTCCATCAAGCAGTCACCCCACCGTGCGGCCGAACCGGACGCGAACCGCTCGGCATCCGGCGCCCCCTATGAAATTCGTTTCTGCAACTTTTCGCAAATTGTAACATTTCAACCTTCGTGCTGGGGCTCGGGTAAAGGTTCGCTGTCACGACTGACCGTCACGCCCGGGAACGGAGAAGTAACCATTAGATGAGCGATTTCTAACGACATCTATGGACACACGGGCAAGTGTCGCGATGTACTACCTCATCAATCACACGGCTGGGATCCGGGCGGGGGCGTCCGGGAGGAACGAGCGCGCATGAGTACCGTCGTCCTCGACAACGTGAGCAAGGTATACCCGGGTGGATACCTCGCGGTCGACCGCATGAGTCTGCGCGCGGAAAACGGGGAATTTCTCGTTCTGTTAGGCCCTTCCGGCTGCGGCAAATCCACCCTGCTCCGGATGATCGCGGGTCTGGAGGAGGTCACCGAAGGGGACCTGTGGCTGGGCGGCACGCTCGCCAACGAGCTCGCTCCCCGCGACCGCGACGTGGCCATGGTGTTCCAGAACGGGGCGCTCTACCCGCACCGGACGGTACGCGGCAACATCGCCTTCCCCCTGGAGATCGCGAAGGCCGACCCCGCGATGGTCAGGGAGCGCGTGACGGAGCTTTCCAAGGCGTTGCACATCGACGAGACCCTGGAACGGCGCCCTGGAACGCTCTCCGGCGGCCAGCGCCAGCGCGTGGCGATGGGCCGCGCGATCGTCCGCCAGCCCTCGCTCTTCCTGATGGACGAGCCGCTCTCCAATCTGGACGCGGGCATGCGCACCGAGCTGCGGATGGAGATCTCGTCGCTGGTCCGCTCCCTCGGGGTGACCACGATCTACGTGACGCACGACCAGGTCGAGGCCCTCACGCTGGCCGACCGGATCGCCATCATGAACCGCGGCGTCCTGCAGGACGTCGGCACTCCCGGCCAGGTCTACAACGACCCCGCGACCGCCTTCACCGCGGCCTTCCTCAGCTCCCAGCAGATCAACCTGCTCGCGGCCACCGTGCGCACCCCGCAGAACCAGTTCATCCTGCTGGACTTCGGCCCGCACCAGATCATGATCCCCTGGACCGATCCCAGGGCGTACGTCATCTCCCAGCACGTGGGCCACCAGATCATCGTCGGTCTGCGCCCGGACTGCCTGGCCCCGGTCCCCGACAGCTTCGAGGGGCCGACCTTCCTCGGCCGCGTCCGCGCCCTGGAGTACCACGGCCACGAGTGGCTCGCCTACGTCGAGAGCGGGCTGACCTCCGTGGCCGTGCCCGAGCCTCCCGACCCCCGGCACAAGGCCAACGGCCTGGGCGTCCCCCTCGTCGGAGGGCGGATCCGCTCGGTCCTGCGGCGGCTGATGCCCGGCGGCGTGTTCGACGAGGACGCCGAGCCGCAGCAGCAGCAGGAGCACGTCAGCGGCCACCACCGCCGGGCCGACCTCATCGTCCGCCTGGGCTCCCGCCCGGTATGGCGGTCCGGAGAGCCCGCCAGGGTCGGTGTCGACGTCACCCGCCTGATGCTCTTCACCATGGACGGCGCCCGCATCGACCCGCCGCAGCGCTGACGCGGCGCCGCCTCGCAGCCGCCGCGACGGCGGCGGTGCGGCGGCGGCGGCCGTACGGGCCGGGTGCCCGCCCCGGGAGGCGGGGCGGTCAGACCGGCCTGATCGTCTCTCCGATCCGGTCGAACAGCTCCTGCTTGCCCCCGGTGTCGGTGCTGAGCGTGACGATGCAGGTCCTGTCCTCGACCGGCACGTAGTACTGGGTGCCCCGGACGTTGACGCCGTTGGTCTCGAACGAGTAGACGAGCCGCGCCACCTCCCTGGAGCCGATCCGCACCTTTCCCGTCTCGATGACCTTGGCGTTGAGCTGCTCCAGCTGGGATCTGGTCTCCCTGAGCAGCTGTTCCGTCGAGATCTGCCGGCCGGCCTGGCAGAAGGCGTTGAGGTTGGTGGGGAAGCCGTTCTTGGAGGTCTTCGCCGAGTCGGTGTCCGACGCCCAGATGCCGTTGTTGTCGACCAGGGTCTGCAGGCTCTTCTTCGCCTGTTCCAGCGTGGGACCCGACAGGCCGCTGCTCTTCAGCCCCTTGTCGAGATCGTCCTTGGTCAGGTCGAGTGCCACCCATTCCTCCGGGACGGAGACGGTGACACCGTTGGCGGGTCCCCCGATCCGCTTGAACCCCTCCGGCACGGGGGCGGCGCTCCCCGGGGAACCGGTACCGGGGGTGGCGCCGGGAGTGGTGCTCTGCCGGGGACCGGGACTTCGCTCGATGCCGGGGTCTCGCACCGGGACCGCGGCGGTGTCCGTGACGGCCGGGCTCCCCCCGCAGGCCGTACCGGCCCCCAGACACAGCCCCAGCAGGATCATCGTCACGTGGTGGCGCTCAGGCATCAGGCTGCCCTCCTCGCGGACCCGCGAGGGCCCGGTACCGATACGACCAGCGGCGTCCATCGGGGGGAGATCTGATGCGGGTGTGCGCGACGGCCACCGTCCCGCCGGGCGGACCCGGCCGCCCGCGGTGGGCGGGACCGGGCACGACGAACAAAAGGCGCGGTCACGGAAGGTGGCGCCGAGCCACTCCCCGCCTTCCTACCCAATAACCGACATATCGGAAACGCGGGGACTTAGGAGGATCGGCTCATGATGGAGACGATCTCCAGGACGCGGGTGGCACGGTCCAGCTCCGCGCGGTGGAAGGGCGGGCCGTCGCTCCTGGCCAGGACCAGGTGCCGGCTCGTGTCCGGCACCGGGAGGCTCATCAGCCGATGCCGCCCGGAATCGAGGACGGCGGGGCGCAGCGTGGCGAGGTCGGCCGCCTTGACGCCGACGAGGCCGCCCGTCTCGTCGAGGGCCACCGGAGCCTGCCAGCTGCGGTGGAGGAGATCTCCGCTCTCCGGCGACAGGATCACCGCCCACTCGGCGCTCACCAGGTCGGGCATGGCGTCCACGAGAGTGGCGAAGGCCCTGCCGGGATCGGCGGCGACGTGCTTCAGCAGGTCGTAGTCGGGCGCGGTGCCTGGCACCTCACGGGTGGGCCAGACCCCCTCGACGCGCATCCCGGGGACGCCGGAGAGGCGGTCCCTGACCGTCTCCGCGTCCACGGTGCCGGGCCAGGAGACGGTGAAGTCGTCCACCGCCCGGCCGAGCTCGCGTTCCAGGACCGTCACCTGGAGGATGTCCGCACCCAGCGTGCCGAGCACCCGGGCCGCCTGGCCCAGTGCGCCCGGCCTGTCGGGGAAGGAAACACGTAGCCGCAACATCATGCCGATCACCTCGCTCTGCGCACCAGACTGTCCTAGCCAGGTTTCACGAAGGTTCCGGGGAGATGTCCAGAATAAGACCCAAAACGGGTAAAAGTCAGGACTGATAGGCCCCGGCGGCGGGGGTCGCGGACAGCGTGGCACCGGCGAGGTCCCGGGCCAGGCCCGCCCCGCCGTACCAGGTGAGGCCGAGCTTCACGCCGCGGCCGAGTGCCGGGGAGCCGGGGCGCAGGCGCAGGTCCGTCCGGCTCCTGAAGCGGGGATCGGCCATGATCGACCGGGGTCCGAGCTTGAACTTGCGGGAGCGGCCCTTGTAGACGCCGGCGTCCTCGTCGGCCCCCTTGCCGTCCTCGAAGCCCACCTGGCCGCCGACCACGACGATGTTGTTGCGCAGCTTCAGGATCGCCGGGGAGCAGCCGTCGTGGCAGGCCCAACCGAGGGTCTTGCGGGCGGGCAGGTAGACCGAGTTGTGCACCGCGACGGTGCCCTTCACCGGCCCGACCACGTGGCGGGCGCCTCGAGTGACGAGGAAGGAGCCCCTGCGCGAGGAGGTGACCACGTTGTGGGCGAAGATGTTGCCCCCGGCGGTCTTGCCCTTCTGCGCGCCGAGCTCGACGAAGGTCTCGTTGTTCCTGGCGACGTTGTGGGTGATCCGGTTGCGGTCACCGTTGAACACCTCCACGGCGGCGCCGTCGGTGCCGTAGTCCTGGCTGCCCGCGTAGCTGCCGGTGATCACGTTTCCGGTGACGAGGTTGTCGTCGCCGTTGAGCAGCACGCCGAACGCGCCGGAGTCGTCGTCGCCGCCCTCGTCGTTGACGCTCATGCGGTTGTTGTCGCTCAGGACGCTGTTCTTGACGACGTTGCGCGCGCCGATGAAGTGGACCCCGGTGACGTTGCGGTCGGCGATGACGCGGTCGAGCTCGTTGCGGCTGCCGCCGACCTCGAAGCCGGCCCACTGGCAGTTGCTCGCCCGCACCCCCACGACCCGCACGTAGGAGCCCGAGATCACCACGCAGGCCGCGTCCCTGCCGCTGATCCTCGGGGCCGCGCCCTCGCCGTACGGCTCGACCGAGATGGGGCTGGCGGCGGTGCCCCGGCCGGACAGCGTCAGCGCGCCCGGCCAGCTGCCGCCGCGCTTGAGGCGCACGGTGTCGCCGGGGCTCAGAGTGGCGGCGTTGACGTTGTCCAGGCTGCGCCAGGCCGCCGCGGCCGAGGTCCCGGCGGCGGAGTCGTCTCCGGACCTGGAGTCGACGTAGTAGACGGTGCCCGCCGCGGCCGTGGCCGCGGCGGCTCCGGGCACGGCGACGAGCATGTTTCCCGCCACGAGAGCCCCCGCCACGGGAGCGGCCCACAGCCTCGTCGAGTTCATCTTGGTACGCTCCATCGCCGTCACCGCCTGTACGTCAGCGCAGATCTTCGCACACCCGGGGTTCCCCCAGCGATCTGAGCGAAGGACGCACAGCCGGTCGTTACCTCCGCTTCACTCCGGCGGGCCGCAAGGCGGCTCCGCTCCGGCCGGGCCGGACGGGCCCGGTCGCCGTCCGCGCGGCTCACGCCCTGGTGGCGATGGTCAGGAGGTGGGCCGGGGAGCGCGTCAGGACATACTCCTGCGGCCCGTGACAACCCGCCTCGGCGAGCCACCGGGTGATCGTCTCCGGGGAGTACAGCCGCCCGCCCTGGGTGTGGTGCAGGTTGAGCTCGAAGAGCGGGGTGAAGGCCCGCGCCACCGCGTCGCCCGGATGGCCGGGATCCCGGTCGAGGACCAGCACGACCCCGCCGGGGCGCAGCGTGCGCGCCGCGGCCCGCAGCAGGGCCGAGGCCTGTTCCTCGCCGAAGCCGTGCAGCAGGTTGAACAGCAGCACGGCGTCCTGGTCCCGGTACGGGAGATCGCCCAGGATGTCCCCGGCGAGGAGGGTGACGCGGTCGGCCATCCCCTCCGAGGCCACCGCCGGGCGGCCCGCCTCGATCCCCGAGGGCAGGTCGACGACGGTGGCGCGCAGATCCGGCCGGTCGCGGCAGTAGGCGATGCTGTAGCGGGCGTGCCCTCCGCCCAGGTCGAGCAGCCGGGAGGCGCCGCCCGGCAGGGGGGCGACGGCGGCGATCTCCTCCGCCAGCCACCCCGCCTGGTCCTGGAGCAACCGCTGGAAGCGGGCCAGCACCTCGGGGCGCCCGGCCAGCCAGGCGTAGAAGTCGGCGCCGCGCCTGCCCGAGCGCACCGACTCATCCAGCCCGCCCCAGAGCCCGGCCAGGACCTCCTGCCAGAACAGCAGCGTGTTGCCGTACCCGCCGAGCAGCGGGCGGGACACGGCGGTCAGCGCGTACCCGCCGGACTCGGAGGTCACGTACCCGGTCGCGGCGAGCGCGCCGAGCAGGACGCGCAGGCCGTCCCGGTCGGCGCCGAGCCCGGCGGCCAGCTCGGGCAGGTCCCTGGGCCCGTCCGCCAGGGCCTCGAACAGGCCGAGCCGGAGCCCGGCCGCGGCGGCGTGCGCCGACATGGCGCCGATCACGTCGAGATGCGGACCGGGCGCCTCTCCGCTCTCCAGGTAGCGGCGGGCGTCCTCGGGTGTCAGGTGCAGCGGCATCGGACCTCGTTCGTAAGGGTCGCGGTTCGTATGGGGCGCGGTGCGTGAAGGTCGCGGTTGTGAAGGCTTCTCACGGGAGTGCGGTTCCGAAGGTTTCTCACGGGGCGCGGTCCCGGGGCGGGGTCAGGAGGCAGGGGGTAGGGGGTTCCGGGGCGAGGTCAGGAGGCCAGGGGCAGGAGGTTCCGGGGCGGGGTCAGAAGACTGGGGGCGGGGGCGGGGGTCAGGAGACCGGGGCGGGTGCGGTGTCCGTTCTGGGCGCGTCGGGGATCTCGCGCTCCAGGCGGCGGAGCCGGGGAAGGACGAAGGTCGTGACCGCGAGGGCGACGAGCAGCAGCCCGTCGGCCAGGAAGATCAGGGCGGTGCCCCTGCCGGGACCGGTCCCGATCAGTTCCCCGACGCTCCCGGCGAGCGCGCCGCCCGGCATCAGCAGGGGCCCGGTCAGATGTTCGGCGGCGGGCGCGGCGCTCAGGTAGGCGATGGGCATCGCGCACTGGGACAGGGTGCGCGCCGTGGCGAGCACCCGGCCGAGCGCCCCCGCCTCCGTCTTGAGCTGCAGGACCGTCATCACGCAGCCGTTGACCACCGGCAGGACGAACAGGAACGCGGGGGCGACCACCGCGATGAGCGCCACCGAGGGCGACAGGCCGTGCGCGGCCAGGGCGAGCCCGCCCGCCGCCATGAAGAGGCTCATCCCGGTGATCCTGCGGCGCGGTCCTCCCCACAGGCCCATGACGAGGCTTCCCGCGAACAGCCCCGCCCCACCGGCGAACACCAGCACCCCGAGCGTGGCGGGCCCGGTGAACGAAAGGATGAGCGGGCGGATCAGCACCCCCGCGACGGCGAACACGAGGTTGAACGCGGCGAAGACCGCCACCAGGGGGAACAGCCCGTGGGAGCGCAGGTGCCGCAGCCCGAAGAGCAGGTCGGTGCCCAGCGACGGCGGGCTCGCGACCGTCTCGGGCCGGGTGACCGACCTGGGCAGCCTGGTCGCCAGGACCACGACCGTCGCGACGGCGAACGACAGGAGGTCCAGCAGGAGCACCCCGCGCAGTCCCACCACCTCCAGCAGCGTCCCCGCCGCCACCGGGGCCGCGATCTGCAGCCCCCAGGTGGCCTGCATCAGCCCGTTGGCCCGGCCCAGGTGGCGTTCGGGGACCAGCAGCGGCGTCATCGCCTGGTAGACGGTGAGGTGGAAGGTCCCGCAGATCGCGCCGATCGCGGTGGCGACGTAGACGTGCCACACGGCCAGGCCCTGCGCCTGGACGATCAGCAGCAGCGCGGCCGTCGACAGCGCCGCCCCGCAGTCGCTCAGCACGAGCACCCGCTTCCTGTCGAAGCGGTCGACGATCACCCCGGAGAAGGGGGTGATGAGGATGCCGGGCAGCGTGGCGCAGAGCATGGTGAGGGCGAACTGGGTCTCGGATCCGGACTCCTGGTAGACCCAGACGCTGAGCACGAAGCCGGTGAGGCTGGAACCGATCACCGACACCAGCTCGGCGGACCAGATACCGGCGAACCTGAGCGCGTCGGCTCTCAACGGAGCCCTCCTTCCGCGGACGCCCCGGTGGGCGTCCCGGTCTCGGCGGACGTCCCGATGGACGTCCCGGCGGGTTTCTCGGCGAAGGCCTCGGCGGAGGCTCCGGAGGGCGTCCGGGGAGACGTCCCGGAAAGGGGTCCGGAGCACGTTTCGAGGAACGCGAGATAGCGGCCGATCAGGGCGGCATCGGGCGGCGGGCAGGTGAACGTGGTGTCGAACCCCGGTCCGCGCGGTCCCGGCGGCTCCTCGCCCAGACCGGCGGCGAACGGCCCCATCGCGACCGGCTCACCCGTGGCGGAGCGCCGAAGGATCTCCGCCCGCCAGCGCTCCCAGGGGACGAGCTCGACGTCGTACCCGTGACCGAGCAGGGCCGCCGCCATCTGCCGGTAGGTGATCCCCTCGGCGTCGAAGTAGTGGAAGTCGCGCCCCGCCGACGCCGGGTCCAGCAGCCTCGCGGCGATGGCGGCGGCGAGGTGGTCGACGGGGATGACGTCCTCGGTGACCGGGATGTCGGGCACCATGCGGAGCTGGACGAACGTGGCGAGCAGCCGGTTGAGGTAGTCCGCGGGGTCACCCCCGCCGGTGAGGCTGTGGCCGCCGACCCGCGCGGGCCGGTGGACCGTCACGGGCAGGCCGTGCTCGCGGGCCCGCCGCGCCGCCGCGTCGGCGACCCACCTGCTCTGGTAATACGGGGAGTCCAGCCCCGCGGGGTCGTCCGGGGCCTCGTCCTCGGTGATCGGGCGGTCCTCGCCTGCCCGGCCCAGGTACACGCCGAGGGTGGAGACGGTGTGCAGCGGCGTCGGCCGCAGGTGCGCGGCCAGCCGGACCATCTCCACGGTCCCGCCGACGTTCACGGGGCCGAGCATCCGGTACGGCTGGACGAAGCTGACGATCCGCCCGGTGTGGCAGATCAGGTCGCTCCCCTCCGCCACGGCGTCGTAGCGGCCGGGCTCCAGCCCCAGCCGGGGCGCCGTCAGGTCCCCGGCCAGACCGGTGACCCTCTCCCGGTAACCGGGCCTCCAGAGGCCGTGCCTGGTCAGGACGTCACGGACCCGGCCGGCGGCGGCGTGCTCGTCTCCCGCCCTGACCAGGCACACCACCTCGGGAACGCCCCGGTCGAGCAGCTCGGCCAGCAGGTGTGCCCCGAGGAGGCCCGTCGCCCCCGTCAGCAGCACCCGCCCCGGCCACCCCGCCGCCGCCCCGCCCGGCGCGGAGCCGGCCGGGCGGAGGGCGCCGCGCGCGTTCCCCGGTGCGCCGGGCGCCTCGCCCCCGTCCCCCGCTGCGCCGCGCATCGAGGCGAGGGCGTCGCGCACCTCGCCGGGCAGCACGGCCAGCGCCCTCAGGTCGTCGTCGCCGAGGGCCGGTTCCGGCGTGGCCGCGGAGGCCGCGAACTCCGCCAGGTCGGCCGTCTCGAAGAGGCCGCCGAGGGAGAGGTCGACCCCGGTCTCCCCGCGGACCTCGCCGAGCACCCTGGCGGCCAGCAGCGAGGACCCGCCGAGCGCGAAGAAGTTGTCGTGGCGTCCCACCCGGGGAAGGCCGAGCGCCCGGGCCCACACCCCGGCCAGCGCCGTCTCCAGCGGGCCGCGCGGCGGGACGTATCCCGGCGCCTCCCGCGAGGCGTCCGGGAGCCGCCCGGCGTCGATCTTCCCGTGCGGTGTGCGCGGGATCTCGTCGAGCGGTACGAGCACGGCGGGCACCATGTGCCGGGGCAGCCGCTCGCGCAGGAAGCCCCGGAGCTCCTCGGGGTCGGTGGCGCGCGGCGCCACGTAACCGACGAGCCGGTCCCCCTCGGGGGAGGCCACGACGGCCGCGTCCCGCACCCCCGGGTACGCCGTGACAGCGGACTCGATCTCGGCGGGCTCGATCCGGTAACCGTTGACCTTCAGCTGCCGGTCGACCCGCCCGAGGAACTCCAGCGTCCCGTCGGGCAGGTATCTGGCCAGGTCCCCGGTCCGGTACATGCGGGCCCCCTCGCGCCCGGCGTGGGGGTCGTGGACGAACCGCGCCCCGGTCTCCTCCGGCCGGGCGACGTAGCCCCGGGCCAGGCAGTCGCCTCCCAGGTGGAGCTCGCCCGGCGTGCCGGTGGGCGCCAGGCCGCCCCTGCGGTCGAGGACGTAGGCGCGGACGTGCGGCAGGGGGCGCCCGATCGGCAGGTGTTCCCGCCCTGCCGCCTCGGCGCCGTCGCGGGTGCGGTGCACCGTGGCGCACACGGTCGCCTCGGTCGGGCCGTAGTGGTTGAACAGCTCGGCCCGGCCGCCGGTGGCGGCGGCCCAGGCGCGGACCGCCCAGAGCGGCACCCGCTCCCCGCCGACCATCATCGTGGTGACCGGCCAGTCCGCGGGCACCGCCCCGGGCGCCAGTCCGGCCGCCCACCCGCGCCACAGGGAGGCCGCGGTGTCGACCGCGGTCACGCCGTGCCGCGCGCAGAAGCGCACCAGTTCCGGCCCGTCGAGCAGGGCGGGGTCGGGGTGCAGCACGAGGGCGGCCCCCGAGCACAGGGCGGGGAACACGTCCCCCACCGAGGCGTCGAAGGTCAGCGGCGGCAGCATCAGCACCCGCCCGCCGGGCCCGAACCCGTGGACG
The DNA here is from genome assembly GCF_040639575.1 of Streptosporangium sp. NPDC023825. NCBI lineage: Bacteria > Bacillati > Actinomycetota > Actinomycetes > Streptosporangiales > Streptosporangiaceae > Streptosporangium > Streptosporangium sp. NPDC023825. The sequence goes on along the minus strand of NZ_JBFAAE010000040.1, from coordinate 9,405 downwards.
TCGCGGAACGACCCGGTCAGCCGGGCGAGGGTCCCGTGGGTCACCATCACCCCCTTGGGGCGCCCGGTGGACCCCGACGTGTAGATCACGTACGCGAGGTCCTCCGGTCCCGCGGGCGGCACCTCGCCGAGGTCCCCCGCCTCTTCCGCGGCTTCGGCGGTGAGAACCGCGCCGGGGTAGCCCGCGAGCGCGTCCCGGTGCTCGTCGGAGGTGACGGCGGCGACCGCCCCGGCCTCCAGGAGTATCCCGGCGATCCTGTCCGGCGGGTCGGCCGGGTTGAGCGGCAGGTAGGCGGCCCCCGCCCGCAGCGCGGCGAGCAGGGCGACGACGGCGTCCTCGCCGTTCGGCAGGACGACGGCGACGACGGACTCGCGCCGGGCCCCCGCCTCCCTCAGCCGCGCCGCCAGCCGCGCCGAGCGGCGCTCCAGCTCGCCGTAGCCGATCGTCCCGGCCTCCGAGACCAGCGCGGGAGCGGCGGGGGCCTCGGCCGCCCGCCGGGCGATGAGCTCGTGGACCGCCGTGAAGTCCCCGGCGGGCCGGGGACCGGGAGCCATCGTGAGGTCTCCGGCGGGCCGGGAACCACGGACCGCCGTGAGGTCCACGGCGGGCCGGGGGTCGCGGGGCTCCGGATCGCCGCCGGGTCTGCCCCCGTCCAGGGGCCGCTCACCCGCCGGCAAGCCGCCGTGCGAGGCGTCCGGCGTACCGGCGTGGATCCCGTCGTGGAGCGGGATCTGCCAGACCCGCAGGTCCGGCGTGGCGGTGAAGGCGGACAGGAAGACGACGACGTGGCGCAGGAACCGGTCGACGGTGACCTCGTCGTAGAGGTCGGCGGAGTAGTCGGCGTGCAGCTCGATCCCCCTCTCGCTCACGCTCACGACGAGGGTGAGGTCGAAGCGGGCGCCGGGCGAGGACTCGTCGAGTTCCCAGGTCTCCGTGGTGAGGTTCGCCGCCCGCTCGGTGGACCGGCCCCCCTCCCCCATGACGAGCAGCGTCTGGAAGACGGGGTTCCTGCGCAGGTCCCGGGGGGCTCCGGCCAGGTCGGCGATCTCCTCGAACGGCGTCGCCTGGTGGCCGAGCCCCCTGATGACCGAGCCGCGCACGGCGCGCAGGAGCTCGGCCAGGGTGGGGTCGGCCCGCAGGTCCGTCCGCACCGGGATGAGGTTGATGTAGCAGCCGACCGAGCCCTCCAGCTCGATCAGGTGCCGGTTGACCAGGGCGGTCCCGACGACCACGTCCTCCTCGTCGGAGTGCCTGGCCAGGGCGGCGGTCATCGCCGACATCGCGATGACGAACAGGGTGCAGCGCCGCGCCTTGACGAGGGCGTACAGGTCGGTCACCAGGGTGCCGGGCAGGCGCAGGGAGCGGCGGGCCCCGCCCCGTACGGGTTCGCGAGGCCGGGGCCGATCCTGCGGGAGGGTGGTGACGGCGGGCGCGCCGGACAGGTGCTCGCGCCAGTGGGCCAGGCCCGCCTCGCGCCCCTCCGCCCCCCGTTCGGCGAGCCAGGCGGCGTAGTCGGGGAACTGGGCGGAGACCGGCCCCGGCGGCTCCGCGCCGTCGGCCAGGGCCCGGTAGCAGGCCCAGAGGTCCTCCTCCAGGATCCCGAGCGAGGGCGCGTCGCACATGATGTGGTGCAGGCACCAGCCCAGGACGTGCTCCCCGGCCGCGAGCCTGATCAGCACGGCCCGGTGCAGCGGGGCCCCGTCGAGGGTGAACCTGCGCGTGAGCACGTCCCTGACGATGTCGCGCGCCCGTTCCTCGTCGGGCGCGTCCACCACCCGCAGTTCCGGCCCGCTCTCCCGCACCACCTGGGCGGGTCCCTCGACTCCCTCGGCTCCCTCGACGATGACCAGGCGCAGCGCCTCGTGCCGGTCCACGACGGCGGTGAAGGCCGCGCGCAGCGCGTCCGTGTCGAGCGGCCCGACGAGGCGCTGGAAGGTCCAGCAGACGTAGGACGCCCCGCCGCCGGCCCCGGCCCGGTCGAGGAACCACAGGCGCGCCTGGGCGGGGGTGAGCGGGATGGGCGCGGCGGGGTCGCGGCGCACGGGCGGTGTCACTCGATCCCCTCCATCACGGCCTCCATGACGATCTCTCGCAGATGGGCGGGCACCCTGCCGTCGAACCGGGTCAGGTACGCGCGCCGGTGGGCCGGGTCCCCCCACAGGAAGGGGAGGTCCGTGGCGACCATGTGGCGGATCGCGAGCAGCGGCACGGGACCGGCCAGAGGGCGCAGCGACGGGTTCCACAACCCCGGCTTGTCGGGCGGCCCGTCGTGGAACTCCCCGATCATCAGGCCCTCCTCGACGAAGGCGCCCTTCAGCGCGTTCTGCGCGCCGTCGACGAGCGCCAGGCGGTCGCCGAGGCCGGGCAGCAGCAGCAGGATCGTGGTGAACACGGCCTCGGGCCCGTCCAGCGGCGCGAGCCGGACGAACCAGGCCCGGTAGGGCTCCACCGCGGCGACGACGTCCTCGACGGTCTCGGCGGCGCGGGGTCCCACCTCGGGCACCGCGAGGTAGAACCTGTTCCGGCTCAGCGAGCCCTGGGCGTACGGGCAGACCGGGCCGTTGCGGCCCAGGTCGGGGTGCGGGCGGCACAGGTAGGTCCCGGCCCAGTCCACGACGGCCCGCAGCGCGTCCCGGTGGGCGAGGACCTCGGGCGGCGGGGACGGGGCGTCGAGGTCGGCGGTCTCGATCAGGCGGAGCGACGGGTCGTCGGGGTGCGTGATCACGGTGCCGTCCCGCGCGGGGAGGAGCCGGTGCGTACGGCCGCGAGGGCGGCTCCCGCGGCCAGCCCCGTGGCCAGTGCCGCGCCCGACCAGCGCAGCACGCGGTCCTGCCGGCGGGCCCGGCGCAACGCCTCGCCGTAGGGCATGTCGGTGTGCGAGACCATGGTGTAGAGCGGCCGCCACAGGGTGGGGAAGGCGCGGTTCAGCGCGAGGTCGGCCTGCCTGCGGGCCAGCCGCAGCGGTGACCGGGTGCCGTCGCGCAGGTCGGCGAAGTTCCGTTCCGACAGGTCGGCCAGGATGTCGGTGTGCGGTTTGCGCAGCCGTTGATACTCCTCGAACGCGGCCGCGCGGTCGCCGGGATGCCGGGCGAGGCAGCCGTCGAGCACCAGGCAGTCCTCCAGGGCCGAGTTCATGCCCTGGCCGTAGAACGGGTAGACCGCGTGGGCGGCGTCACCCGCCAGGACCACCCGGTCCGCGTGCCGCCAGCGCGAGGTGCGGATGGTCACCAGGTTCCCGACCGGGTTGGCGGCGTACTGCGCGGCCAGGTCGGGCACGAGGTCCACCACGCCGGGGAACACCCGCCGGAAGAAACGGGTGACGTCCCGCTCCCCGGCGAGTTCGGCGAAGCCGGGGGCGCCGGAGTGCGGCAGGAAGAGCGTCGCGGTGAGCGAGCCGTCCACGTTGGGGTGGGCGACGATCAGGGCGTTCTCGCCGGGCCAGACGTGCAGCGCCTCCAGCGGGACGCGGGAGCCGCCGCCGGGGGCCGCGGGAATTGTGAGCTCCTTGTACCCCCATTCGAGGAACTCCTGGCGGTAGTCGGCGGCGAGCCCCCGCTGCATGGCGGCGCGTACGGCGGAGAACGCTCCGTCCGCGCCGGCCACGAAGTCCGCGCGGGCCTCGCGCGTCTCCCCGGTGATCGCGTCGGCCAGGGTCAACATCCCGCTCTCGCGGTCGACTCCCGCGCAGCGGACGCCGAAGAGGTGCCTCACCCCCTCGTGCGCGGCGGCGCTCTCGACGAGGAGGGTGGTCAGCTCGTCCCTGCGGACCGAGTAGAGGATCTCCCCCGGGTCGGTGCCGTACGCCTGGAAGGCCGCGGGCCTGCCCGGACGGTGGATCATGCGTCCCCGCATGGGCACGAGCCTGTCCCCGAGAGCGTTCCACAGGCCGACGTGCCGCAGGGCGCGGATGCCGCGGGCCGACAGGCCCAGGTTGATCGAGCGTCCCTCGCCGTCGCCCTTGCCGTCGCGCGGGTCGGGGCGCATGTCGTAGACGTCGACCGGGTGGCCGCGGCGGGCGAGGAGGACGGCGAGCAACGATCCCGCCGGGCCCGCCCCGACGACCGCGGCCCGCGCGGTCCTGTCCGCGAGGACGGGCTCGGGGACAGGGTGGGTCTCGTGGCGGCGCGGGCCGCCGGGTAAGCCTGACAGGCCAGGCGAGTCAGGCGAGCCGAGTAATCCTGACAGGTCAGGTGTGCCAGGCGTACCGGGTAAGTGGGAGGCGTCCGTCACGGCGTCTCCTCCGGTCCCACGGCGCGGCACGAGGGCGTGCCCGCGCGGTCGTGGATCGGGACGGGGAACCGGGAAGAATCGGCGATCATGGCGAGCTGGGCGATCTGGGCGAGGTCGTGCACACTCAAAACCGGCCTCCTGAGGGGCGCGCGAGGTCGACGGGTGGAACGAGAGCGAGGTGCCGGCCGCGGGCGGCCTGGATGACACCGATGACGCTGATGACGCGGATGCCGAGCGGAAGAACCGGCGGCTCTGACGGCCTTCGCGATGTTCGAGGGGACCGGCGGCTCTGACGGCCTTCGCACTGCCCGGGAGGACCGGCGGCTACGGTCTTCGCGGTGTTCCGGAGGACCGGCGACTGCGGCGGCCTTCGCGGTGTTCCGGAGGACCGGCGGCTGCGGCGGTCCTCTCGGTGTGAGGATCTCGGAGTATAGAGATCGGCGGGCACGCCGGGGAAGCCCGTGAAGGCGGCGGAAATGGATCGCCGCGAAATGCCGGCGGGCGGGGACGTTCAGCGAACGATCTTGGGGCCGGAGCCCGTCGAGCCCCGCACGATGAGTTCCGGCTGGAAGATGAGCTCGGAGTGCCCGCCGGGCGCCCCGGCGACGGCCTCCAGGAGGGTGTGCACGGCGGCGGTGACCATCGACTGCACGGGCTGGCGCACGGTGGTCAGCGGCGGGTCGGTGAACGCGATCAGCGGCGAGTCGTCGAACCCCACCACCGACACCTCCCCCGGCACCGACAGTCCCCGGTCGCGGCAGGCCCGGATCGCGCCCAGCGCCATCAGGTCCGAGGCGCACACGATGCCCGTGCAGCCGCGCGCCAGCAGCTGCGCCGCCGCGACCTGGCCGCCCTCCACCGAGAACAGCGAGTGCGAGATCAGCCCGTCGACGTCCGTGACGCCGAGCAGCTGGGACATGGCCTGCCGGTAACCCTCGATCTTCCTGATCACCGGCACGAACCGGCCGGGGCCGACGGCCAGGCCGATGCGCTCGTGCCCGAGGTCGGCCAGGTGCTGCACGGCCAGCCGGGCCGCGGCCCGGTCGTCCGGGGAGATGAACGGGGCGGGCACGTCGGCGGCGTGCCCGTTGAGCAGGACGATCGGCACGCCCTGCCCGATCAGCTGGGTGTAGCGGTCCGAGCGCGCGGTGATGTCCGCGTGCAGCCCGGAGACGAAGATGATGCCGCTCACCCCGCGCTCCACGAGGATCTCGGTGAACTCGTCCTCGACCGCCCCGCCGGGCAGCTGGGTGCAGAGCACCGGCGTGTAGCCGTGCTGGGTGAGCGTCTTCTCGAAGGCCTGGGCGAAGGCCGGGAAGATCGGATTGTCCAGCTCCGGGGTGACCAGGCCGACCAGCCCGTTGCTGCGCTGGCGCAACCGCTGCGGGCGCTCGTAGCCCATCAGGTCCAGCGCCGTCAGCACCGCCTGCCGGGTCGACCGCGACACGCTGGGCTTGCCGTTGAGCACCCGGCTGACCGTGGCCTCGCTCACCCCGGCCTGCGCGGCGATGTCGGCCAGCCTGGCGGTGCCGGTGCCGGTGCCGGTGCCGCCGGCACCGGCGCCGAGCTGCCCGGTGCTATGCGGCATCGGGTTCCCACCAGACGGCGGAGTCGGGGGCGAGCCGCACCGTGCCGCCCGCGACGGCCGTCTCCGCGCTGGCCAGCAGGATCCGCCCGGGGGCGGGCAGCTCCACGGGCTCGCCGGTGAGGTTGACCGTGCAGGCGAACCCGTCGCCCCTGGCGAAGGCGAGGGTGCCCTGCGGGGAGTCGAGCCAGGTCAGCGGGGCGTCGTCGAAGGAGCGGCGCTCGCGCCTGATCCGCAGCGCCTCCCGGTAGAGGTTCAGCGTGGAGACCGGGTCGCCGAGCTGGGACGCGACGCTGAGCGGCCCCCAGGAGGGCGGCATGGGCAGCCAGGTCTCCTCGGCGCCGGGCAGGCTGAAGCCGAAGTGCGGCTCGCCGTCGGCCCACGGGAGCGGCACCCGGCAGCCGTCGCGGCCGTCGTCGGGGTTGCGCAGGCGCTGCGGGTCGCGCTGGAACTCCTCCGGCAGGTCGAGGACCTCGGGCAGCCCGAGCTCCTCCCCCTGGTAGATGTAGGCCGAGCCGGGCAGGGAGAGCGTCAGCAGGGCGGCGGCGCGGGCGCGGCGCAGGCCGGCCTCGCCGCCGCCGTACCGGGTGAGGTGGCGCTTGACGTCGTGGTTGGACAGCACCCAGGTGGAGGGCGCGCCGACCGTCCCGGCCGTCGTCAGCGACTCCTGGATGACCGCGCGGAACGCGGCGGCCTCCCAGGGGGCGACGAGGAAGTGGAAGTTGAACGCCTGGTGCATCTCGTCGGGGCGGACGTAGTTGGCCAGCCGCTGCGAGGAGGGCGCCCACGCCTCCGCGACGCCGATCCGCTCCCCGGGGTAGGAGTCGAGCAGCCTGCGCCAGGCACGGTGGATCTCGTGCACGCCGTCCTGGTCGAAGAACGGCACCACCTCGGTGCCGATCATCCCGACCTGGTCGGGGTGGCCGACGTCGGGCAGGCCGTCCGCCTTGACCATGCCGTGGGCGACGTCGATGCGGAAGCCGTCCACCCCCATGTCGAGCCAGAACCGCAGGATCGACTCGAACTCCGCGTGGACCTCGGGGTTCTCCCAGTTCAGGTCGGGCTGCTGGGGGGCGAACAGGTGCAGGTACCACTCGCCGTCGGGCAGCCGGGTCCACGCGGGCCCGCCGAAGACCGACTCCCAGTCGTTGGGCGGCAGCTCCCCCGTCGCGCCCCTGCCCTCGCGGAAGACGTAGCGCTCCCGCGCGGGGTCTCCGGAGGGCGCGGCCAGGGCCTCCAGGAACCAGGCGTGCCGGTCGGAGGTGTGGTTGGGCACCACGTCCACGATGACCCGCAGGCCGTGCCGGTGCGCCTCGCCGATCAGCGCCTCGGCGTCGGCCAGCGACCCGAAGATCGGGTCCACGTCCCGGTAGTCGGCCACGTCGTAGCCGAAGTCGGCCATCGGCGAGGTGTAGAACGGGGTGAGCCAGACCGCGTCGACCCCGAGGTCCGCGAGGTAGGGGAGCCCGCCGCGCACGCCGAGCAGGTCGCCCACGCCGTCGCCGTCGCCGTCGGCGAAGCTGCGCACGTAGACCTGGTAGATCACCGCGTCGCGCCACCATCGGGTGGCGGTCCCGGCACCCGGTTCCGCCCGGACAAGCTCGGTCATATTAAATCCCCCGATCAGATGACATATCAGGACGTAATAGCACAGTGGTGTTACGACTTCGTGGCACCGGCGGTGAGCCCGGTGACCAGATGCCGCTGGACGAGCAGGAAGACGACCGCCGCCGGAACCGCGATCAGCACCGCCGCCGCGGTGAGCAGGCCCCAGTCCGACCAGTGCTGGCCGACGAACTGCTGGAGCCCGATCCCGAGCGTGCGCTTCTCCTCCTGCGACATGAACACGGTGGCGTAGGCCACCTCGCCCCAGGCGGTCATGAACGAGTAGAACGCGGTGACCGCGAGGCTCGGCCTGGCCAGCGGCAGGATGACCCGCCAGAACGCGCCGAACGGCGTCAAGCCGTCGACGAGCCCCGCCTGGTCGATCTCGCGCGGGATGGAGTCGAAGTAGCTCTTCATCATCCACGCGCAGAACGGCACCGCCACCGTCATGTACGCGATGACCAGCCCGGGGATCTGGTTGAGCAGCCCGAGGCCCGCCATCAGGTTGTAGAGGGGGACGATCAGGATCGCCACCGGGAACATCTGGGTGACGAGCAGCATCCACATCACCCCGCGGTAGCCGGGGAAGCGGAAGCGGCTGATGGCGTACCCGGTCGTGGAGGCCAGGAAGACGCCGATGACCGTGGTCAGCCCGGCGACGATCACCGAGTTGAGCAGCCAGGTCGGGAACCGCGTCTCGGTCAGCACCCGCACGTAGTTGTCCAGCGAGGGCTGGTTGAAGATCTCCAGCTCGCTGGAGAGCCAGCCGTCGCGCGGCTTGAGCGAGGTCAGGACCAGCCAGACGATCGGGAACAGCGAGGTGGCGACCGCGGCGAGCAGGGTCGCGTGCAGCAGGATCGACTTGCCGACACTGCGTTCCCCGCGCCCCCGGGCACGCCTCGAGCCGGCAGTGGTGGCAGTGGTGGCTGTGCTCACCAGACCTCCCCTTGCTTGCGCAGCGAGCGCCGGTAGACCACGGCCAGCACGACGAGGAGCAGGAGGATGATCACTCCCCACGCCGCGGAGTTGGAGTAGTTGCGGACGCCGGTGAAGGCCTCACGGAAGGCGTAGGTGACCAGGATCTCGGTGGAGCTGCCCGGTCCTCCCCCGCTGATCAGATAGATCACCGGGAACATGTTGAACGTCCAGATCGTGCCCAGCAGGACAACCGTGCTCGACACGGTACGCAAGCCGGGAATCGTAATGAAGCGGAAGCGCTGCCACGGCGTGGCGCCGTCGACCTCGGCCGCCTCGTACAGCTCGCCGGGGATCGACTGGAGCCCGCCCAGCACGGCGACCATCATGAACGGCACGCCCATCCAGACGTTGACCGCGATGACCGCGATCTTCGCCGTGGTCGGGTCGTCGAGCCAGCCGACCGCGCCCAGGCCGGCGGCCCGCAGCATCGCGTTGATCACGCCGAAGTCGCTGTTGTAGAGGTAGCGCCAGATGAACGCCGAGACGAAGCCCGGGATCGCCCACGGCAGGATGAGCAGCAGCCGGTAGGCCGAGCGGAACCTGACCTTGCGGTTGAGCAGCATGGCCAGGCCGAGGCCCAGGCCGTAGTGGAACGCCACGCAGGCGACGGTCCACACGACCGTCCAGGTCAGCTTCTCCCAGAACAGCCCGCTGGTCAGGATCGCGACGTAGTTGTCGAACCAGGTGAACTCGTACGTCGAGGGGATGACGTTGACGCCGATCGTCCGGCCGATGTTGGCCTCGGTGGCGTCGGTCAGCGACAGGTAGACGCCCCTGGCCAGCGGCCAGCCGACCAGCAGGCCGGTGACCAGGATCACCGGGGCGACCATGGCCCAGGCGTACCAGTGCCGGCCCGTCGCCCGCCGGAACGGGCCGGGCTCCTTACCGCGGCCCCGGCCGCGGGCGCCGTCGGCGCCGCGAGCTGCTCGGCGACGGCACGCTGACCTGGCTGGACGCCCAGGACGGGGTGCTGGCCTTCCGCCGGGAGTCGGGTCTGGTCTGCGTGG
>NZ_JBFAAE010000039.1:0-81249 GCF_040639575.1 Streptosporangium sp. NPDC023825 | reverse complement strand
GGCGGCACGGCTCCCGCGCCGGCGCCGCCGCCCGCCGTCCCCACGGACCCCGATCTGGCCCTCTCGCCCGCCCCCGGTCGGGCCCCCCCGACCGGGCCTGAGCCCGGTTTCGATCCGTGAGGCCCGGTCAGGCCTGAAGCTTCGCGAGGGCGGCGCGGAGGCGCTCGGCGGAGCGCTCGCGGCCGAGGACCTCGATCGACTCGAACAGCGGCAGGCCCACGGTCCGGCCGGTGACGGCCACGCGCACGGGAGCCTGGGCCTTGCCGAGCTTGAGACCGTGTTCCAGGCCGACCTCCTCCAGGGCGGTCTTCAGCGATTCGGGGTCCATGTCGACCGTCTCCAGGCGGGCGAGATAGCCGGTGAGGATCTCCACGGCGGAGTTCTTCATCGCCTTGTCCCACGACGCCTGGTCGAAGACGGGCTCGTCCAGGAAGAGGAAGTCGACGTTCGCCGTGATCTCGGACAGGACCGCGATGCGGGTCTGGGCGAGCTCGGCGACCTTGGCGAAGGTCGCGCGGTCCCAGCCGGGCTCCAGCCACGGCTCGCAGCGGGCGGCGAACTCCTCCAGGGGCAGCGCCCGGATGTACTCGCCGTTGAACGCGCGGAGCTTCTTCTCGTCGAAGAACGCCGGGGAGGGGTTGACGTCCTCCAGCTTGAACAGCGGCACCATCTCCGGCCAGGGCATGATCTCCCGGTCGTCGCCGGGGCCCCAGCCGAGCAGCATCAGGTAGTTGACCATCGCCTCGGCCAGGTAGCCCTCCTCGCGGTAGGACTCCAGGGCGACCTTGTCGCGGCGCTTGGACAGCTTCTGGCGCTTCTCGTTGACGATCACCGGCACGTGCGCCCAGGTGGGCGGGGCGACGCCGAGCGCCTCCCAGAGCAGCTGCTGCTTGGGCGTGTTGGACAGGTGCTCCTCGGCCCGGACCACGTGGCTGATCCGCATCTCGACGTCGTCGACGACGTTGGCCAGCACGAACAGCGGGGAGCCGTCGCCGCGCGCGACGACGAAGTCCTCCATCGCGTTGTTGGGGAACTCGACGGTGCCGCGGACCAGGTCCTGGACCACGGTGACGCCCTCGTCCGGGGTGCGGAAGCGGATCGCGCCCTCGGTCAGGCCGCGGTCGCGGCAGAAGCCGTCGTAGCCCTGGTGCTCGGAGCCGGTGCGCGCCTTCACCTCGTCACGGGTGCACGTGCAGTAGTAGGCCCGGCCCTCGGCGACGAGCCTGGCCGCGGCCTCGCGGTGCTGCTTCTCGTACGACGACTGGAAGTAGGGGCCCTCGAAGGCCGGGCTGTCCTCGTTGACGCCGATCCAGGCGAGCGCCGAGATGATGCCCTCGGTCCACTCCGGCCGGTTGCGCGCGGCGTCGGTGTCCTCGATGCGCAGCACGAACTTCCCGCCGGCCTGCTCGGCCAGGGCCCAGTTGAACAGCGCGGAGCGGGCGCCGCCGACATGGAACATGCCGGTCGGCGAGGGGGCGAAACGAACCCTAATCACGGGAGACCACCCGGTTGCTGAGAGTGCCGATTCCTTCGACGAAAACGCTGACCTCGTCGCCGACGCTGAGCGGGCCGACCCCTTCGGGAGTCCCGGTGAGGATGACGTCACCGGGGATCAGGGTCATGACCGCGCTCACGTGGGCGATCAGCGCGGGGATGTCGTACATGAGCTTGGAGGTGCGCGAGTCCTGCTTGACCTCGCCGTTCACCCTCGTGACGATGCCGACGTCGCTCGGGTCGAGCTCGGTCTGGATCCACGGGCCGAGCGGGCAGAAGGTGTCGAAGCCCTTGGCCCGGGTGAACTGGACGTCCTTCTTCTGCAGGTCCCGCGCCGTGACGTCGTTGGCGCAGGTGTAGCCGAAGATGACCTCGTGCGCCCGCTCGCGGGGCACCTCGCGGCAGAGCCTGCCGATCACCACGGCCAGCTCCCCCTCGTAGTCGACCCGCTGGGAGAGCGCCGTCGGGTAGGCGATGGCCTCACCCGAGCCGATCACCGAGGTCGACGGCTTGAGGAAGACCAGCGGCTCGTCGGGGACCTCCCCGCCCATCTCCTTCGCGTGATCGGCGTAGTTCTTGCCGATCGCGACGACCTTGCTGGGCAGCATGGGCGCGACCAGCCTGACCTGGGAGAGCGAGTATCGCTCGCCGGTGAACTGGATCGGCCCGAACGGGTGACCGGAGATCCCGGAGATGAACTCCTCCCCTGGGCCGCCCTCGACCACCCCGAACCCGACACCTTCTCCTGTGGAGAACCTCGCTATACGCACATGACAAGGCTAGTCGCGCTCAGGGTCCCGCCGGACCGTGCCCGCTTCTCCTCGCTCCACCGCCCGGCAACCCTGCACCATATGTAACCAAAAATCCTTACAAATCCGATTTTATCGATAGTGCCATGTTTGCTCCAAGAAAAGCTATGTCCTGATTTATGTGCATATGAGGGGTATGACCGCCTCAGAGGCATCGGGGAGGCCAGAAGGCCTTCCCAACGGGGGAAGGAACGGACGTGACTGAAGCCAGCACGGTGAACAGGCCCAAGGGCGACGAGGCCACGGTGCCACGGGCACGCACCGACAGTCCCGGATCCCAGAGTGGCCTGGTCACCTCCAAGGGGACCACCACCATCGACAGCGGGGTCGTGTCGAAGATCGCGGGGCTCGCGGCCAGGGAGATCCCCGGCGTGCACAACATGGGCGCGGGCACGGCACGCGCTCTCGGGGCGGTACGCGGCATGGTGGGCGCCGACAAGAGCGCCAACCAGGGAGTCTCGGTCGAGGTGGGCGAGCGGCAGGCCGCCGCCGACCTGGAAGTGGTCGTCGATTACGGGATCGCCATCCCCGACCTGGCCGCCGCCGTACGCCGCAACGTGATCACGGCGGTCGAGCGCATGACCGGGCTCGAGGTCACCGAGGTCAACATCAAGGTCTCCGACGTCCACATGCCCGGACAGGACAAGGACAGGTCGGAGGATTCGTCCGAGTCGGAGCCCCGCGTCCAGTGAAGGGCCCGGCAGGCGGTGCGGCGGGATCGGGGCGCGAGCCCAGGGACCCGGCCCGCGAGACCGTGACGCCTCCGACGCCGGCGGATCCGGGCCGCGGGACGGCCGCGTCCACGCGGCACGGGGAGCCCGGCGCCGAGACGACCACGCCCGCGCGCGAACCGGCGGAGCCCGCCAGGACCGCCGTTCCGACACCGGCGACGGCCATACCCGCGCACCGGCCGGGCGATCCGTCGCGCAGGCCGGCCGCCGCGGCCCGGCAGGTGCCCCGGCAGAAGCCCGCGCCCGCACCGGCGGACCCCGCCCGCGGACCGGCCGGCCAGAGCCGGGAAACGGGTCGTGGCCGGGAGACCGGGGCAACGGCGAGGCCGGCGCGCGAGCCCGGAGCACCGGCCAGGGCGCCGGACCCCGCACGCGAGACGGCCGTGGTCACCCGCGAACCCGAGGGCCCGGTCCTCGGCGCGGCCGGCCTCGCGCACAGGATCGCCGACGCCGTACGGCGCTGCCCCGACGTCGTGGACCTGTCGGGCGGGCCGTTCGGGACCGTGGCGACCTACCTGCCCGGCGAGCGGCTGGCCGGTGTCGCGCTGCGCGAGAACGAGGTGGAGGTCTCGGTCGTCGTCAGGCTGGGGCGCCCGCTACCGGAGATCGCCGACGGAGTGCGAGCGGCGGTCGCCCCGATGGTGGGCGACCGGCCGGTGAACGTCCATATCGGAGGTTTGAGATGAGTAATTTCCCAGTCTGGTCCGTGGTCGGCACGATCGTCGGGGTCCTTCTGGGCTTCGCGGCGGCCTTCGGCGGCCTCGGCGCGTTCCTGCTGGTGCTCGTACTGGGCGCCGTCGGATTCCTCCTCGGCCGCTTCGCGGAGACCGGAGAGGTCGACCTGTCCCGGCTGGCGGCGAAACGGCGATGAACACTCCCGTCGAGCACCGTTCCGGGTCCTCCGGGACGGCCGCGGATCCGGACCCCCCTGCCTCGCGGCAGGCGGGTTCCGTCCCCGCGGGAACCGGCGGGCCCGCGCGGCCCGCCGTCCCCGCCCAGCCGTCCCGGCAGGCCGTACCGGCCGAACGACGCGGCAGGACCGACATACCCGGCCGGGTGGTGTCGCGCATCGCGGCCCGCGCGGCCGGAGAGGTGGCACGGGTACGGGAGGTCGGCGAGCGGAGGCCGCTGTCCCTGCGCGGCGGCACCCGAGCCACCCTCGACGGTGAGCTCGCGACGCTCCGGCTGGACGTGACGGTCGAGTATCCGGCCTCGATCCGCGAAGTGGCCGAGGAGGTCAGACGCCACGTCGCCAGACGGGTCATGGCCCTCACCGGCATGGACGTCGGCCACATCGACGTCCTCGTCACCAACGTGGTTCCCGCCCACGACGATCGCGGGACCCCGCGCGCCGGGGACGCCGTACCGGCGGAGAACCCGGGTGGCGCCGGCCAGACCGGCGCCGGGACCCCGGACCGGACAGCGGCGTCCGTCGGCGATCCCGCCGACAACCCCACCGAGGACATCGTCCCGCTACGTGAGGAGCGATGATGGCCAGGCAGGTACCCGACCCGGCGGAGCCGGTCCCCGGAGCGGACCCGACCGGCGAGATGACGCCCGCACCCCGTGCGGAGACGACGGAACCGGCCGCACCACCGGCATACGGCACGACGGAACCGGCCGCACCACCGGCATACGGCACGACGGAACCGGCCGCGCCATCGGCATACGGCACAGCCGAGCCCTCACCGCCGCCGATATACGGCACGGTGGCGAAGGACGCCTCCGCGGATCGCGCGGCGGTCAAGGCGTTCCGCCCGCGCCGGGTGGTTCCCGCGGTCATCACGGCCACCCTGATGACCCTGCTCGGCCTTCTCGTCGCGCTGGAGGTCATCTCCGCGCTGCTGGGCCGCCCGCTCCGCCTGGTGCCGTACGACCGGATCCTGTCCTGGGCGACGTCGACGCCGTGGAACGACCCGCGGCTGATGACGGGCGCGGGCCTGGTGGGGTTGCTGGGCCTGCTGCTGGTGCTGCTCGCACTCGTTCCGGGCCGGCCCACGCTGATCCCGGTGAGGACCGGGGACAGGGACCTGGCCATCGGCATGCAGCGGCGGGGCTTCACCCGGTCGCTGGCCCACGCGGCCGAGCAGGTGCAGGGAATCGAGCACGCCCGGGTACGGCTGCGGGGAAAGGCCGTGCACGTCGCGGCCGACAGCGGCATGCGGGACACCCGCGGGCTGGCCGACGCCGTACGGGAGGCCGTGAACCTGCGGATCACCGCGCTCTCCCCCGTCTGGAAGTATCCCGTCCGCGTGCATCTGCGAGAGAAGTGAGCGCCATGGACGACAAGACCGCCCGGGGCAACCGGCTGGGGTTGCTGCTTGTGGGACTGACTCTGATCATCCTCAGCGCCCTGGCGATCGCACGCGGCGCGGGAGCCTTCCCGCAGGCCGTGGCGCCCGCCCGCAGCCCGCTCGTGGACGGCTCGGTACGCCAGCCGTTCGCCACCTACAACCCGTGGCTGTGGTGGGTGATCGCGGCGGCGGGCATCGTGCTCGCGCTGTTCGGCCTGCGCTGGCTGCTGGCCCAGGGACGCCGCAACAGGCTGGGCGGCATGCGCCTCGAGAGCGGTCCCGCCGGGGTCACCGAGGTCGACACGGGCAGCGTCACCGACGCGGCGGCCGCCGAGGCGGGCACACACCCCGCGATCATCAACGCCACCGCCGACATGATCGGCACGAACGCGCACCCGGCCGTACGGATGAAGGTGGTGGTCGCCGAGGACGCGCCGATGAGCGCGGTCCGCGAGCAGCTGGGCGGGGTGGTCATCCCGCACATGCGCCAGGCCCTGGAGACCGAGCGCATGCCCGCCGTCGCCCGGGTGAGCCTGGAGGACGCGCCACGCCGCCCGAGGACCGTCGCCTGACCCACGTGCCGGAGCGCCGATCATAGATTGATCAGGGAAACCAACGCTTCGAGGAGACGATGTGCCTTCGGTCGTGAAGATAAATGCGCTGACGGTGTCCGGGGAGATGCGCGAGGAGCTGGAACGCCGCTTCTCCAGCCGGGCGGGGATCGTCGAGTCCGCGGACGGGTTCGAGTGGTTCGAGCTGCTTCGCCCGGTGGACGGCACCGACCGCTACCTGGTCTACACCCGCTGGCGTTCCGAGGAGGACTTCAAGCGCTGGACCGAGAGCCAGGCCTTCCAGCGGGGCCACGCCCAGGCCGCCGCCGAGGCCGGCCAGGGACAGGGGGGCCAGGGACAGGGGCACGCCGACGCCCACAGCGCGGCCCAGGGCCACGGGCACGGCCAGGGGCAGGGCGGACCGGCCCAGGGGCACGGCCACGGGCAGGGACCCGCCGCCACCGGGGCCGAGCTGTGGTCCTTCGAGGTCGTCCAGAGCACCGGTCCCGCACCGGGAGCCTGAGCGGCGGCGAGAGCCGGGGCTCCCCGCGGGGAGCCCTCAGCGGTCCAGCGGGTTGGCGGCGATGCGCTCGGCGACCCCCGAGCGGACGAACCGCCCGGCCAGGCTGTCCGGCTTGCGGGCGGCCTGGTCGACGAAGCACGCGGTGAACTCCGGGCCGAGCCCCAGCCGGGGGTGGCGTTCCAGCACCTCGGCTCGGAATTCCGCCGGGAAGTCCTCCGGCCGCCGCCCGGAGATGTCGAGCCCGGTGGACAGTTCGAGCAGATACCCCTCGGGGTCCTGTTCGGGGTCGACCTTGTCCCACATGTGGTGTACGACGATCTCCGACGCGCGCACGCGGCGCTCGACGGGCCACCCGGCCCCGGCGGCGAAGACCCACGCGACGTGGCCGCCCGCCTCCTCGAACGGCACGGTGTGGCTGTCAAACTCCTTGACCAGGCCGATGTCGTGCATCATCGACGCGACGTACAGCAGCTCGTCGTCGAAGGCGACGTCGTTCATCGCACCGTAGGCCGCCGCGAAGAGGTAGGCCCGGACGGAGTGGTTGAGCAGGGCGGGCGAGCAGTAGGCGGTCGCCACCTCCAGCGCCCCTCGGGCGGCCGGTGTGTCGGGGATGACGATGTCGGCGAGTCTCATACCGCCCAGCCTGCCGAAACACGGCGACGCCCGCGAGTGGCAGGAGAGCCATCGACCGACAAAATCGTGCCACGGGCGAACGGGCGGGCCGGGCGGGGCGGATGGATGCCCGCCGGCGTACGGAGGACCGGTGAACGCTGTGAGGAAACTGGGAGGCCCGCATCTAGTTGCTAACGATGTTTCAGAAGAGACCATCCCGGCTTGACCGATTTGGTGGGATCCGGACAGCATGATCCGCTCCCCCTCGTTCGGCCCGGAAGGAACTGGCGTGCGCCGCCGCACAAAAGCATTCGCTCTCTGCATCATCCTCCTGATGACCTGCGGCGTCACGGTCGGTACCGCGGAGGCGAGGGAGGCGAAACGCACCGCCGAATGCCAGGGTGACTGGCTGCCCGCCACACCGACGTCGACGGACATCATGAACGGTCAGGTCGACTTCCTCGACCTCGCCCCGGTGAAGGTCGGCAAGGACGTCGACTGGCGCACCGACCCCTACCGCAACCGCTCGTGGAGCATGGTCTTCCACTCGCTGCGCTGGATGGGCCGTCTCGTCGCCGACTACGAGACGAACGGCAACGAGGCGTACCTGACGCGGGCCGTCGAGATCGCCAAGGACTGGGTGGCCGACAACCCCCGCGGCGGCGCGAAGACCAGCCCGTACGCCTGGCAGGAGCACCCGATCGCGCTGCGCGCCCCCGCGCTGGTCTGCCTCAGCAAGCACGCCGGCGGCTCGTGGCTCTCCGGCAGCCTGGCCGAGCACGCGAAGATGCTCTCCGACCCCAGGCTGTACGAGAAGGGTCACAACCACGGCATCGACCAGGACATCGCGCTGCTCGGCATCGGCTGCCGCTACGGGCGCGACCAGTGGTCCAGCCTCGCGATCAGGCGGCTCACCGAGACCGTGAAGCTCGACGTCGACTCCCAGGGGGTGCTGCGCGAGCAGGCCCCGCGCTACGCGCTCTACGTCCACGACCGCCTGAAGGTCGCGATGGACAACATCAGGGCGTGCAAGCGGAAGGTGCCCGGCGACATCTCCCGGCGCTGGGAGTCGCTGGAGGACTTCATCGCCCACTCCACCCAGCCCGACGGGTTCATGGTCCCGATCGGCGACGGCGGCGCGGACGTGCGGCCGGTCGGCTACAGCCACCCGAAGCAGACCGTGCGGGTGTTCGGCGGCGGCTACGTCTACGGGCGCACCGCCTGGGACAAGCCGGAGTCGGCCTTCTACTCCGTCCGCTTCGGGCCCGGCATGAAGTACCACGGCCACGAGGATCATCTGGGCGTGACCTACTACGCCCAGGGCCGTGACGTCCTGGTCGACGCCGGTTTCGACTCGTACGAGAACAGCGGCTACCGCGACTGGACGATCTCCCCCGAGGCGCACAACACGTCGATGGTGGCCGGAGCGAGGTTCCGCGGCAAGACCGCCAGCGCGCTGAGCAGGTCGTCGATCGGGCAGGAGCGGCAGAGCTACCGGCTGACCGACAGGGCCTACGGCGTGCCCAGGACCCGCTCGGTGCTCGTCAACCACCGCCAGGACGTGATGGCCGTGCTGGACACGGTGCCCAAGGGCTCGAAGGTCCGCAACGTCTGGCACTTCTCCCGCGACCTGTCCACCGTCTCCAGCGGTGGCGGCCAGGTCGTGGTGAAGGACAAGGCGGGCTGGAAGGCGACGCTCGCCCAGGTCTCGATGCCGTCCTGCCGGCCGGTCGCCGGGCTGAAGGTGGTCCGCGGCCAGAAGA
The DNA here is from genome assembly GCF_040639575.1 of Streptosporangium sp. NPDC023825. Classification (NCBI taxonomy): domain Bacteria; kingdom Bacillati; phylum Actinomycetota; class Actinomycetes; order Streptosporangiales; family Streptosporangiaceae; genus Streptosporangium; species Streptosporangium sp. NPDC023825. The sequence goes on along the minus strand of NZ_JBFAAE010000039.1, from coordinate 72,472 downwards.
ACCCGTACCAGGGCTGGGTCTCCTCCGCCTACCTGCAGAGGCACCCCGCCCCCGCGGTCGTCTCACCCGCCTCGGGCGACTCCGTGCTGACCGTGGTGGTGCCCGGCAGCGGGAAGCCGTCGCTCTCCTGCTCCGGCGGCAAGGTCAGCCTGGAGACCTCCGAGGGCCAGGTGAGCTTCCGCGTCAGCGGCGCCGACCTCTCCTGACGGGCTCCGCCCCCCGGCTCTCGCCGAGGGGGCTCTCCGGCCGCCTCCCAGCCGTTGCCTTCCGGCGGGGAGACGGCCACCGGCCCGGCGGCGGGCCGGGTCAGGCGGGTCAGGCGGTGTGGCCCGCGCGCAGGAGGCCGTAGGTGACGGCCTGCTCCAGCGCCTGCCAGGAGGCCTCGATGATGTTCTCGTCGACGCCGACCGTGGACCACTCCCCGGCCGCGTCGCTGGAGGTGATCAGCACGCGCGTGACGGCGTCGGTGCCGTGCGCGCCCTCCAGGATGCGCACCTTGAAGTCGATCAGCTCGACCCCCGCCAGCTCGGGGTAGAGCCGCTCCAGCCCCAGCCGTACGGCCCGGTCGAGGGCGTTGACCGGGCCGTTGCCCTCGCCGGTGGCGACGATCCGCTCCCCCTTGGCGTGCAGCTTCACGGTGGCCTCGCTGACGACCTCGCCGCCCCGGGCCCGCTCGACGATCACCCTCCAGGACTCCACCTGGAAGTGACGCCGGCGCTCGCCCGCGACGGTGTCGCGGAGCAGCAGCTCGAAGGAGGCGTCGGCGGCCTCGAAGGTGTAGCCCTTCGACTCCATCTCCTTGACCCGGTTCACCAGCTCCCGCGAGGTGTCGGAGGCCAGCTCGTAGCCCAGCTCGCGGCCCTTGAGCTCCACCGAGGCGCGTCCGGCCATGTCGGAGACGAGCATGCGCATGTCGTTGCCGACCTCGGCGGGGTCGATGTGCTGGTAGAGGTTGGGGTCGACCTTGATCGCGCTGGCGTGCAGCCCCGCCTTGTGGGCGAAGGCGGAGACGCCCACGTAGGGGGCGTGGGAGTTGGGGGTGACGTTGGTGACCTCGGTGATCGCGTGGGCGATCCTGGTCATGTCGGCCAGCGCCTCCCGCGGCACGAGATCGAATCCCCGCTTGAGCTGCAGGTTGGCCACCACGGTGAACAGGTTGGCGTTACCCGAGCGCTCGCCGTAGCCGTTGGCGCAGCCCTGCACGTGGGTGGCGCCGGCCTTCACCGCGGCCAGGGAGTTGGCGACCGCGCAGCCGGTGTCGTCGTGGCAGTGGATGCCGATCCTGGCCGACGTCCCGACCGCCGCGTGCACGACCTCGGCCAGCTCGTCGGGGAGCATGCCCCCGTTGGTGTCGCACAGCGCGATGACCGAGGCCCCCGCCTCGGCGGCGGTGCGCAGGACCTCCAGCGCGTAGTCCGGGTTGGACTTGTAGCCGTCGAAGAAGTGCTCGGCGTCGAGGAAGACCCTCTGTCCCTCCGCACGAAGGTGGGAGACCGTGTCGCGGATCATCGCGAGGTTCTCCTGGAGGGTCGTGCGGAGGGCCAGCTCCACGTGCCGGTCGTGACTCTTGGCGACAAGGGTCACGACCGGCGCGCCGGATTCGCGCAGCGCGGCCACCAACGGGTCGTCGGCGGCCTTCACACCTGCCCGGCGGGTCGCGCCGAACGCGGCGAGCTGCGCGTGCTTCAGGTCGAGCTCTGTTTGGGCACGCCTGAAGAATTCCGTGTCCTTGGGGTTGGCGCCGGGCCAGCCTCCCTCGATGAAGCCGACGCCCAGGCCGTCCAGGTGACGCGCGATGGCCAGCTTGTCGGCCACCGTGAGGTTGAGCCCCTCCTGCTGGGCACCGTCACGGAGAGTCGTGTCGTACACGTGGAAGCGATCGTCGGCCATGTCGTTCTCCTTCGCGGGTTCGATGATTCGCCGCGCGCTCATCCGGCTTCTGGAAACAAAAATGACCCCTCACGGACGTGAGAGGTCTGCGCGCTGGCGGTGTCCCTTTTCAGCCAGCGCGCCTGCCGATAATGAGCAGACCGTAGAACATGATGCTTCGGAGTCTGCCATACGCCGACACCATCTGACACATCGATCTCAGGATCCGAGACCCGCGGCGTGTCGGCGCGACCCGGGCACAGGCCGGGCGGGACCCCGGGCACAGGCCGGGTGAGACGCCGGGCACAGGCTCGCACCCGGGCCGGAACAGGCCGGACAGGACCCGGACACGACCTCGAATCACCCTCCGCCGCCGTCCGGCACCGGCGAGAATGGGCCCCATGAAGGCGACTTATCTCGACCCCACCGTGGGGCAGTATCTGCTCGCGCACACCACCCAGCCCGACGACGTCCTCGACGCGCTCGCGCTCGAGACCCGCGAGCTGACCGGCAACAACGCGTCGATGCAGATCTCCCCCGACCAGGGGCGCTTCCTCACCATGATCGCCCAGCTCGGCGGCGCCAGGAACGCGGTGGAGGTGGGCACCTTCACCGGCTACTCCTCCATCTGCCTGGCCCGCGGGCTCGCCCCGGGCGGCGGGCTCACCTGCTTCGACGTGAGCGAGGAGTGGACGGCGATCGCCCGGAGTTACTGGGACAAGGCGCGGGTCGCCGACCGCATCGAGCTGAGGATCGGCCCCGCGGCCGAGCGGCTGCGCGAGCTTCCCGAACACCCGGCCGTCGACCTGGCGTTCATCGACGCCGACAAGGTCAACTATCCCGTCTACTACGAGATCCTCATGTCACGCCTGGCCCCCGGCGGGGTGATCCTCGTCGACAACACCCTGTGGAGCGGCCACGTCGCCGATCCCAGCAGGGACGACGAGACCGTCAGGCACATCCGCGAGTTCAACGACATGGTCAGCGCCGACGGGCGGGTCACCTCGATCATGCTCCCCATCGCCGACGGCCTCACCATGATTCGAAAGCACTGACGAGAACTTTCCCGGATCGCGGGCGCGCGGAAATCTTTTCCATTACTTTAAGTGATGTGACCAACACGTTGCGCCCACCCGCCTGGAGGGAAGGATGACCGCATGGGAATGCTCATGGAGAGATCGATCGCCTACCAGATCACAGACAGGGAAGAGCTCGAACGGCTCTATCTGGAACTCGTCGAACGATTTGAGAAGCATCGAATCGAGATCGTCAACGGTCGGATCGTGGTGAGGGAGATGCCCACGATCGCCCATGCCGATGTCGTTTACTACCTGATGGCGCAGCTCATACCTTTCTCGATGGAGAAAGGATGGCGCGTCTACCCGGAAGCCAAGCTCCTCCTGCAGATACAAGCGGATCGCTTCGAACCCGACCTAATCGTCGTTCCGCCGAATCCGCCCCTCTGGGATCCCAGCCACGTGTACGCCAACGCCACACTGCTGGTCGCCGAGGTCGTCTCCCCGAGCAGCGTTCACGATGACCATGTGGTCAAGCCCCGGGCCTGCGCGCTCGCGGGAGTTCCGCTCTACCTGGTCATCGACACCTTCGCGAACCGGTTCAGGTTACTCAGCCGACCGGGTCCGGAGGGTTACGCCGACGAGGTCACCGAGTCGCTGGGCAAGCCTCTTGAGCTCCCCGCGCCCTGGAACCTCACGATCGACACCGGCAAGCTGATCGAGGGATAGATCCGCCCCGCAGGAGGCCCGGCCGGGTGGGAGACCGGGTATCCACCGCACGGGACCGGCCGCCCCTTCGGCCGACCGGTCCCCGCGGACCTCCTCGTACGGGACTAGCAGATCTTGTGGACCCAGCTGTGCGGGTCGGGGCGGGATCCGTACTGGATGCCCACGAGTTCCTCGCGGATCTTCGAGGTGACGGGCCCCTGGGTGCCGTCGCCGACCGTCCAGGCGCGGTCGGCGCCCTTGACCGAGCCGACCGGGGTGACCACCGCGGCGGTGCCGCAGGCGAAGACCTCGGTGAGCTCGCCCGTCTCGCAGCCCCGCTGCCACTCCTCGACCGACAGGCGCCCCTCCTCGGCGTGGAGGCCGAGGTCGGAGGCGAGGGAGAGGATCGAGTCGCGGGTGATGCCGGGCAGGAGCGTTCCGGTGAGCGCCGGGGTCAGCAGGCGGTCGCCGTAGACGAAGAACAGGTTCATCCCACCCATCTCCTCGACGTAGCGGTGCTCGCCCGCGTCGAGCCAGACCACCTGGTCGCAGCCCTGCTCGACGGCCTGGCGCTGGGCCACGAAGGCCGCGGCGTAGTTGCCGCCGCACTTGGCGAAGCCGGTGCCGCCGGGGGCCGCGCGGGTGTACTCGGTGGAGAGCCAGACCGTGACGGCCTTGCCCCCGCCGAAGTAGGCCGCCGCCGGGGAGGCGATGACCATGTACTTGTAGGTCCTGGACGGGTAGTTGACTCCGAGCATCGGCTGCGTCGCGATCATGAAGGGGCGCAGGTAGAGGCTGTGTCCCTGGGTGGTCGGCACCCACTCGCGGTCGGTCTGGACGAGCAGTTCCAGCGACTCGACGAACGTCTCCTCGGGCAGCTCGGGCATGGCCATCCGCACCGCGGAGGTGTTGAAGCGCGCGGCGTTGGCCTCGGGCCGGAAGGTCACGATCGTGCCGTTCTCCTGGCGGTAGGCCTTGAGCCCCTCGAAAAGCTCCTGCGCGTAGTGGAAGACCGACGTCGCGGGGTCGAGGCTGAGCGGGCCGTACGGCATGAGCCTGGCGTCGTGCCAGCCCCGCCCCTCGGTGTAGTCGATCGAGATCATGTGGTCGGTGAAGACCTGGCCGAACCCCGGGCTCGCCATTACCTGCTCGCGCTCTGCCGCGGTGCGAGCGTGGTCGGAGAGCTGCACGTCGAAGCTGAGCTTCTGAGCGGTGGTCATCGCACGGATCCTTCTCTTGGTGTCTGGCTTACCCTTGGGTCCATTCTGCGTCGGACCGGGTAACGGGAAACTACTCCATCTATGCCGAAAACCGGCAGTGCTGGAGAAACAAAAACGCACCTGGCGGCTCGGGTGAGCCGCCAGGCGCGTCGGGGTCGAGGAGGGCGGCTTCCTCAGCCGGCTACTCGGGCGGTGATGTCGTCGCCGATCTCGCGGGTGGTCCGGCCCGCCTTGCCTGCCGGCCGCTCGGCCAGGTCGCCGGCGACGGCCCGCTCGACCCTGGCGGCCTCGGCGGCCATGCCCAGGTGGTCGAGGAGCATGGCGACCGAAAGGATCGTGGCTGTCGGGTCGGCCTTGCCCTGGCCCGCGATGTCGGGGGCGCTGCCGTGGACCGGCTCGAACATGCTCGGCGCGGTGCGGTCGGGGTTGACGTTGCCGCTGGCCGCCAGGCCGATGCCACCGGCGATCGCCGCGCCGATGTCGGTGAGGATGTCGCCGAAGAGGTTGTCGGTGACGATCACGTCGAAGCGCTCGGGCTGGCTGACGAAGAACATCGAGGCCGCGTCGACGTGGCAGTAGTCGGTCTGGACGTCGGGATACTCCAGGCCGACGCGGTCGAAGGTGCGGGCCCAGAGGTCGCCGGCGTAGGTGAGCACGTTGGTCTTGTGGACCAGCGTCAGCTTCCTGCCGGGGCGGCCCAGCGCCTTGTCGAAGGCGTAGCGCACGACGCGCTCGACGCCGTGGGCGGTGTTCAGCGACTCCTGGGTGGCGATCTCGTGCGGCGTGCCCCGGCGCATGACGCCGCCCGCCCCGGCGTACGGGCCCTCGGTGCCCTCGCGGACGACGACCATGTCGATGTCCTCGGGGCGGGCCCTGCCCAGCGGCGTCTCGACGCCGGGGAAGAGCTTGACCGGGCGGAGGTTCACGTAGTGGTCGAGCTGGAAGCGGAGCTTGAGCAGCAGGTCGCGCTCCAGGATGCCCGGGGGCACGCTGGGGTCGCCGACCGCGCCGAGCAGGATCGCGTCGTATCCGCGCAGCTCGTCGAGGACCGGGTCGGGCAGGGTCTCGCCGGTCTCGTGGTAGCGCTTGGCGCCGAGGTCGTAGGTGGTGGGCTCCACCTTCGTGCCGACCGCTTCGAGGACCTTCAGCCCTTCGGTGACGACCTCGACTCCGATTCCGTCCCCGGGGATGACCGCCAGGCGAATGTTACGCGAATCCATGCAGGCACCTTACCGGTCCGTCTCGGTGATCGAACACCGGTCTCACTCTCCGGACACATCCGCCCGGAGAGACGTTTGATCGTTTTGTCCGTCTTTGCTTGGTATTGACCGTTTCGTGAGGTTTCGTTATGGTCCTCCCAATCACGTCGATGCCTAATCCGTACGGGCCGTCCCCTTACCGGGCCCGCACGGAGCCGGGGAACCACTCTTTACGGGATCTACCGGACCCCGGGCACCCCGCTCCTCCCCCGGAGCGCGTTCCCGGCCGTTCATCAGGTGGATTCCTTGGGGCGAATCAGCGCGTTCTCGCGCCGTAGGGCGGCCTCCACGCCCGAGCCCGACAGCTCACCCGGCCGGCCTTATGGAAGGAATCACCCTGTCCGGCACAGTTCTCCCCCGCGTCCTGTCCATCTCCGCCTCCATGATCGTCGCCGGCGCCGCGGTGTGCGCGACCTCGACCGCCGCCCTGGCCGCGTCCCCGCCCCCCGCCCCCGGGCCCGCCGCGCTCAACACCCCCGCACTGAAGGACGCGCTGAAGGCCGCGGCCGTCAAGCCCGCCTGGCAGAAAGCCGTGAAGTGGGCCATGTCCAAGCGCGGAACGCCCTACGTCTGGGGCGGCACCGGCAACGGCGGCTTCGACTGCTCCGGCCTGGTGCTCCGCGCCTACGGCGCCGCCGGGATCAAGCTCCCCCGCGTCACCAACGACCAGTACGCCGCCTTCTCCAAGAAGATCGCCTGGAAGAATCTCAAGCCCGGTGACCTGGTCTTCTTCAGCGGCCTCGGCCACGTCGGCATGATCACAAAGCCCGGCTACATGGTTCACGCCCCGCAGACCGGCGACGTGGTCAAGGAGGAGAAACTCGACTCCTGGCGCCGCGACTCCTTCGCCGGCGCGGTGCGCCCCGACCCGCAGGGGGTTCAGCTGACCAAGCGGGTCGAGCTCGCGACCGAAGCCGTGCCCGGCGGATGAGACACGCCGGCGGATCACCGCCGGGAGGCCGTGGAGACCCCGGCGGCGGCGAGAACGGGTTCAGCGGGTGGGAGCACCGCCGTTGTCCCTGCGGTCCAGAGCGGTCTGGAGCGCGTCGATGGCCTCGTCCTCGGTCTCCTCGGGACGGTTCCAGGGATACATGTCGTACATGGCGAATCTCGTCTCGGTCGCATGCCTGCAAGGAAGGTGGTCGAGACTCCGGTCGGGACTCCGACCAGGCCTGATGTCGCGGGTCCGGATCACGGACCGGCGGCGGGGGCTGGGAGCCGGCACGCGCCACGACACCGCGGCGAGTCGCCGGCCTGCCCCTGTCAGGCCTCGCCGCGGCAGGTAGGAATTACGAGAACCTGGCGCATTTCACTTCAGGCTACCCGGCCGCGGGAAAACCGTCTCGCCCGGCGTACACACTTCTCACATGCTGAGACGAGATGTGGCCGCCGTCCCGGTCTCCGGGGCGGCGGCCACATCGGCGGTACGGCTAGTCGGCCAGGTCGACCGAGCGACCGCTGTCGGCGCCGATCTCCGAGCCGATCTGGTCGATCACCTCGGCCGGGATGGCGGTGTCGACGGTGAGCGCGATGAGCGCCTTGCCGCCCTTGGCGTCACGGGCCACCTGCATCGAGGCGATGTTGATCGAGTGGTCGCCGAGGATGCGGCCGACCACGCCGACGATGCCGGGGCGGTCGGTGTAGGTGAAGAACGACAGGTGGTCGGTCGGCTCGATCTCCATCTGGTAGCCGTTGACCTCGACGATCTTCGTGATCTGCCTCGGCCCGGACAGGGTGCCGGAGACCGAGACCGCGCGGCCGTCGGCGAGGACGCCCCGGACCGTCACGACGTTGCGCCAGTCGGGGCTGTCGGAACTGGTGATCAGCTCGACCGACACGCCGCGGTCCTTGGCCAGCAGCGGGGCGTTGACGTAGGTGACCGAGTCCTCGACCACGTCGGTGAAGACGCCCTTGAGCGCGGCCAGCTCCAGCACGCGGACGTCGTGGGAGGCGATCTCGCCGCGCACCTCGACGTCGAGCTTGGTGGCGACCTCGCCCGCGAGGGCGGTGAACACCCGGCCGAGCTTCTCGGCCAGCGGCAGGCCCGGCTTGACGTCCTCGGCGACGGCGCCGCCCTGGACGTTGACCGCGTCCGGCACGAACTCCCCGGCGAGCGCGAGCTTCACGCTGCGCGCGACCTGGGTGCCGGCCTTCTCCTGGGCCTCGTGGGTGGAGGCGCCCAGGTGCGGGGTGACGACGACCTGGTCGAGCTCGAAGAGCGGGCTGTCGGTGACCGGCTCCTTCGGGAACACGTCGATGCCGGCGCCGGCGACGCGGCCCTCCTTGATCGCGGAGTAGAGGGCGTTCTCGTCGATGATGCCGCCGCGGGCGACGTTGATGAGGCGGACGTTCGGCTTGACCGTGTGGAGCTCCCTGTCTCCGATGAGGCCGATGGTCTCCTTGGACTTGGGCAGGTGCACCGTGATGAAGTCGGCCTCGCTCAGGGCCTCCTCCAGCGAGACCAGCCGGACGCCCATCTGCGCGGCGCGGGCCGGCTGCAGGTAGGGGTCGTAGGCGATCAGCTCGACGCCGAACGGCTGGAGGCGCTGAGCGACCAGCTGGCCGATCTTGCCGAGGCCGAGGATCGCGACGACCTTCTCGTCGAGCTCCACGCCGGTGTACTTCGAGCGCTTCCACTCGCCGCCCTTGAGCGCGGAGTGCGCCTGGGCGACGTTGCGGGCGGAGGCGAGGATCAGGGCGACGGTGTGCTCGGCGGCGCTGGTGATGTTGGAGGTGGGCGCGTTGACGACCATGACACCGGCCTTGGTGGCGGCCTCCACGTCGACGTTGTCCAGACCGACGCCCGCGCGGGCGACGACGCGGAGCCGGGGCGCGTTGGCGATCGCCTCGGCGTCGACCTGCGTGGCGCTGCGCACGATGAGCGCGTCCACGTCGGCGAGGGCGGGCAGGAACTGGGCACGGTCGGCGCCGTCGGTGTGGCGGACTTCGAAGTCCGCGCCCAGAACCGCGAGACCGGCCTCGGAAAGTTCCTCAGCGACCAGTACGACGGGCTTGTTCACAGGCTGGATCCTTACTAGACGGTGAGGGGTGCACGGACCTCACGTAGTCTATCGGCGCTTGTGAACGCGTTCACGAGTGTCCCGCGATCCGAGACGCCCCACGCCGGCCAGGACGCTCCCGGAGGCACCGGAGACACCCGCGAGGCGCGAGGGGGCTTCGGGGCCCAGGAGGCGGTTACCCGTCCTTGACAGATCTCATGCACCCAAAATTCAAGTTGGTATTGATCCCAGGAAAACTTCGCGATTACCCTGATAAGCCGTGGTCCACTACCTATCGTTCCTCATATGAGCATCGGGAACCCCGCTCTCGGCAACGTGCTCGCGCAGCACGGCGATCCGCACCGGCTGCTTGCGGCGCTGGCCGAATGGGGACTCCTGGTTGCCGTGCGACCCGACCGTTCCGTCGTGCTCGGCACGACCCAGGCCGGTGATCGTGTCCTGCTCGGGTACACCTCGGCGGACACCTACGCGCGGCACCGTGGCAGCCACTCGCTGTCGGCGTGCGACGCCGACACCATCCTCGACATCCAGCGGGTCACCGGCGTGCGGGAGATCGTGATCGACGCGGCGGGCCCGGCGGCCGCGGCCGTGCCGATCGAGGATCTCCAGCGCTACCTGCTCTCGACACGCAGCGGCCCCACGCCCGCGCTGTCGAGCGCGGCGCCGACGGCGTACGCGACCGGGGCGATGGCCACGGTCTCGCGTCCCGCGCCCGCGCGCCCGCCGAGAGCGCCGGTGCCCGCCGCGCCCTCCCAGCCGTGGATCCCGGCGCCCCGGCCGCACCTGTCGGGCCCGATGCAGATGGTGGACCCGGGATACCGCCGGTGCGACCATCCGATCCTGCCCGCGCTGCGCGCCGCGATCTCGCAGCTGCTCGTCGACTACCCGCTCGTCCACCACGTGTGGATCTCCGAGGCCAGCACCTCCTCGGGCGCGCCGGGGATCATGCTGCACGTGAAGGTGCACATGTCGGCGGCCGAGGACGTGGTCAGGGACATCCATCGCGGGGTGCGCGCCCGGCTGCCGCAGCTCGCCGCGAGCGAGGCGCCGATCCTGATGGCCAGGGTCGCCGACGCGCGCAGCGAGCAGCGGATGGTCGAGCTGGGCGCCCACGTGGTCTGCGCCGACGTCACCGACTGAGCGCTCCGACCGGCCGGGCATGAGCGAGCCGGGGTGACCCCCGCGCCGATGCCCGGCCGCCCCCGGAGCTCCGGGGGCGGCCGGGCACGGCCCGGAACGGCGGGTCAGGTCAGGCGGCGGGCGAGCACCACCCTCGTCCGGACGCACAGCCCGGCCAGCAGCGCGGTCAGCAGGGGCAGGCCGACCAGCACGCCCGCCACCACGAGCCAGGGCACGTCGATCACGAGGGTGACCAGGCCGGACGGCACGCCGTTCCCCGTTCCGATCCCGGATGCCCGGGCGCGATGGAACCCGCTGAAGACGCTCGTCACCCCGACGACCAGCCCGACGAACGTCCCCGCCCCCACCCCCAGGCCGGAGACGAACGCGGCCTGTCCGGCGACGAGAAGGCGCTGGACGCGGCCCGCCGCCCCCACCGCCGCCAGCGTGGCGCGGTCGGGACGGCCCTCCGCCACGGCCAGGCCGGTCGCCGCGAACGTGCCCCCGAGGACGAGGACCGACGCGCCGGCGGCGAAGGCGAGGAGCGTCGCCATGTCGTTGCTATGGAAACCCCGCTCGACCTGGGCGGTGGTGGTGGAGTCGACCTCCCTGACGGCGGCGTTCAGCCGCTCCTCCTGCTGCGGCGTCGTGCTCACCGCGGCCGGATCGGCGATGAGGGTGTCGTAGCCGACGGCGAGGCCCAGCTCGGCCGCCAGCGAGACGGGTAGTACCGCGGTCACCAGTGGCTCGCCCGGGGGCCGCCGGACGACGGCGGGCACCGAGCGCGTGACGCGTTTCGTGATCTCCGTCGTGAAGACCAGCTTCCCGTCGCGCAAAACCCTCGGGTCGAACACCACCGCCTTGCCCGCGGCGAGGGCGGCCTCGGCGGCGGGATCGGGACCCCGCAGGAAATAGCGGACCAGGTCGGCGCCGCCTATCGGCGGGGGTCGGAACAGCTCGTGGGAGAGGAACGCCCCGCAATCCCTCGCGCAGCCGGGCTGGACCACGACGTTGACAGGTTGCGAGCCGGGCCCGGTGAGCTTTCCCGCCTCGATCAGCGGCACTCCGGGCAGGGCGGAGGCGACGACTTTCTTGATCTCCCGCCAGATCTCAGGATTGGGCCCGTAGGAGGACACAACGGTGCTTCCCCTCACATACTGGGGTATGTAGCGCTCCCGCGCCTGGGCGGTCTGGCTGGAGACCATCACCGCCACGGTGGCGAAGATCGCGGTCGCGACGAGCACCGCGGCCACGGCGGGGGCCGTGCGGCCACGGTTGCGCGCGGCGTCCCTGGCGGCCATCCGGAACGGCAGCGGCAACCGCGCGGCCAGGCGCGCGGCGACGCCGACCAGCCACGGCGTCAGCAGGATCAGCCCGAGCTGCCCGAGCACCGCGCCCAGCAGCATGCTGATCGGCTGCCACGGCACGTGCTGATCCCATCGTTGCAGGAAGACGGCGCCGAGAAGGATGACCGCCATCGCCACCGCCAGGAGCACCGCTCCCAGCACCGGCAGGCCGCGGCGTTCCCTCGCCCGGCTCCGGCGACCGGCCAGCACCTCCGCCACGTCGGCCCGTGACGCCTGGACGCCGGGGACGACCGCCGCGAGCAGCGCGCTCACCACCCCCAGAAGCACGGCGAGCGCGACCAGGCCGGCGGGCACCTCCAGGGGGCCGCGGTGGACGAACGGGGCGGCGGCCGCGCCGATCCCGATCCCGCCCGCGGCTCCGAGCAGGGAGGCCGCGAGCCCGAGGGCGAGCCCGTCCGCGAGGACGACGCCGCGCAGGTGGCGGGGCGAGCCGCCCTGCGCGGCGATCAGCGCGAGCTCGCGCCGGCGTCGCCGGATGCCGACGGCGAACGCCGGTCCGGCCAGGAAGACGACCTCCAGCACGACGATGACCGCGCCCAGGACGGCCATCACGACGTCCGACGTCCGCACCGACGTGTGGGGGATGGGATCCTCCGGACCGTTCCCCGCGGGAGGCGGATCGTTGACCACCGCTCGCGAGAGGACCTTGACACCGTGCTGGTTGATCTCGCGAACCCGCCGCCAGGAGACCGGGGCGGAGGTATCGACGAGCCAGTTCGTACTGACCTCCCCGGTGTCGTCGGGCGCGGTTCCCGGGGACGCGACGATCTCGAGGCTTTCGGGCTCGCTCTGGGACTCGACGACGCCGACCACGGTGACGACGGTGCTCGTACCGGTCAGGGTCAGGGTTCTCCCCTCCCGCAGCCCCAGCCCGGCGCTTGTGGCGACCTCCCCCGCCACCTGCGGCAGGCGCCCCGACCGGAGCGTGTACATGCCCGTGGTGATCGGGTCGTGCAGGTCGATCTCCCAGAGTTCGGCCTCCCGGTAGGCGCCGGCCGCCTCGTAGCCGGTCCAGAGGCCGCGCAGGGGGACCGCGCGGCTGCCCGGCCCGAAGAGGGTGAGGATCTCCTGTTCGGTGAGGGCCCGCTGCTTGACGCCGCGGCCCGCCGTGTGGGAGGTCTCGGCGCCGACGCTCTGCCGCACCGGCCTGTCGAAGGCCATACCCCGCACGTGCGCGTCGGCCGTGCCGATGTTCCAGTCCAGCCCTTCCCTGAGCGTGACGTCCCCGGTGGCCTGCCAGGTCAGGCCCGCCGCGAGCAGCAGGATCGGCAGGCCGATCATGACCATGATGAGCGCGCTGCGCCCCCTGGCCCGGCCGATTTCCCGGCGGGAGAGGCGCAGGGTGGCGATGATCGCGCTCATGCGGCCGCCCCCGCCCGCCGCCGGAGATCTACTCGTCGGAGATCCGCTTGCTGGAGATCCGCTTGCTGGAGATCCGCTTGCTGGAGATCCGTGAACGCGCCCCGCGTGTCCGGTCGCCCGCTCATCGGGCGCTCTCCAGGGACGTGGCGGTGGAGTCGGCGATCTCGCCGTCGCGCAGGAAGACCACCCGGTCGGCCCAGGCGGCGTAGCGGGGTTCGTGGGTGACGAGCAGCACGGCGGCTCCCGCGTCGCAGCGGGTGCGCAGGAGCCGGAGGATGTCGTCGCCGGTCGGGGTGTCGAGCGCGCCGGTGGGCTCGTCGGCCAGGATCAGCCGCCGCTCCCCCACCAGCGCTCGGGCGATGGCGACCCGCTGCCGCTGGCCACCGGAGATCTCGTCGGGGAAGCGGCCGGCGACCTCGCCGAGGCCGACCTCGGCGAGCACCTCCATCGCCTCGCCGCGGGCGTTCTTGAAGGCGATCCCGTCCAGCTCGCGCGGGAGGGTCACGTTCTCCAGAGCGGTGAGCGACGGGATCAGGTTGAGGTCCTGGAAGACGTAGCCCACGTGCCTGCGCCGGAGCCCGGCCAGCTCCCCGGCCGGCAGGCTCGCCAGCGGCGTGCCCTCCACGACCACGGAGCCCGAGGTGGGCAGGTCGAGGCCTCCGGCGAGGTTGAGCAGGGTGGACTTGCCGGACCCCGAGGGGCCCATCACCGCGACGAGCTCTCCGGCGCCGACGTCGAGACTCACTCCGCGCAGCGCCGCCACGGTCCGCGGCCCGTCACCGTGCGTACGGGTCACGTCCGCGAGCCGGACGACCGGGTCGAAGGTCATCGGCCCCCCTCCGGTACGCGAATCCCTGATCTGAGTTTCGGGAAGGATGTCAACTGTCCGCTCTCCTGCGTCTGAGGATCCCGCGCCTGGGGATCTTGTCTTCGGAGGCCCTCTGCCCGGGACTTCCGTCCCCGGGGTCCTCTATCTAGGGATCTTGTCTCTGGAGGCTCTCCGCCCTGGGCTTCCGTCCCTGGGAGCCCTCTGCCCGCGGATCCTGTCCGCGCGGATCCCGAGCCTGGGGATCCCGGATCCGGGGGGAGGCCGTGAGCACCGCCTCGCAGTGGTCGAGCCAGCGTTGCTCGGCCTCGGCCTGGAAGATCATCGAATCGAGCACCAGCCGCTGGGCGGGGTTCTCGGCGCTCGCGCGCCTGGCCTGGACGAACGCCTGCAGCGTGCGCATGGTCGCGGTGCGCTGGGCCTGGATGATCGGCCGCACGTCCGCGGCGGCGGTGACCGCCAGGGCGAGCTTGATGACCAGCTCGTCCCGGGGCCGGTCCGACTGGGCGACGGGGGTGCCGAACCATCGCCCCATCTCGGCCAGACCGGCCTCGGTGATCGAGTAGACGACCCGGCCCTGCTCGTCCTGCTCTCCGGGGCTCACCAGGCCGTCGCGTTCCAGGCGGGAGAGCGTCGTGTAGACCTGGCCGATGTTGAGCGGCCAGGTCGCCCCCGTCGACGCCTCGAACTCGGCACGCAACTGGTAGCCGTAGCGGGGCCCCTGACTCAGCAGGGCCAGGAGCCCCTGTCGGATCGCCATGGATACTGAGTATGCATACGCAGTATCCATGGGGCAAGAGATCTGCATATTCTGGACAGGTTCCGCCCTTGGGGCCGATACTCGGAGGATGAGCTCGACGCATCCCCCGGCCCGCGCCTCCGACGGGGACCGCGATCGCGCGATCAACGAGCTGCGTGACCGTGCCGTCGAGGGGCGCCTGTCGCACGACACCTTCCTCGGCCGCGTCGACATGGCCCTGCGTGCGCGCAACCAGGGCGAGCTCGACAACCTGGTCGCCGACCTGCCGCAACGCGGCCGGTTCCGCCGCATGGTCACCGAGGCCGTCGCCTCCGCCTCCGACTTCACCAAGCGCGTGGAGTCGGCCTGGCGACGCCCCAGGCTGCCCCGGCTCGCGCTGCCGGGCGACGGCAGGACCCGCTACGTGGTGGGCCGGGGCTCCGCCTGCGACCTGGTCCTCGCCGACCTGACCGTCTCTCGCGTGCACGCCGAGCTGCGCCGCGACGAGGAGGGCTGGGTCCTGGTCGATCTCGGCTCGCTGAACGGCACCCGGCTGAACGACTGGCGCCTGGTCGGCCCGGCCAAGGTCCGGCCGGGCGACGTCGTCTCCTTCGGGGACTGCGGCTTCCTGATGATCACGCCTCAGATGCTCTGACCGGCCGCGCCCACGTCATCCCGGGCCGCGCCCAGGCCGTTCCGAGCCGCACACCGGTGTTCCCAGGACCGCGCCACGGTCACCTCGGACCGTGGCGCGGGCTCCGTACGGGAGCCGCCTCAGCCCTCCTTGCCCTCGACGGTGCCGGCCGGGGTCTCGGCGGCGGCGTCCTGGGCCTCCTTGATCTTCGCGGCCGTCAGGGTGTAACGCGTGGTCAGCAGGATGCCGACCCCCATCAGGATCGCGGGCAGCAGCGTCGAGCCGTACAGGGCCGCCGTGGTCGCCGACTCGGGCTGCGCGACCGGCGTCGAGGGGTCGGACTCGACGAACCCGGTCGCGGCCAGCAGCCAGCCGAGCACGAGCGCGCCGAACGCGAAGACCACGGTCTCCGCGGCCGTCCAGAGCCCGGTGAACACCCCGGCCCGGCGCTTGCCGGTGACCAGGGCGTCGTGGACGATCACGTCGGAGAGCATCGAGAACTGCAGCAGCTGGAACCCCGCGTAACCGATGCCGACGAGGAGCACGCACGCGTGCGCGTACGCCGAACCGAGCGGGCCGGAGACGGCCATCCCCGCGGCGCCCACCATGAACAGCGACGACGACAGGATCATCGCGCCGCGCTTGTCGTAGCGCTTGGACAGCCAGACCCAGAGCGGCATGGTGATCAGCAACGGGCCGACGATGCCCAGGAAGAGCGTGGTGGTCGCCCCCGGGTCGCCCAGCGTGTAGGTGGCGAAGTACGGGGCGCCGGCCAGCATGACACCGGCCGAGAACATCTGGGCGCAACTGAAGCCGAGCAGCACCATGAACGTCTTGTTCGAGCGGGCGGCGGCGAACTGGGCGGCGATCGACGGCTCCGCCTCGGCCCGCCCGATCACCGGGGCGCGGGCCGTGCCGAAGAAGGCGGCGAGCATCGACAGCAGCAGCACGGCTCCGATGAGCAGCCCCATGGCCCGGTGACCGGAGACGTCGGTGCCCGCGATCGCCGGCGCGACGGCCCCGGAGAGCAGGATCCCCAGGCCGACGAAGACCATCTTCCACTGCAGGAGCGAGGAGCGCTCGTGGTAGTCGTCGGTCATCTCCGCCGGCATCGCCTTGTACGGAACCTCGTAGAAGGCGTAGGCCGTCGCGGTGAGGAAGTAGAAGAGGGCGACGTACAGGGCGGCGGAGACACCGGTGAGCGGGGGGCCCGCGAAGGTGAGGGCGAACGTCACCGGCAGGGTGACCGCGCCCAGGAGCATCCAGGGGCGGCGGGCGCCGAAGCGGGAGACCGTCCGGTCGGAGCGCTGGCCCACCCAGGGGTTGATGAACATGTCCCAGAGCTTGGGCAGGAAGACCACGACGCCGGCGATCCAGGCGGGAACCGCGAGCACGTTCGTCATGTAGAACAGCAGCAGCAGTCCGGGGACCGTGGAGAAGGTGGCGGTGCAGATCGAGCCGACACCGTAGCCGACGCGCACGCCGCGCGACACGGTGACGACGGCGGGGGAGGGCGCCGGGGAGACCATGCCACATTCAATCGCAGCGCGTGGGCGCCCGGTAGGTCCCGAAGCGGGGCGGTCCGGGAAAGGCGAGAATATTTCGGCTCTGCCCGGCCGGAGGGTGCCGGGCGGCGAGACCGCCGCCCGTCCCGCGCGATCCGGCGGTACGACCCCCACCCCTGCGGCATACGTCCAGCTCAGACTGCCCATATAGGGAAATATCGGTATTAAGAGGGCTAGAACGCGACCCGAGCACCGCTGGCCCCCGACGCCTCTGCCGCCACTCTGGTTTACCTGGGACCCACAGTTAATGTCCGTAATTTGCTGACAAGAGCGATCCGTCCCCGACAGAATGCGGAGTCCATCCAGCGTCTAACCAACTGGAGGAACCGACATGCGCAGACCGCTAGGGGCACTTCTCTGCCTCGGGAGCCTGGCGGCCCTCAGCACGCCGATCGCCACGGCTCACGCCGCGGCCGCTCCCCAGGCCGAGTGCCGTGTGTACGCCGCCAAGCCGTACGTCAACGCCGCCGGACGGATCCAGGCCTCCGCCGCGCGGCTGGGCTGCGACGACACCGCCCTGGTCCGCATCCGCATCAAGCGCGCCGTCCCCGGGGCCGACCCGATCGTCAAGAGCGCGTCGCGGCAGGGGATCAACGGGCGGGTGACGGTGAAGCTGCGCTGTGCCCCCGGCGTCTACTACGCCGTCGTCACCGACTACCGGGGCAACAGCGGCCGCTCCAAGCCCGTCAGGCTCAGCTGCTCCCCCACCGGCACCCCGACCCCCACCCCCACTCCGACCGGCACCACCAAGCCGACTCCGGCGCCGACCCCCTCGGCCAGCACCACCCCCACCACGGCTCCCAGCCCCGCGCCGGGCTCCTCCGTGTCCGAGGAAGTGGTGCGCCTGACCAACGCCGAACGGCAGAAGAACGGTTGCGGCCCGCTCGTCTCCGACCCGCAGCTGCGCTCGGCCGCGCAGGGCCACTCGGACGACATGGCGGCCAAGAACTACTTCAGCCACACCTCGCAGGACGGCCGCGACATGACCGACCGGATCAAGGCGAGCGGGTTCAGCCCGATGCGGGCCTGGGCCGAGAACATCGCGATGGGCCAGCGCACCCCTGCCGAGGTGGTCACCGCCTGGATGAACAGCTCCGGCCACCGGGCCAACATCGTGAACTGCGCCTACACCCACCTCGGGGTGGGCGTGGCCAACAGCTCCCGGGGCATCTACTGGACCCAGAACTTCGCCAGGCACTAGGCACCCCTGGCCGCCGCCCCCACCGGCGCCCGGAGAGCACCTGACGGAAAACGGCCCGTGCCTCCCCGACGTGAACTCGTCGCGGGAGGCACGGGCCGTTGCTCTTCCCAAGTGCTCTTCCCGAGCGCGGCCACCTGACCGCGGCCACCTGAGCGCTGCGGATCGAGCCTGCGCACCGGGCGCTGTGAACCCGGGCGCGGTGAGACCGGGTGCCGCTACTTGAGCCAGCTCATCATCGGGCGGAGCTTGGCGCCGGTCTTCTCGATCGGGTGCTCGGCGATCTCCTCGCGGTAGGCGGTGAACTTCTTCTGCCCGCCGTCGAACTCGTCCACCAGCTCCTTGGCGAACTCGCCGGACTGGATCTCGGCGAGGATGCGCTGCATCTCCTTCTTCGTCTCCGGCGTCACGATGCGCGGGCCGCGGGAGTAGCCGCCGTACTCGGCGGTGTCGGAGACCGACCAGTACATCTTCGAGATGCCGCCCTCGTACATCAGGTCGACGATCAGCTTCATCTCGTGCAGGCACTCGAAGTAGGCGACCTCGGGCTGGTAGCCCGCCTCGATCAGGGTCTCGAAACCGACCTTGATCAGCTCGGACACGCCGCCGCACAGCACGGCCTGCTCGCCGAACAGGTCGGTCTCGGTCTCCTCCTTGAAGGTCGTCTTCAGCGCCCCGGCGCGGGTGCCGCCGATGCCCTTGGCGTACGACAGCGCGAGCTCCAGGGCGTTTCCGCTGGCGTCCTTCTCCACCGCGACGAGACACGGCACGCCGCGGCCCGCCGTGTACTGGCGGCGCACGAGGTGACCGGGGCCCTTGGGAGCGACCATGGCCACGTCCACGCCCTCGGGCGCCTCGATGAGGCCGTAGCGGATGTTGAGGCCGTGCCCGAAGAAGAGCGCGTCGCCCTCGACCAGGTTCGGGGCCACGTGGTCGGCGTACAGGTGGCGCTGGATGTGGTCCGGCGCGAGGATCATGGTCAGGTCGGCCTCTTCGACGGCCTCCGAGGGGGTGAGCACGCGCAGGCCGTCGGCCTCCGCCTTCTCCCGGCTCTTGGAACCCTCGGGCAGGCCCACCCGGACGTCCACGCCGGAGTCGCGCAGCGAGAGCGCGTGGGCGTGGCCCTGGCTGCCGTATCCCAGAACGGCGACG
This sequence comes from Streptosporangium sp. NPDC023825, assembly GCF_040639575.1. Lineage (NCBI taxonomy): Bacteria > Bacillati > Actinomycetota > Actinomycetes > Streptosporangiales > Streptosporangiaceae > Streptosporangium > Streptosporangium sp. NPDC023825. Next base: position 53,418 of record NZ_JBFAAE010000039.1, on the reverse strand, counting down.
TGCCGGCCCTGGATGATCGACAGGTCGGCCTGGTCGTCGTAGAAGATCTCAGTCACTTGCTTAACCTTTCGGGTTTCTCGTACGCGTTACGCGGTCCGGTCCAGGGCCCGGAGAGAACGGTCGGTGATGGAACGGGCTCCGCGGCCGATGGCCACCATGCCCGACTGGACAAGCTCCTTGATGCCGAACGGCTCCAGGACCTTGATGAAGGCCTGCAGCTTGTCCGGCGTGCCGGTGACCTCGATGGTCACCGCGTCCGAGGAGACGTCGACGCAACGTGCCCGGAACAGGTTGACCAGCTCCAGCACGCTGGACCGGTTCTCCGCGTCGGCCCTCACCTTGATCAGGGTGAGCTCGCGCTGCACCGACTGCGCCGGGTCGAGCTCCACGATCTTCAGCACGTTGACGAGCTTGTTGAGCTGCTTGGTGACCTGCTCCAGCGGCAGGTCGGCGACGTTGACCACGATGGTCATCCTGGAGATGTCCGCGTGCTCGGTCGGCCCGACCGCCAGCGAGTCGATGTTGAACCCTCTGCGGCTGAACAGCGACGCGACGCGCGCGAGCACGCCCGGCTTGTTCTCCACCAGCACGGAGAGCGTGTGCCTGCTCATGCCTAGTCCTCGCTGTCCCAGACGGGCGCCATGTCGCGCGCGAACTTGATCTCGTCGTTGCTGGTCCCGGCGGCGACCATCGGCCACACCATGGCGTCCTGGTGCACCACGAAGTCGATGACCACCGGCACGTCGTTGATCTCCATGGCCTTCTTGATCGTCGCGTCCACGTCCTCCGGGCGCTCGCACCGCAGCCCCACGCAACCGTACGCCTCGGCGAGCTTGACGAAGTCGGGGATCCGGCGGACCGTCTGCAGGTCGGTGTTGGAGTAACGCTGGTTGTAGAACAGCGTCTGCCACTGCCTGACCATGCCCAGGTTACCGTTGTTGATGATCGCGACCTTGATCGGCACGCCCTCGATGGTGCAGGTGGCGAGCTCCTGGTTGGTCATCTGGAAGCAGCCGTCGCCGTCGATGGCCCAGACCGTGGTGTCGGGGCGGCCCATCTTGGCGCCCATCGCCGCCGGCAGGGCGAAACCCATCGTGCCCGCGCCGCCGGAGTTGATGAACGTGCCGGGGTTCTCGTAGCCGATGAACTGCGCGGCCCACATCTGGTGCTGGCCGACGCCCGCGGTGTAGATCGCGTCCGGGCCGACGAGCGCGCCCAGCCGCTCCATCACGTACTGCGGGGCGAGGGAGCCGTCCTCGAACTCGGTGTAGCCCAGCGGGTAGGTCGCCCTGTAGGCGTTGAGCGCCGTCCACCAGTCGGCGTAGTCGCCCTTGCGCTCCTCGTTGCGCACCGCGGTGATCAGGTCGGAGATGACCTCCTTGCAGTCACCCACGATCGGGACGTCCGCGTGCCGGTTCTTGGAGATCTCCGCCGGGTCGATGTCCGCGTGGACGACCTTCGCGTGCGGCGCGAAGCTGGACAGCTGGCCGGTGACGCGGTCGTCGAAGCGGACGCCGAGCCCGATGATCAGATCGGACCGCTGCAACGCGCCGACCGCCGACACCGAGCCGTGCATGCCGGGCATGCCCATGTGCTGCGGGTGGCTGTCGGGGAAGGTGCCCCGGGCCATCAGGGTGGTGACCACCGGGATGCCGGTCAGCTCGGCGAACTCCAGCAGCTGCGCCGACGCCCCCGCCCGGTGCACGCCGCCGCCGACGTAGAGGACCGGCCGCCTGGCCTCGACGATCAGCTTCGCCGCCTCGCGGATCTGCTTGGAGTGCGGCCGGGTCACCGGGCGGTAACCGGGCAGCTGCATGACGACCGGCCACTGGAACGTCGTCATCGCCTGGAGCGTGTCCTTGGCGATGTCGACCAGCACCGGCCCCGGCCGCCCCGTCGAGGCGATGTGGAAGGCCTCCACGATCGTCCTGGGGATGTCGTCCGGGTCGGTGACCAGGAAGTTGTGCTTCGTGATCGGCATGGTGATGCCGGAGATGTCGGCTTCCTGGAAGGCGTCCGTGCCGATGGAACCGCTCGGCACCTGGCCGGTGATCGCGACCATCGGGACCGAGTCCATGTACGCGTCGGCGATCGGGGTGACCAGGTTGGTCGCGCCGGGACCGCTGGTGGCCATGCAGACGCCAACCCTGCCGGTGGCCTGCGCGTAGCCCTGGGCAGCGTGACCCGCGCCCTGCTCGTGCCGTACAAGCACGTGCCGGACCTTGACCGAGTCGTAGAGCGGATCGTAGGCGGGGAGAATCGCGCCGCCCGGGATCCCGAACACAGTGTCGACCCCGACGTGCTCCAGCGCCCTCACGAGGGCCTGGGCTCCTGTCATCTGTTCGGTCATCGGCTCGTTCCTTGTGGCTGAGCATGCGTAATGGCATAAAAAATGCCCCATTCCGCCTGGTCGGCGGAGCTGGGGCGGCGCGCAGGTCGTAGTGCTTCGGCTATCGGCCCGCGCGCCGGCGAAGTACTACGAGAATCCCACGGTGAAGCTGCATGGCTCCACCATGGCCGACGCGGCACCCCCGCGTCAAATTCATGGGACACATATCTCAGAGTCCGAGATGCGAGGTCACGCGGGAGTGCCGAGGCTGGAGAGGCTCGTGCGCATCAGCGAGTCGACGCCGCGCGCGGCCATCGGGCGCGCCACCAGGAATCCCTGGCCGCGGGTGCAGCCCATCTCGCGCAGCAGTTCCAGCTGTTCGGGCCGCTCGATGCCCTCGGCGACGACGATCAGCCCCAGGTCGTGACCGAGCCGCACGATCGTGCGGGTCAGCAGGGTCAGCGTCTCGTCACGGCCGAGCCCGGACACGAAGGACGGGTCGATCTTGATCATGTCGACCGGAAGCTGCCGCAGGAACGCCAGCGAGGCGTAACCGGTGCCGAAGTCGTCGATGGCGAGCCGGACCCCGAGGGCGCGCAGCTCGGAGAGCCGGGTGATGGTCTCCTCCGCGTCCTCGACCAGCATCTCCTCGATGACCTCCAGGGTCAGCGCGCTGGGCGGCAGCCCGCTCTCGGCCAGGGCCGCCTCGACGGTCTCCACGAAGCGCGGCGCCATGATCTGCCGGGCCGACAGGTTGAGCGAGAGCCCGATCTCCCAGGCGGAGGCGCGCCAGGCGGCCACCTCCCGGCAGGACTCGCGCAGGATCCACTCGCTCAGCGGGACGATCAGGCCCGTGTCCTCGGCCGGGCCGAGGAACTGCTCCGGAGGGACGAACTCGCCGCCCCGGCACCAGCGCACCAGCGCCTCGACGGCGGTGACGCGCGAGGTGGCCAGGTCGACCACCGGCTGGTACTCGATCGCGAACTGGTTCTCCAGCAGGGCCCGCTGCAGGTCGGCGGCGAGCTCCAGGCGCCGCACCACGTCGGCGTGCATGTGCGCGGCGAACACCTCGACCCGGCGTCCGCCCAGCTCCTTCGCCCTGGCCATCGCCACGTCGGCGTTGCGGATCAGGTCGGCGGAGGAGACGTCGTCGGCGGCGAAGGCCACCCCGACGCTCGCGGTCAGCGCGACGTCGCGGTCGGCCACCCGGAACGGCTCGGACGAGACCGTGCGGACCAGCCGCTCGGCCAGGTCGACCGCCGTCTGGGCGTCGACCGGCGCCTCGAGCAGCACCGCGAACTCGTCGCCGCCCCAGCGCGCCAGGGTGTCGTCGGCCCGTACGGCGGCGCGCAGCCTGCGGGCCGCCTGGCCGAGCAGGTAGTCGCCGCTGGCGTGACCCACCGAGTCGTTCACCGCGGTGAAGCCGTCCAGGTCCAGGAAGACCACCGCGACGTTGCTCGCGCCCGGACGGGCCAGCACCTCCCGGGTGCGCTCCTCGAAGTAGGCCCGGTTGGGCAGGCCGGTGATGCCGTCGTGGAAGGTGAGGTGGGCGACCTGGCTGCGCAGGGCCTCCTGGTCGCTGATGTCGCGGGTGGTGACGAGCAGCAGGTCCTCGCCGCGCACGTGCCGGGTGGCCACCGACTCGGCCGGCCGCCAGGTCCCGTCGGAGGCCCGGACCCGGCAGGCGACCATGCACGCGCCCGGCCCCTCCTCGGCCTCCTCCTCCAGGCTCATCGCGCTCAGCGCCGCCTGGATTCCCGGCACGTCCTCGGGGTGGATGTAGTCGAAGATCCTCCCGCCGACCAGGTCGTCGGGGCGGTAGCCGTACGTGATCTCGACGCCCTCGCCGATCTGCCGCACCACACCGTCGTAGTCGCACAGCATGACCACGTCCCCGGCGCTCTCGGCGAGGTCGTGCAGCTGCCGCTCGCCGAGGTGGAGCAGGCTCCGCAGCCGCCCGGTCTCCAGCAGCGTCACGAACAGGCGTACCAGCAGGACGGCGACGATCGACGCGCACACCGAGGCCAGGACCGCCGGCGGGCCGTGCACCCCGCCGCTGATCACGCGCAGGAGCACCACGACGGTGGCCACGCCGACGAGGAACAGCGGCACGGCCGCGATCAGCGACGACGTGCTCTCTCGGACGGACGGTTCGTCGGTCGCGGGTTCGGGCGGCCGGGTCGCGGGCCCGCTCCACGGGACCGCGGCGAGCACCAGGAACGCGGCGGGGGCGAGCCACACCCAGGTCAGGGACGGCGTGTCGCCGTTCACCCGGGCCAGCGCGGTGATCGTCTCAGAGGTCGTGACGGCGGCGAGCACGGCCAGAGCGGCCAGGCCGACCGGCCAGGCCGACCGCCGGATCGGCACCACCGCGGGGCCCACGACGCAGGCGAGGATCAGGCAGAACAGCGGCGAGGCGAAGCTGACCGCGGCGTCGCCCGCGTCACCGGCGTCGCCGTAGACCGGGCCCACCAGCGACACCCAGAGGATCACCAGGATGGCGGCGGCGCACACGTAGGAGTCGGCGAGGTCGCGCAGCAGGGCGTGCCCGCGCGCGGGCCTGGCCGCCGACAGCGCGGTGCCGACCGCGATCATGGCCGTACCGGCCAGGAGCACCAGGTCGGCGAAGGTCACCACGAAGGGCGCGCCGTCCGCGATCGGCCGCACCCCCACCCCGGCCAGCCAGGTGACCGAGCCTCCGGCCAGCCAGCGCCAGGCCAGCGCCCTGCGCCTGTCGATCAGCTTGGAGGCGGCGGCGAACAGCGAGCCCGCGGCGGCCGCGGCGGTGACGACGCCCGCCACCGCCTCGACGACCACGGCGGGAGCGCCGCTGACCAGAGCGGCAACGAGCCCCACCACGCCTACGGCGGCGGCGGTCAGCGGTACCCGGGGGTCACGCCAGCGGATCAATGTCGTCTGCCCATCAGTGTCGTTTGGTGTGTCTCGTCGATGTGTTTCGCTTTCGCAGCATCCCTTGCTCGCCGCACTCGCGCCGCCGGCGTGAGCGCGTCGTCCTTCGTCCTCGGCGCTCGCACCGGCACAGGGCCAGTGTGTGCCGTCCGGTCCGCGCGAGGGGCGACAACGCCGTAGTCGTCACCGATCTGATAACCGCGAGAACCCCGGAGATCACTTTCAACCGACGGTACGCACCGCAGGTCACGAGGCAGCCACGGTCCGGATTCCTTTGCCGGTCAGTACGAACCCGTGATCACGTTTTTGAGCGGCTCGCCCGCGAGGTAACGCAGCAGCTGGGAGCGGAGCAGCTTCAGCGTGCGCCGTACCGAGGCCGGATTGCTGCCCGCGACGTGCGGGGTGATGAGGACTCCCGGCGCCGTCCACAGCGGGTGGCCCGCGGGCAGGGGTTCGGGGGCGGTGACGTCGAGCGCGGCGAGGATCCGGCCCCCCTGCAACTCGGCGACGAGCGCGTCCGTGTCGACCACCGTGCCCCTGGCCGCGTTCACCAGGAGGGCGCCGTCCTTCATCGCGGCCAGGAACCCGGCGTCCACCATGCCGGTGGTCTCGGGCGTCGAGGGGACGAGCAGCACCACCACGTCCGCGCCGGGCAGCAGGGCGGGCAGCTCGTCCAGGCCGTGCACGCCGGGCCTGGCGGTCCTGGCCACCCGGACGACGTCGACCTCGAAACCGTCGAGCCGCCGCTCCAGCGCCTCGCCGATCGAGCCGTAGCCGACGACCAGGACCGTGGAGTCGGCCAGTACCCCGGTGTGGTGATAGGTCCACTCGCCCTCGAGCTGGGCACGGACGAACCCGGGGAACCCGCGGAGCACGGAGATCATCGCTCCCACCACCCACTCGGCGGTGCCCGCGTCGTGCACGCCCCTGGCGTTGCACAACGTCACCCCCTCCCGCAGGTGCGGCCGGTAGGCGTCGACTCCCGCCGTGACGGTCTGCAGCAGCCGCAGGCCGGTCATCCGGGCGAGCAGCCCGGGGAGGTCCGTCACCGGCATCAGCGGCGGGATCCAGACCTCGGCCTCGTGCGCGCCCTCGGGCACCGGCTCCGTGCCGTCGTAGACGACGCACTCCACTTCCGGGAGGTCGCACAGGACATCGGCCGCGGCTTTGGAAGGGACCCAGATCTTCATGGACGCATTATCCAGCCGCGCACCCGTGCCGCCGCACCGCCGATCGCCCCGGGGACGCCGCCGCCCGGCCACGTGGACACGCCGGCGGCCGGGCGGAGGAGGAGCGGGTGCGACCCCGCTATTCGGGCACGCACTTCAGGTTGAGCTCGGGGCGGTAGACCGTGGTCTTCTTGACCCGCTTGATCTCCTTGCCGTCCTGCTTGAAGACGCGCCAGACGTCGATCGTGAAACCGTTCTGGCCGACCATCTCGATGCAGTCGGGACCGCTGTCGGTCTCGCTCTTGAACGGGGTGACGTCGTATCTCTCGGACGAGATCGACTCGATCTCGTAGCGCTTGGTGCTCCAGAAGGCGACGGTGACCCCGGTGTCGCTGGTGGAGGTCTTCACCAGCACGCCGTACGGCGAGTCGTTCTTCCAGCGGAAGTCGGGCTCGGGCCAGGAGACCGTGGACTCGCGCCCGGCCGGGTAGCGGGAGATGTAGAACTCGTGCGCCACGTGCTGGACGTCCTCGAGACCGCCGAAGAACACCGCGTTGTACATGGTGGTGACGAACTGGGAGATGCCACCGCCGACCGAGTCGACCAGCCTGCCGCCCTGGATCATGGGGGCGGGGACGAAGCCGCGGGCCGTGTCGCGCTGGCCGATGACGCCGTTGAGCGAGAAGGTCTCGCCCGGCTTCACCAGGTAGCCGTCCAGGAGCCTGGCGATCGTCTTGATGTTGGTGACCCTGGGCACGCAGCACGCGTAGGGCGTGGTGAACTGGCTGATCCGCTCCTTGATGCCGAGCTTGCGCGCCTCGGCGTCGGACATCCGCGGCTTGACGGTGGTCAGGAGCACCGGGATCGTCCGGTCACCGTCGCCGGCGATCATCTTGGCCACGTCGGCGGCGAGCCGCTCGTCGTTGATGCCCTTCCCCCTGCGGCCGGGCACCAGCTTCGGCTTTCCCCCGACGATCTGGAACGTGGGGTCGCGCGGGGCCAGGACCGGGTCGACGAGGTCGCCCTCCACGGAGGCGACCGCGCTCCTGGCGTCGAACTCCGGCTCCATGCCGCCGGAACCGTCCGGCTTGAAGGACAGGTGGGCGGCGAGGGTCTCCACCGGCAGCTGGGCCTGCTTGCCGGCGAAGGTCAGGGTGACCGGCCCGGACAGGGCGTCGCCGGCCTCGGCCGCGGCCTTCTTGACCGCGTCCTGCCCGGCCATCGGCTTGATCACCGAGACCGGCAGGCGGACCTCCTTCGACGGGCCGAGGAAGGCCTTCGTGATCGCGGCGACCGCGGCCTCCCGCTCCAGCTCCCTGCCGTCGCGGGGCGTCACGACGACGGGCTTGACGCCCTCGAACGTGACCGAGCCCTCGCGGACCTTGAGATCGATCTTCCTGGCCAGGCCCGCGACCGCGGTCCGCATGCTCTCGGGGTCGGCGGAGACCTTGGGCTCCAGCTCGGTGGTGCCGGTGAAGGCCCGCCAGACCTGGGAGGGGCTGGGGAAGCCGCTGGGCGCCTCGTTGATGGTGGCGACCACGTCGAACTCCAGCCCCGCCTTGCCGGGGTCGAAGTCGTGGCGCTTGCCCGCGGCAAGGAGGGTCATCTTCCCGGAGGCCTCGCCCACCAGGCGGTCCCTGAGCTTGTCGGCCGCCTCGGTCGCGGTCAGGCCGCCGATGTCGATGCCCCGCACCGTGGTGCCCGGCAGCATCCTGCCGGACATGATGACCGCGGGCACCGCGTAGGCGAGCCCGACGACGAACAGCACGGTGAGGACGATCAGGAGGAACCTGCGGGCCCCGCGGCGGCGCGGAGGCGGCTCCTCGTAGCGGAGCCCGCCGGGTTGCGGGAACCCTCCGTCGCCGCCGGGGACGAGCGTGGGCTCGTCACGCTGGAAGGGGCGTTCCGGCGGGGAGGCCATCTGCCAGGGCTGCGGGGGCCGGGCCGCGGGCGGGAGCGTCGTCCCGCGGGCCTGTGCGGGAGGGCCTCCGGGACCGGGAGGACCACCGGGACCGGAAGGGCCGCCGGGGCCGGGAGATCCCGCGCCCCCGGTGGGGCCGAAGATGTCGGGTGAGACCCCCGGCGGGAGGCCGGGGCCGCCCTGGGAACGGGCTCCCCGCACTCCGGGAGGGAGCCGCGGGTCGCGGGCGCCCGGCGGGACGGGGCCCGAGGGGAGGGGGGTTGCCTCAAATGGGTCCGGTGGCGGGTTCACAGACGCTCCGGCGTTCCGCACGGCCTCCGCATCCTCCTGCTTCGCAGCTTCCACCTCCGGCAACCTTAAACCACATTGGTCAACCGCCGTCCCAAAAGGAGTAACAAATCAGCCTGTCCAGCGGTAACGGTGCTCCGGCCTTCCCGCGGTGCCGTACTTCGGGCGGAGCTCCGCCTGACCCGCCGCGCACAGGTGTTCCAGGTACCGGCGGGCGCTGACCCTGGAGAGACCGGTGATCGTCGCCGCCTCGGCGGCGGACAGGTCGCCGCTCTCCCTGAGCGCCGCGGCGACGAGGGAGCAGGTGGTGCCGGACAGCCCTTTGGGCAGCGGCGGCGGCACCCCCCTGACCGCGCCGAAGAGCCGGTCGACCTCGTCCTGGCGGGCCTCGTCCCCGAGGGTGGCGAGCTGCCTGCGGATCTCGGCGTACTGCTCGAGGCGCTCGGCCAGGGCGCGGGCGGTGAAGGGTTTGATCAGGTAGTTGACCGCGCCGCCGCGCATCGCCGCACGGACCGTGGCCACGTCCCGCGCGGCGGTGATCACCAGGATGTCCACCGGGTGCACGGCCTCCCTGAGCTTCGCGAGGACGTCGAGTCCTGACATGTCCGGCAGATAGATGTCGAGCAGGACCAGGTCGGGCCGGCGCACCGCGGCCGACGCGATCGCGGCGCCCCCGGTGTGGACGACGTCGGCGACCGTGAAGCCGGGCGTCCTGGCGACATAGCCGCCGTGGATCCTGGCCACCATGAAGTCGTCGTCCACGACCAGGACGCGGATCTCCCCCATGTGCCCGTTCCCGGTCAACTCGGCACCTTCCGTTCGGCGGATCCCCCCGCGCCGGGCGGCGCAGGTTCACCGGTACGGGACGAGGGAGGCTCACCGGGTTCACCGGCACGGGACGAGGGAGACTCACCGGGTTCACCGGCACGGGACGAGGGAGACTCACCGGGTTCACCGGCACGGGACGAGGGAGACTCACCGGCGGACGCGAACACGGGCTCACCGGCGGACGGAGGCGCGGGCTCACCGGCCGGCGGGGGCGAGAGCTCACCGGCGGACGCGAACGCGGGCTCGCCGGTGGGCAGCAGCGCGGTGAAGACGGCTCCGCCCGCGTTGTGCACCCGCACCCAGCCGCCCCGGCGCGCGCACGCCTGGCGGGTGAGGGCCAGGCCCAGGCCGCGCGGCCCGGCGTGGGCGGCCTTGGTGGTGAAGCCCTCCCTGAACACCTCGTGGACCAGGCCCGGGGTGATCCCCGGACCGGAGTCACCGACCCGGACGCGCAGGCCGTCCGCCTCGGTGCGGACCGAGACCTCCACCGTTCCCCCGGTCTCCTGCAGTGCGTCGAGGGCGTTGGCGACCAGGTTGCCGACGACCAGGACCGCGTCGTGCGGGTCGCCGAGCGTGCCCGCCTCCACCCGGGAGTCGTCGGACAGCACCAGGGTGGCGCCCCGCTCGGCCGCCTCGGCCGACTTGGCCAGCAGCAGCGCGGCCAGCGTCGGGTCGGCGACCTTCTCCCTGATGCCCGAGGCGTGCCTGCTGTAGGCCTCGGTGGTCTGGGTGATGTAGCTGACGGCCGTCTCGTGCTCGCCGAGTTCCAGCAGGCCGACCACCGTGTGCATCCGGTTGGCGAACTCGTGGGCCTGCGCGCGCAGCGCGCCGGTCGTGGTGCTGGCCTGGTCGAGCTCGCGCGCCAGCCGCACCAGCTCGGTACGGTCCCGCAGGGTGACCACCCAGCCGCTCTGCCGCTCCCGTACCGCCACCGGGGTGCGGTTGAGGACCAGCACCCGGTCGCGGTGGAGCACCACCCGGTCGTCGCCGGGGTCCACGCCGTCCAGCACGTCCCGCATCCGGTCGGACAGGGGCATCTCCCGCAGGCTCCGGCCGACGTCGTGCTGGGAGAGTCCGAGCAGGTCGCGTGCCGCGTCGTTGACCAGTGTCACCCGTCCCTGGAGGTCGAGGGCGAGCACCCCCTCCTTGACGCCGTGCAGCACGCCCTCGCGCTGTTCGAGCAGGGCCGCGATCTCCCCCGGTTCCAGGCCGAACGTCTGGCGGCGTACCCTCCGGGCGATCAGCGCGGCGGCGGCCGACCCGGCGACGAGGACCGCGAGGACCGTCCACAGCAGCGGCGGGAGCGCCTCGCCGAGCTGGTCGGCGACGGTCCCCTCCAGGATCCCGACCGAGGCCAGGCCGATGACCTGCCCCGAGGAGTCGAAGATCGGTGCCTTGCCGCGTACCGAACGGCCGAGGGTGCCCGTCTGGATGCCGGTCCAGTGCCGCCCGTTCGTCATGACCTCGGAGCCGTCGGTGGACAGCCTCTTGCCGATCAGGGCCGCGTTGGGGTGGGCGTAACGGATCTGGTCGCGATTCGCGATCACCACGTAGTCGGCGCCGGTGGCCGCCTGCACCCCGAGCGCGATCGGCTGCAGGCTCAGCTCGGGCCGGGGCCGGCCGAACGCCTCACGCACCTGGGGAAGCCCCGCCACCGACTCGGCGATCGCCAGGGCGCGCTGCTGGTACTGACGGTCCAGCAGGACGCGGGTGTGCTCCATCCAGACGCCCGCCGTGCCGCCGACCGCGAGGAACACGATCACGGTCTGCAACACGAAAAGCTGGGTGCCGAGCGAGGCGTTGAGTAAGCGTCGCACGAGTCAACTCCCTGGTCAGGGCCTCGATGAAAGCAGCCGGAGATAACGGCGAGGTCGCGAGGAGGTGTGACCAATATGACCGATACGACGGCAACCACGCAAAGGATCGACAGGGCGGCCTGGTGAGGTCACGATCCTCACCACGCTTTCTTCACGTTTGTTTGGAGCTGACCATGCGTCTTCGGAGACTGGCCGCCCTCGCGGTGCTGTCCCTCGCCGCCCTCACCGCCTGCGGTTCCGGCGGCGGCTCAGGTACGAGCGCGCTGAGAATCATGGCGCCGGCCTCGCCGGGAGGCGGCTGGGACCAGACCTCCCGCGTCGCCGGGGAGGCGCTCAAGGCCGCCGAGCCGTCCCGCAAGGTCGAGGTCTACAACGTGCCCGGCGCGGGCGGCACCATCGGCCTGGCCCAGCTCGCGGGGGAGAAGGGCAACGGCGACCTGTTGATGACCATGGGCCTGGTCATGGTCGGCGCGGTCGAGCAGAACAAGTCGAAGGTCACCCTGGCCGACACCACGCCGATCGCGAAGCTCACCGAGGAGTACGAGATCGTCGTGGTTCCCGCGGGATCGCCGTACCGGACGCTGGGCGACCTGGTGACGGCGTGGAAGGCGGACCCGACGAAGATCGCCATCGCGGGCGGTTCCGCCGGGGGCACCGACCACATCGTGGCGGGCCTGATGGCCAAGGCCGCGGGCATCGATCCCAAGCAGGTCAACTACATCGCCCACTCCGGCGGCGGCGAGGCGCTCAACGCGCTGCTCGGCGAGAAGGTCGCGATGGGGATCTCCGGCATCGGCGAGTTCGCCGAGCACGTGAAGTCCGGCAAGCTGCGCGCCCTCGGCGTCAGCTCTCCCGAGCGGCTCGGCAACGTGGACGCCCCCACCATCAAGGAGGCGGGCCTGGACGTGGAGCTGGCCAACTGGCGGGGGTTCGTCGCGCCCGGCGGGCTGGACGACAAGGCGAAGAAGGCCCTCACCGACCTGGTCACCAAGATGCACGACTCCCCGGCGTGGAAGGAGGCGGTGATGAAGAACGGCTGGACCGACGTCTTCCAGACCGGGCAGCCGTTCGCCGACTTCCTCGCGGCGGAGCAGACCAAGGTCAAGGCCGTCATCGCGGAGATGGGCCTCGTCTCCTGATGTCTCCCGCAGAAGACCCGTCAGGCCCCGCCGGTACCGGTACCGGTGACCACGGCACCGGATCAGAGCCCGCCGCCGCCCGCGCGGGCGACGTCGGTGCCGGCCGGGACCCCGGTACGGCGCCCGAGGCCGGGACCGGGTGGTCGTGGCGGCGGCCGGAGCTGGGGCTGGCGGTGCCGGTCCTCGCGCTGGGCGCGTTCGTGATCGCCGGCACCGCCGACGTGACCGCCGCGGGCTCCGCCCTCGGTCTCGGCCCCCGGTTCTTCCCGGCCCTGGTCGGGGGCGCGATGCTGCTGATCGGGCTGTTCTACGTGGTCGACGTGCTCAGGGGAGGCCACGGCGACCCCGAGGAGGCCGAGGACGCCGACTCCGGCGCGCGGTCCGACTGGCGGACGGTCGCGCTGGTCAGCGTGATCTTCCTCGCCTTCGCCGGGATGCTCGACCTGCTCGGCTGGGTCATCGCGGGCGCGCTGCTCTTCTTCGGCCTGTCCGTGACGCTCGGGGCGGCCCACCGGCTGCGCGCGGGCGTCATCGCGATCGTGCTGTCCACTCTCACCTATCTGGTGTTCGTCAGGGGCCTCGGCGTGACGCTGCCGGCCGGGCTGCTGTCCGGGGTGATCTGAATGGAGTCCTTCCAGCTGTTGATGGACGGCTTCGCGACCGCCCTCACCCCGGTCAACCTGCTCTACGCGCTGGTGGGCGTCACGCTGGGCACGCTGGTGGGCGTGCTGCCCGGCATCGGCCCGGCCATGACCGTGGCGCTGCTGCTGCCGATCACGTTCACCGTCCCCCCGGCGAGCGCGTTCATCATGTTCGCGGGCATCTACTACGGCGGCATGTACGGCGGGTCGACCACCTCGATCCTGCTCAACACGCCCGGCGAGAGCTCCTCGATGATCACCGCGCTCGAGGGCAACAAGATGGCCAAACGCGGCCGGGCGGCCCAGGCGCTGGCGACGGCCGCGATCGGCTCGTTCGTCGCGGGCACCATCGCCACCGGGCTGCTGGTCGTCGCGGCGCCACTGGTGGTGGACTTCGCGATCTCCTTCGGTCCCGAGGACTACTTCGCGCTGGCCGTCCTGGCCTTCACCGCGGTGTCGTCGGTGCTGTCCCGCTCCGTCGTGCGAGGGCTGGCCTCGCTGGGTCTCGGCCTGGTCATCGGGCTCGTCGGCATCGACCAGCAGACCGGGCAGGCCAGGCTGACCCTGGGCATCCCGCAGCTGCTCGACGGCATCGACGTGGTGATCGTCGCGGTCGGGCTGTTCGCCCTGGGCGAGGTGCTCTACGTCGCCTCGCGGCTGCGGCACGGCCGGCCCGAGGTGGTCCCGGTCGGCCGGGCGTTCCTCGGCCGCTCCGACTGGTCGCGTTCCTGGCGGCCGTGGCTGCGCGGCACCGCGCTCGGCTTCCCCTTCGGCGCCCTGCCCGGCGGCGGAGCGGAGATCCCCACGTTCCTGTCGTACTCGATCGAGAAGCGCCTGGCGCGCGGGATCGCCCGCGAGGAGTACGGCAAGGGCGCCATCGAGGGGGTCGCCGGTCCCGAGGCCGCCAACAACGCCTCGGCGGCGGGCACGCTCGTCCCGCTGCTCACACTGGGCCTGCCCACCTCGGCGACGGCCGCGATCCTGCTGGCGGCCTTCCAGCAGTACGGGCTGCAGCCGGGCCCGCAGCTGTTCGACCACAACCCGGCGCTGGTCTGGGGCATGATCGCCTCGTTGTTCGTGGGCAACGCCATGCTGCTGGTGCTCAACCTGCCGCTGGCCCCGCTCTGGGCCCGGGTGCTGCGGATCCCCCGGCCCTACCTCTACTCGGGGATCGTGCTGTTCGCGGCGCTCGGCGTCTACGCGCTGAACTCCTCCTGGGTGGAGCTGGTCATCCTCTACATCCTGGGCCTGCTCGGTTTCGCGATGCGCCGCTTCGGCCTGCCGGTGGCCCCGGCGGTGATCGGCCTGATCCTGGGCCCGATGGCCGAGATCCAGCTCCGCCGGGCCCTGGCCATCGGCGCGGGCGACGTGACGGTGCTGGTCAAGAGCCCGATCGCGGCGACGCTGCTGGTCGTCTCGCTGCTGGCGCTGTGCACGCCCCTCATCAGGAAGGCGGCCGCCCGCCGTCGCGGCGCCTGACCGGAACCGGCCGCACCCGGACGGCGCTCACCAGGTCGCCGTCCGGGTGGTGGCAGGCCGAGGACAAGCGGCTCAAGAGCGCCGTGACCGAGGCCGGCCTCACCGGCTGGGGCGGCGATGCGCTCGTCGGCCCCCGCCGCCGGACCAGGTGCACGAGACCGGGACCTGTCCGAACCCGGAGCCGTACCGAGCCGATGGAGCTCGGGCCCGGAACCGGACGTCCGTTGCGTGTTCCTCGCGCGGGCGTACGCCGGCGAGCCTCTGGACCGCTCAGCGGGTGAACACGGCCAGCAGGTCGTCCAGCCCCGCCTTGACGCGCTCGACCGTCACCCCGCGCTCGCGCAGGCGGTGGGCGAGCAGTGGCGCGGCCAGCGGAGCGAGAAGGGCGTCGGCGAGGACGTAGGCGTCGGCGCCGGGTCTGGCCTGGGTGACGAGCATCGACAGGTGGGCGTGGTAGGCCTCGTAGGCGCCGCCGAAGCGGGCGAACGGTGTCGCCGTCTCGGCCATCACCAGCAGGTCCAGCTGTTCCACGGTCCTGTCGGCCAGGGCGTGCAGGAAGCCGCGGATGCGGGCGGGCGCGTCGGCACCGGGCCCCAGGGGCGGCGGCCCCTCGATGAAGGCCTCCTGGAACTCGCGTTCCCGCTCGTCGATGAGCGCGTACGCCAGCCCCGAGCGGTCGCCGAACCGGCGGTACAGCGTGCCGACGCCGACCCCCGCGGCGGCGGCCACCTCCGCCATCGCGAGCCCCTCGACGCCGTGAGCGGCGACGATGCCGGCGGCGGCGGCGAGGATCTTCATCCGGTTGCGCGCCGCGTCGACCCGCTCCCGGCGCGGGTTCATGACGACGTCCACGATCACAGGCTACTGGAGACTTGTAAACGGAATCAGTTCCGCTTTATGGTTAAGCGGAACTGATTCCGCTTAAGGAGCACACCATGACACGCAGGGTCGCGCTGGTCACCGGGGGAAGTCGTGGGATCGGCGCCGCCGTCGCCGTGCGCCTGGCCGCCGAGGGCGCCGACGTGGTGATCACGTACGCGCGCTCGGCGGACCGGGCGGCGGCGGTCGTCAAGGAGATCGAGACCGCCGGCGCCCGCGGGCTGGCCGTGGAGGCGGAGGCCGCCGACGCCGGCGCGCTGGTCGCCGCGGTCGAGCGGACGGTCTCCGAGTTCGGGCGGATCGACATCCTGGTGAGCAACGCCGGGATCGCCTCGTTCGGGCCGCTGGAGGAGGTGACGCTCGCCGAGGTCGACAGCGTCCTCGCGATCCATTCCCGCGCCTCGTTCGTGCTGGCCCAGGCGGCCGCCCGGCACATGGGCGGGGGCGGCCGGATCATCTGCGTCGGCAGCAGCCTCGCCGAGCGCGTGCCGTACCCGGGATGGACGCTCTACGCGATGAGCAAGTCCGCGCTGATCGGCCTGACCAAGGGGCTCGCCAGGGATCTGGGCCCGCGGGGCATCACGGCCAACCTCGTCCAGCCCGGTTCGACCGATACCGAGATGAACCCTGCCGACGGCCCCGGAGCGGAGGAGGAGCGGCGCTTCACCGCCCTGAACCGTTACTGCAGCCCGGCCGACATCGCCGCCACCGTCGCGCATCTGGCGGGAGAGGGCGGCGGGAACATCACCGGCGCCACCGTCACCGTCGACGCGGGCGCCACGGCCTGACCGCCATGGCCTGGATCCTGCTTCTCGTGGCGGCCGCACTGGAGATCGTCTGGGCCACCGCGCTCGAACGTTCGGATGGGTTCACCCGGTTCTGGCCGGCGTTCGTCGGGGTGACGGCCGCGGTCCTGAGCTTCGTCATGCTCACCTTCGCGCTCAGGACCCTGACCATGGGCACCGCGTACGCGGTCTGGGTCGGGCTCGGCACGCTCGGGGTCGCCGCCGTGGGCATCGCCGCCCTGGGCGAGAGCGCGGCACCCGCCCGGCTGGCCTGCCTGGCGCTCATCCTGATCGGCGTCATCGGCCTCAAGCTCCTGGACGGGTGACGTGAGGCCGGAGCCTCGCGACGCGGAACACGACACCGGGACCTCGGGACGGGTGATGCGACGCCGGAACCTCGGGACAGGCGTTGCGACGCCGGGACCCCACGACGCGGAACGGCCGCCCGGCCGTGGGGAGCCGGGCGGCCGGGCTCATCCCGGGAAGGAGGCTATTCCTGCAGGGTGTCGACGGCCGGGCCGTTGAATTTCCAGCCGTCCTCCGTGGCCAGATAGCTGCACGAAACCCATCCCGTGGTGCCGGAGGGCAGCCCCGAGGCCGACCTGCCGCCCAGCCGGAACCTGCACCAACCGCCCGACGAGCTGAGAAGCTGCCCGTAATCGCCGTAGTAGAGGTAGCCGATGACCGTCGACCCTCCGGCACTCGACCGCAGGCGCACCCCGTCGGCGATGATCGCCGCGTCCACGGCGGAGACCGCCGACAGGGCGGAAGCGCCCTTCACCGGAGTCGCCTGAGCGGGGACGGCCGCGACGGCCATTCCCGCGGCGGCCGTCAACGTCACGGCGGCGAATGCCAGAAACCTTTTCATTGGACGCTCTTCCGATCGTGAGGTCAGGTCATGTCGGAGTGAAAGCCGGGACTGCAGTGATTACTGTGCAAGGCACCAAGAATTCCGTCAATACCTATTCATGTCTAGAAATAGGAATTACCACATAGAAAAGGCCGCTCCGATGACCGGAATCCATGCGACCGATAAGGACTTCCGGCCTCCGCCACCCGGCCGGAGGCGTCCGGATTCCCCGGCGAGCCCGTGACGCGACCAGCACGACCCCCCGGGCCCGATCCCGGACGGGCCCGGACGCGCCGGCGGTCGCGGCCACGGTCGTCCCGGACACGGGCGACGCCGGCGGACGACCGCCGGCGCGGGCGGCGATCCGCGCCGGAGCGGGGACGACATACCTCCCCAACAGGCCTTTCCCTTCAGGGCGGGTGCCGCGAAACCATCCATACAAGGCGTCTAGACATGGTGTATGGTCTGCGTGTACGACATCGCCGGCCGAGGCCGTCTCCGGCGCGGGCGATCGCGCCACCGGGATGCAGCGGCCGCGGCCCGCCGTGGCGTTCGCTCCCCCACGCCGTACCGCCGGGCGCGCGGGGCGGCCACGTTCTCTCCGGCACGGGCCACGAACAAGGAGATCTCTTGCAGGAAATCGCGAACCGCGCCACGTTCCTTCTCGTGCACGGAGGCCATCACGGACCGTGGAGCTGGGAGAGGCTGCAGGGCGTACTGGATGAGAAGGGCTGGACGAGCCGCGCGGTGAGTCTGCCCAGCGCCGTTCAGGACGAGTCCGCCGCCGAACCGCTCCCCGGCATGTACGACGATGCCGAGGTCATTCGAAAGGCGCTTGACGACATCACCGGGCCGGTGATCGTCGTGGCTCATTCGTACGGCGGGGTGCCGGCCACCGAGGCCGTCGCCGGGGCGGCCAACGTCGCGCACATCGTCTACGTGGCCGCTTACATGCTGGACGTCGGGGAAGGCATGTTCCAGACACACGGGGTTCCCGTTCCGGAGTCCCTGGCCGGCCTGCGGCCCGCGGAGAATCCCGATCTCAACCTGCCCGCCGCCTTCTACGACGGCGACGCGACGAACCCGGAGACCGCCGAGGCGATTTCCCGTCTGGTTCCGCAGACCGTTCGCGCCGACTTCGAGGTGGTGACACGGGCCGGATGGCGCACGACGCCGAACAGCTATGTCATTCCGCAAAAAGATGTCTCTCTCACCGGAAGTATCGCGGAGCAAATGGCGGCGCGCGCCGAAACCGTCTACCGCTGCCCGGGACATCACGCGCCGTTCCACTCGAACCCCGGGGAATTCGCCGACATCCTTGTGGACGTCGCCACGCGGTCGTCCTCGGCCGGGTAGGCCCGTCCCCCGCGACCGGCCGGTGCGGGCGCCGAGGCGACCCCGCAGGCCGTGGGGCCCGCCGGGCCATGACCCGCGCCCGCCCTGGTGACCCGCCCCTAGTATGTGGTCATGACCTCTGTGACTCGTAAGCGCAAGGACGGTGCCGAGCGACCGGCTCCCGCCGAAGCGCAACTACTGGCCGCGGTCGAACGGCTCCTCAAAAGGGGAGAGGTCTTCACGGAAATCAGCGTGCGACAGATCATCGAGGAGGCGGGCCTGTCGCGCGCCACCTTCTACGCGCATTTCAAGGACAAGTCCCAGCTGCTCATCCGGCTTTCCGACACCCTGAGAAGCGGCCTGGTGGGAATGGCGCAGAAATGGGACCCCAGCGCGGGAGAGGACGGCGCGGCCAGATACGCCGAATTCTTCGCCGAGGTCATCGCGATACACCGGGATAATTTCGCGATACTGTCCGCGCTGAGAGAGCTGGCCTCCTACGACCCGACCGTGCGCGATTTCTACACCGCCGATCTCGAGGAGTTCGACGAGGCCGTTCACAAGACACTCGTCGACGAGCAGGCATCGGGCTCGACGCCCGCCGACCTGGACGCCGTGGCGGCGAGCCGGGTGATCGTCTGGGGGGGCGCGCAGGCGATCGCCCGGCACATCAGCGTGGACGACGGAAGTGGCGACGCGGCCTTCGCACGCGAGCTCGGCAAGATCTGGTGGCACGGCGCCTATCGCCGCCCCGGCGATAGGCCGGCCGCGCGCTGACCGTACGGGAGGCGGACGCGCTCCGGCCGCCGGCACGTACCGTCCCGCACCACGGCACACTCACCAGGCGGCCCGAGCCTCACCGTCCGCCTGCCTTCCGGTGGCCACGAAGCCCGATCCCGCGCGTCATGAGCAGGGCACGAGCGGCCCACAAGTGATCGTTCCTAGATTCCCGCGAAGACCATGCCACCAGGGACCCAGGCCTCCACACGCTCATACGCCGGCCGTACCGGCTCAGGCACACGCCCATTCCGCTGACCGTGCGATCCTCCGATCCCTACCGTTGAATCATGGCCGCCCCCCCGCCCAGCGCACCGAGTCACTCGCACGTTCACCCACTTGTCCCGCCGCTCCACGCGCCCCGCCAAGGACGCCCCCGTCACCGCACCGACCACCGCGGAGCGCCGGCCGAAGGCCGTGTCGCCGCTCAGCCGCTTCCTTCGCCGCCACCCGCCCGTCGACCGGCCCGACCGGGCCGAACTCGAAACCCTTTCCGCCAAAGAACGCCAGGAACTGTGGGACGCCTACCGGCAACGCCCCTTCCAGGCGATCACCGCCGTGATCACCTCATCCGCCGTCATCCGCGGCATCCTCTTCACCGCCCGCACTCTCGACTACACCGCGGGCACCCTGGACTACACCGCCCGTGCCCTCGGAGCCAACCAGGAAGCACAGATCACCGACCGCTACACCAAAGCCGTCGAGCAACTCGCCTCACCCGCCGTAGACGTCCGGCTCGGAGCCATCTACGCCCTCCAGCGCCTCGCCGCCGACTCTCCCCGCGACCGCCCCACCGTCAGAAACGTGCTCGCCGCGTTCGTGCGCAACCACGACCTGTGCGTTTCCAAACCTCGGCCCAAACCCTGCGACCCCGAGTGGAAGGAAACCGTTGTCATCGAACCCGTACGACCACCGGCCGACGTCCTCGCCGCCCTCACCATCGCCCCGGCCCTCACCACCCCATCACCCCTGAGCGCCACGTCGGCCGGCCACGACCGCGCCGATTTCTCCAAAGCCCGATTCCCGCACGCGGATCTCATCGACAGGTTCCTCGGCGGCTCCGATCTGAGCGGCGGGAATCTGCGCGGCGCGTTCCTGAGCGGCGCGAACCTCACCGGCACGAACCTGAGCCGCGCGATCCTGAGCGGCGCGAACCTCAGCGGCACGGACCTGCGCAACGCGGACCTGAACCGCACGGACATGTTCCATGCGATCCTGATCGGCACGAAACTGAACGGTTCAAGCCTGACCAACGCTTATCTGGAGCGTGCGGACTTGAGTGGCGCGGACCTGCGCGGCGCGGACCTGCGCGGTGCGAACCTCAGCGGCACGGAACTGACCGATGCGAATCTGACCGGCGCGAACCTGATGGGTGCGGACCTGAGAGGCGTGTTCGGCAAAACACCGGCCGAGATCCGGGCGGAGGCGCTCACCGACGCACGTACTCGGTTCGGAGAAAGCTCCTGATCACACTGCCTGGTCCCGGCAGACCCTTCACACGGACGCGCGGGAAGCCCTTCGCGCGAGGCGCGAGCTCCCGGGAGACCTTTCGCTCGGGCTCCCGGGACACCTCGGGCCGAACTACCCGGAGACGCCGAGACGCTCCAGGATGAGCTCGCGGGCGCGGCCCGCGTCGGCCTTGCCCCTGCTGGCCTTCATGACGCCGCCCACCAGGGCGCCGACGGCGGCGACCTTGCCGTTGCGGACCTTGTCGGCCGCGTCGGCGTTGCCCGCCAGGACCTGGTCGATGATCTCCATCAGCTCGCCCTCGTCGTTGACGATCTGCAGGCCGCGGGCGGCCACCACCTCGTCGGGGGAGCCCTCGCCGTTCAGCACGCCCTCCAGCACCTGGCGGGCCAGCTTGTCGTTCAGCGCTCCCCCGGCGACCATCGCGCACACCCTGGCGATCTGGTCGGGGGTGATGCTCAGCGCGCTCAGCGGGAGACCGGCCTCGTTGGCGCGGCGGGCCAGCTCGCCCATCCACCACTTGCGGGCGTCCGCGGGCGGGGCGCCCGCGGCGACCGTCGCCTCGACCAGGGAGATGGCGTCGGCGTTGTGCATGGCCGCCATGTCCAGGTCGGACACGCCCCACTCCTGCTGGAGCCGCTTGCGCCGCGCGCCCGGCAGCTCGGGCAGGGTGGCCTTGAGCTCGGCGACCCACGCCGGGTCGGGGGCGATCGGCACCAGGTCGGGCTCGGGGAAGTAGCGGTAGTCCTGCGCCTCCTCCTTGGACCGTCCCGAGGTGGTGGTGCCGGTGTTCTCGTGGAAGTGGCGGGTCTCCTGGATGATCCGGCCGCCGCCGGCCAGGATCGCCGCCTGGCGCTCGATCTCACCCCGCACCGAGCGCTCGACGCTGCGCAGCGAGTTGACGTTCTTGGTCTCGGTGCGGGTGCCCCACTCCGAGGAGCCGCGCGGCATGAGGGAGACGTTCACGTCGAAGCGCATGGAGCCCTCCTCCATGCGCACGTCCGAGACGCCGAGGCCGCGCACCAGCTCGCGCAGCTCGATGCCGTACGCGCGGGCGACCTCGGGGGCGAGCCTGTCGGTCCCCGGGATCGGCTTGGTGACGATCTCCACCAGCGGGATGCCCGCCCGGTTGTAGTCGACGATCGAGTAGTCGGCGCCGTGGATGCGGCCGGTCGCGCCGCCCACGTGGGTGGACTTGCCGGTGTCCTCCTCCAGGTGGACGCGCTCGATCTCGATCCTGACGGTCTTGCCGTCGACCTCGACGTCGAGGTAGCCGTCGAAGCAGAGCGGCTCGTCGTACTGGCTGATCTGGTAGTTCTTCGGCATGTCCGGATAGAAGTAGTTCTTCCGGGCGAAGCGGCACCACTCGGCGATGGAGCAGTTGAGCGCCAGGCCGATGCGGATGGTCGCCTCGATCGCGGCGGCGTTGGCCGTCGGCAGCGAGCCGGGCAGCGCCAGGCAGACCGGGCAGACGTGCGTGTTCGGCGGGGCGCCGAACGTGGTCGGGCAGCCGCAGAACATCTTCGACGCCGTGCCCAGCTCGACGTGCGTCTCCAGGCCCAGCACCGGCTCGAAGCGCTCCAGCGCCTCGTCGTACGGCATCAACGTCTCAGCGCTCATTGTCGTTCACCACTTCCTGCTCCATAGAAAACGTCATAGAAAACGTCATAGATAACCGAGTCCCTTCAACGCGTTCCTCGTCTCGGCCACCCAGTTCGCGTAGGCGGGCACCTGGGCCAGAACGGCGAGATCGATGTTGCGTCCTATGTACTCGAAGTAGTCGCGGGCCGGCTTGCCGCGCCGGGGGACGGTCGTGGCCAGCACCCCGGCGGGGTCGGAGATCCGCTCGACGTCGCGGGGCCGCGCGGGCAGCCTGCTGAGGTCGCTGCCCTCCAGTCTCGCCCACGCGGCGGGGTCGGCGAGCAGCCAGCCCTCCGTCTCTCCCAGCCCGATCACCGGCACCAGGTAGTGCGAGTGGTAGCGGACGCCGTCCCTGCGGCGGCGCTCCCGCTCGTCGTCGTGCGTGAAGAGCAGGTGGCAGTCGGCCGCGAGCTCCTGCAGCGCGGTGACCATGTGCTCCCGGTCGCAGGAGACGACCTCCGTCGCCTCGACGTCGACGGCGTACGGCGACATCCAGGTGAGCTCGCGCAGCTGCCTGGAGATCACGATGCCGAGGAAGCCCTCGTCGGCCTCCCCCTCCGCGATGAGTCCCGGAACCAGCGGGCGGCTGCTCATGCCGCCGCGCCCAGGTATTTGCGGACCTGCCGGGGCGAGACGAACGTGCCCGGCTCGCCGTCCGGCTGGATCGGCTTGGCCACGGTCACCCTCGACACCCGGTCGTTGTCGGGATCGACGCGGACCGCGGTGTCGAGGAACGTCAGCGCGTCCGGCTCGGTCCGGTAGACCTCCGCGACGACGATCGGGGACTGGCTGGTGAGGATGAGCTGCCGCAGCGGCTCGGGACCCCCCGGCGCGGTGATCCGGCGGCGCACCCGCCGGAGCAACTCGCCGAGACGGGCCGGATGGACGCCGTTCTCGATCTCCTCCACCAGCAGCGTGCCCGGATGGTCGGGGTCGTGCAGGGCGGCGAGCAGGCCGAGGATCCGCAGGGTGCCGTCGGACAGCAGCGCCGCCGGGACCGTCCCCTGGCCGTCGACGAGCAGGTCGAAGGAGCACTCGCCGCGCTCGACGCGCGGCACCAGTCCGACGACGTCGGGGACCACCCCCGCGAGGTCGGCCGCGAGGTCGGCCAGCGCCTCCGTACCCGCCATCCGCCCGAGCACCGCGGCCAGGTTCGAACCGTCGGCCACGAGCGGCCCCCGGTTCGCCGAGGGACAGCGGCGGCGCATCGCCGCCGGCGACGGCGAGTAGCGGCGCCACGACTGGACCGTGCGGCGGGGCGTGCCCTCCGGGTCGGGGTCCTCGACCATGAGCTCCAGCAGCTCCTCGGGGATCCGCTGGACCGCGTGGCTGACGACGGCACCGCTGGATCTGGGGATCTTCAGCACCATCTCCGCGCCCACGTCGAACCTGATCGGCACCACGGAGCCGGGCTCCGGGGTGACGAGCGCCTCCACCGAGACGACGAACCCCGGCACCGCCGAGCCGTGGGCGACCCGGTGGAACTGCTCGCCCGGCAGCCCGCGGGCCGCCCCGAGCAGCCCGCCGGAACCTTCGATCTCGGCCGCCACGAACCCCACGGCGTCGAAGAGGTTCGACTTGCCGCTCGCGTTGGGGCCGACCAGCGCGAGGAAGGGCGGCACATCGAGATCGAAGCTCAAGAAGGACTTGAACCCGTCGATCTCGATCCGAGTGATCATGCCGCCGTACTCCCTGTCACCTGTCGCCCCCTCGCCCTCGCCCCACGATCCCGGAAAAGCCCTACAGCTCCGGGGCTTGAGACAGCAGAGCGCCGCCCCACCGGCTCTCGAGGGCCTTCTCGACCGCGGCGCCGACCCGGTAGCAGCGGTCGTCGCCGAGCACCGGGGCCATGATCTGCAGACCGACCGGCAGGCCGTCCTCGTCGGCCAGGCCGCACGGCACGGAGATGGCCGCGTTGCCCGCCAGGTTGCTCGGGATGGTGCACAGGTCGGCCAGGTACATCGCCATGGGGTCGTCGGCGCGCTCGCCGATCGGGAACGCCGTGGTGGGCGTCGTCGGCGAGATGAGCACGTCCACCTGCTGGAAGGCGGCCTCGAAGTCGCGCGCGATGAGCGTGCGGACCTTCTGCGCCTGCCCGTAGTAGGCGTCGTAGTAACCGCTGGACAGCGCGTACGTGCCCAGGATGATGCGGCGCTTGACCTCGGGGCCGAAGCCCTGCGCCCGGGTCAGCGCCATGACCTCCTCGGCGCTGCGGGTGCCGTCGTCGCCGACGCGCAGGCCGTAGCGCATGGCGTCGAAGCGGGCCAGGTTGGAGGAGCACTCCGAGGGGGCGATGAGGTAGTACGCCGGGAGGGCGGTGGTGAACGACGGGCAGGAGACCTCGAAGACCTTCGCGCCCAGCGACTCCAGCAGTTCCACGGTCTCGTTGAAGCGCGCGAGCACGCCCGCCTGGTAGCCGTCGCCGCCGAACTCCTTGACCACGCCGATGCGCAGCCCCGCCACGTCGCCGTTGCGGGCCGCCTCGACGACCGAGGGCACCGGGGCGTCGACGGAGGTGGAGTCCATGACGTCGTGCCCGGAGAACGCCTCGTGCAGCAGCGCCGCGTCGAGCACGTTGCGGGCGAAGGGCCCGGGGGTGTCGAGCGAGCTGGCGAAGGCGATCAGGCCGTAGCGGGACGAGCCGCCGTAGGTCGGCTTCATGCCCACGATGCCGGTGACCGCGGCGGGCTGGCGGATCGAGCCGCCGGTGTCGGTGCCGGTGGACAGCGGGGCCTCGTACGCGGCGACCGCGGCCGAGGAGCCGCCGGAGGAGCCGCCGGGGATGCGCGACAGGTCCCACGGGTTGTGGGTGGGGCCGTACGCCGAGTTCTCGGTGGAGGAGCCCATCGCGAACTCGTCGAGGTTGGTCTTGCCGAGGATCACCAGCCCGGACTCGCGCAGGCGGCGGGTCACGGTCGCGTCGTACGGCGGCTTCCACCCTTCGAGGATCTTCGATCCGGCCGTGGTCGGCATGTCCCTGGTGGTGAAGACGTCCTTGTGCGCGATCGGCACCCCGGCCAGCGGGCCGAGCTGTTCGCCGGCGGCCCTGCGGGCGTCGACGGCGCGCGCCTGCTCCAGGGTCGTCTCGGCGTCGACGTGCAGGAAGGCGTTGACCTTGGGCTCGACGGCGGCCATCCGGTCGAGATGGGCCTGGGCGACCTCGACGGCGGAGACCGCGCCGCTCGCGATCAGCGCGCCCAGGTCGGCGGCGGACTTGCGGATGAGGCTCATGCTTCCTCCCCGAGGATGCGCGGGACGCGGAAGCGGCCGTCCTCGACCGCGGGGGCGCCCGACAGCGCCTCCTCCGGCGTCAGACTGGGCCGTACCTCGTCGGGGCGGTAGACGTTGGTGAGCGGGAGCGCGTGCGAGGACGGCGGGATGTCGTCGGCCGCCACCTCGGCGACGCGGGCGACCGCACCGATGATCACATCGAGCTGGGCGGCGAAGTGGTCGAGCTCCTCGTCGGCCAGCGCCAGCCGGGACAGCCGGGCGAGGTGAGCGACCTCGTCGCGGGTTATGGCGGACATGAGTCGTTGAACCCGTTTCGTGGAATGGCAATTGGACACTGTCATCCTATGGCTCGCGACCTGAGGGTCCCGACTCATTAACACTGCCGCAACCAAGCGAAGATCTCTCACTCCCGGCGATCGGATCGCCCCCGGCCCTCCGGACCCGGAGGAAGCGGCTCCGGACCTTCCCGACCCCGGAGCCTGAAGGAGATCGAGGACTTCACTGCGACCGCCGGGCACATAGGAGCGTACTTCTTAGAAGTACGCTCCTATGTGCACTGGAGATACTATCGCTGGCGATAGTATCTCCAGCAGTAGTATCGCCAGTGGAAGTATTGGAGCGCGCGTGGGCGAGTTCATCGGCAGGGAGCACGAGCTGACGGCCCTCGGTTCCCTGCTCGACCGCGTCCGGGCGGAGGCGACGACCGGACGTCCCGGGCAGTGCGTGCTGATCCGGGGACGCAGGCGAATCGGCAAATCGGCCCTGGCCGAGGAGTTCATCGGCCGCAGCGGCCTGCCGTCGCTCTTCTACACCTCGGCGCGGGCGGACGCCCGGAGCGAGCTCCACCAGTTCACGGCCGATGTCGCGACGTCGGACCTGCCGGGCCGGGACGCGTTCTCCGAGGCGGCGCCCGGCACCTGGAACGGCGCGCTGCAGCTGCTGGCGGACGCGCTTCCCGATGACAGCCCGTCCATCGTCGTGATCGACGAGGTCCCCTATCTCATGGACCGCGTCGACGCCTTCGAGGGACTGCTCCAGCGCGCCTGGGACCGGTTCCTCAGCCGCAAGCCCGTTCTGCTGATCCTCATCGGATCCGACCTGTCCATGATGGAGGCGCTGAACAGCTACGAGCGACCCTTCCACCAGCGCGGTACCGAAATGATCGTCGGACCGCTCAACCCTCATGAGATCCAGCGGATGCTCCGCCTCACGGCCGCCGACGCGTTCGACGCGGCCCTCGTCACCGGCGGGCTCCCGCTCGTCTGCGGGGAGTGGTCTCGCGGGGCGTCACTCTGGGAATACCTGCACGCCGCGCTGACGAACCCGGTCTCGGCCCTCCTGGTGTCCGCCGAACGCTCCCTCGCGGCCGAGTTCCCCTCCGGCGTCCAGGCGAGCGAGGTGCTACGGGCCATCGGCAGCGGCGAGCGCACGTTCACCAACATCGCCAGAAGCGCGGGCGGGATCTCGCACAGCACCCTTTCCAGGGCGGCCGAGCTTCTGACCTCCAAAGGGATCGTGACCGGTGAGCTGCCGCTGTCCACCCGCCCCTCCAAGGAACGCCGATACCGCGTGACCGACGCCTACCTGCGTTTCTGGCTCCACTTCATCCGGCCGCACATGCCCGAGATCGAGCGCCGCAGGGGTGACCTGACCATGCGGCGGGTCGCCGCGCAATGGAGCACCTGGCGGGGCCGGGCCGTGGAACCCCTCGTCCGCGAATCGCTGGCCCGGCTGCTCCCCGACGACAGGTTGCCGGCGGCGCCCGCGATCGGCTCCTACTGGACCAGGAGCAACGACGTGGAGATCGACATCGTGGGCGCGGACAGGGGGCCGATCGCCCGGCGGCTGTGCTTCCTGGGGTCGATCAAGTGGCTGGAGAACGCCTCGTTCGACGACCGCGACCTCGCCGCGCTGGCCAGACACAGGGCGGCCCTGACGGACGAGCTGGTCCCGCTCGTCGCGGTATCGCGCGGCGGGGTCTCCTGCTCCGGCCTCACCGCCACGTACGGCCCCGACGATCTCATCCGGGCATGGAACTAGCCGGCGCCGCGATCCATGCCGCCGACAAGGACCGCGACGGTCGCGGGCGGATCAATCCCTCGGCTACCCGCGCGGGCCGTCCGAGGACGTGGACGTCTCCGACGCCGGGCGCCCGGAACCCGGGGCAGGGCTAAGCCCGCTGGGGGTCGAGGATCTCGGTGCGGCGCAGGAAGCCCAGGTCGTGCGTGGTGAGGGCCCGGTGTTTGCGCAGCCACACGGTCGCGTCGGCGGCGGACATGGGCTCGGCGAACAGCCAGCCCTGGCCGAGGTCGCAGCCCATGTCGGCCAGCCGTTCGGCCACCTCCGCCGACTCGACGCCCTCGGCGACCGAGCGCAGGCCGAGGGAGCGGACCAGGTCGACGATGGAGCGGACGATCCGCTCGTCGTCCTTGGACTCGCCCATGCGACGGACGAACGAGGAGTCGATCTTGACCTCGGCGACCGGAAGGCGCTGCAGGCGGACCAGCGAGGAGTAGCCGGTGCCGAAGTCGTCCAGCGCGAGCGGCACCCCCAGCGCGGTCAGGGCCCGGACGGCGCCGTCGGTGTAGGCCTGGTCGGTCATCAGGATGCGCTCGGTGACCTCCAGCTGGATCGCCTTGGGCGGCAGCCGGTAGCGCGCCAGTCCCTCTCCCAGCTGGTCGGAGAGGGCGCAGTCGAGAAGGTCGCGGGCCGAGACGTTGACGGAGATCTGTTCGTGCAGGCCGGTGTGCCACCAGTGGGCGGCCTGCTCCAGCGCGGCGTCGATGACGTATCCGGTGAGGTGGCGCATCAGGTACGACTGCTCGGCCATCGGCACGAACTCGCCGGGGGAGATCATTCCCCGCTCCGGGTGGCGCCACCGCAGCAGCGCCTCCACCCCCCGCACCTGCCCGCCGGCCAGGTCGAGCTTGGGCTGGTAGTGCAGCCGCAGCTCGGAGCGGTCGATGGCCCTGCGCAGGTCGCCGAGGAGGTTGATCCGCTCGGGACTGTTCCGGTCCTTGTCGGCGGCGTAGATCTCGACCCCGGTCCTGCCCTCCTTCGCGAGATACATCGCCACGTCCGAGCGCTGCAGGAGCATCTCGAAGTCGGGCGCGTGGTCGGGGTAGATCGCGATGCCGAACGAGGCGTCCAGATCGAAGCTCATGCCCTCCAGCCGGACCGGCTCGGTGATCGCCACCCGCAGGCGCGCCGCCACCTCCCTGGCCGCCGCGGCGTCCCTGACCGAGGGCAGCAGGACGGCGAACTCGTCGCCGCCGAGCCTGGCCACCACGTCGCCGGGACGGACGCTGTGGGTGAGCCGGTGCGCGACCAGTTGCAGGAGCCGGTCGCCGACCGGGTGCCCGAGGGTGTCGTTGATCTCCTTGAACCGGTCGAGGTCGAGCAGGAACAGGCCGACCCTCTCACCGTCCCGCGCCTCGGCGAGCGCCTCCTCCGTGCTGAGCACGAGCATCTTGCGGTTGGGCAGCCCGGTCAGCACGTCGTGCATCGCCTGGTGGTCGCGGCGGACCGACATGGTGGCGGTGAAGTAGACCGCCACCATCGGCGCCAGGAACAGCGGCACCAGGGCCGGCGAGTGGTTCATCACCACCACGACGAGCGGGGCCAGGCCGAGCAGCCCGGCGTAGACGAGGCTCTGGTGGCCGATCGTGGTCTTGATCACCCGGTGGATCGACCTGCGCTCGTGCAGCGCCACCGCGCCGGAGACCAGCAGGGCCCGGACCGCGAAGTAGGTGAGCCCGGCCAGCCCGATCGCCAGCAGGTCGGAGCCGTCCGGCACCCAGGAGGCCACCGTGACGGACCGGTCCCTGAACAGCCCGAGCACCAGCCCGGCCGCGGTGCAGGCCAGCGTCACCTGCGCGATGTTGAACATCACCCGATGGCTCGCCTTGCGGGTGACGGCCCCGTTGACGACCATGGCGACCGCCTGCAGCAGCACGGCGACCGGCAGGCCGTAGTGGAGCAGCGCGGCGAAGGTGAACATGGTCGACGGGTAGGTGCCGCCCACCGTCATCGACGACGACAGGACCACCGGCCGCAGCTCGCCCAGCACGACCAGGGCCGCGAGCATCCAGAACAGCGGGCTGCGGACGAGCTCCGCGGCCTCGGCCACGTCTATGCGCAGCAGGGACACGACGAGGGCGATGAACCCGATCGTGATGACGGCGGCGAGGTAGGCCCACAGGGGCGTTCCCGGTCGCGGTCCGGTGTCGCGAGTGTCGGTTGGGTCGGCCATGAGTAACAAAACCCCCATTAGTTCATTATGGGAGAGTACGGCCTGCGGGCCACTTCGCGAAACCGATTGCGCACGTTCCGTCACGAGCAATTCGCACGTTTTTAAGACACAGCACTGCGAGACACCGGCGGGACGGTCCTTACTCCTCGGGTCTCACCGTCACCTTCGACGCCGCCTCGGGCCCCTCGGCCAGCAGAATCCGCAGGCCGGCCTCGTCGAGGATCGGCACGCCGAGCTTGACCGCCTTGTCGAACTTGGAACCGGCGTTCTCCCCCACCACCACGAAGGAGGTCTTCTTCGACACCGACGCCGAGACCCTGCCGCCCCGGCCGGCGAGGGCCTCGCCCGCCTCGTCGCGGGTGAAGCCGGCGAGCGTGCCGGTCACCACGAAGGTCAGGCCGGCCAGGGTCTGCGGGAGCTGGTCGGCCGGGGGGTCGTCGACCATCCGGACCCCGGCGGCCGCCCAGCGGTCGACGATCTCCCGGTGCCAGTCGACCGTGAACCAGTCGTGGATCGCCGCGGCCACGCGCGGGCCGACGCCCTCGACGGCGGCGAGCTCCTCCTCCGAGGCCTTCGCGATCGCGGGGATCGAGCGGAACTCGCCGGCGATCGCCTGGGCCGTCGGGGGGCCGACGTGCCGGATCGAGAGCGCGACGAGCACCCGCCAGACCGGCTGGTCCTTGGCCTTCTCCAGCTGCTCCAGCATCTTCTCGGCGTTCTTGCTCGGCTCGCCGCTCTGGTTGGCGAAGAAGGTGACGACCTTCCGCTCGCCGCTCTCCGGATCGGTCTTCGGCAGGCCGGTGTCGGGGTCGCGGACCACCGACCTGATCGGCAGCAGCTGCTCCATCGTCAGGTCGAACAGGTCCGCCTCGGTGCGGACCGGCGGCTCCTGCGGCGGCAGCGGCTGGGTCAGCGCGGTGGCCGCCACGTAACCCAGCCCCTCGATGTCGAACGCC
Organism: Streptosporangium sp. NPDC023825; assembly: GCF_040639575.1. Taxonomy (NCBI): domain Bacteria; kingdom Bacillati; phylum Actinomycetota; class Actinomycetes; order Streptosporangiales; family Streptosporangiaceae; genus Streptosporangium; species Streptosporangium sp. NPDC023825. The sequence continues at coordinate 22,724 of NZ_JBFAAE010000039.1, read as the reverse complement.
CTGCGCCCGGCCGCGAAGAAGATGCGCTCGCGGAGCTGGGCGGGGCACGCCCGGGTGTTGGGGCAGCGCAGGTCGGCGTCGCCCTCCTTCTCGTACGCCAGCTCGGTGTCGCACTCCGGGCAGCGCCGCGGCATCACGAACTCGCGCTCGGTGCCGTCGCGCAGGTCGGCGACCGGGCCGACGATCTCGGGAATGACGTCGCCCGCCTTGCGCAGCACCACGGTGTCGCCGATCAGCACGCCCTTGCGCGCCACCTCCGAGGCGTTGTGCAGGGTGGCCCGCTCGACCGTCGAGCCCGCCACGACGATCGGCTCCATCACGCCGTACGGGGTGACCCGGCCGGTGCGGCCCACCGCGACCTGGATGTCGCGGAGCTTGGTGTTGACCTCCTCCGGCGGGTATTTGTAGGCGATCGCCCAGCGCGGGGCCCGGCTGGTGGAGCCCAGGTTGTGCTGCAGCTCGATGCGGTCGACCTTGACCACGACGCCGTCGATCTCGTAGGCCGGGTCGTGGCGGTGCTCGCGGTAGAACTCGATGAAGGCGTTGATGCCGTCGAGGTCGTCGACGACCTTGTAGAGATCGCTGACCGGCAGGCCGAACCCCTTCAGCCGCTCGTAGACCTCCGACTGGGCGCGGGGCGCGGTGGCGCCCTCCCACCTGCCGATCCCGTGAACGATCATGTACAGCGGCCGCTGCGCGGTGACGCGCGGATCCTTCTGCCGCAGGGAGCCCGCGGCGGAGTTGCGCGGGTTGGCGAACGGCGCCCTGCCCGCCTCGACCAGCTGCTCGTTGAGCTTCTCGAACTCCTCGACGGGAATGTAGACCTCGCCCCTGACCTCCACCACGTCGGGCACGTCGTCGCCGGTCAGGCGGTGCGGGATGTTGGCGATCGTGCGGACGTTGGCCGTCACGTCGTCGCCGACGCGGCCGTCGCCCCTGGTCGCGCCCCTGGTCAGGCGGCCCTTCTCGTAGAGCAGCGCGATCGCCAGGCCGTCGATCTTCAGCTCGCACAGGTAGGGCGCGGGGTCGCGCTCGGCCAGCCGCTCGGCCCTCGCCTGCCAGGAGGCGAGGTCGTCGGCGTTGAAGGCGTTGTCGAGGCTCTCCATCCGCTGCAGGTGCTTGACCGGGGTGAAGTCGCTGGAGATCGGCGCGCCGATCTTCTGGGTGGGCGAGTCGGGCGTGCGGAGGGCCGGGCTCTCCTCCTCCAGCTCGCGCAGCTCGCGCATCCACCCGTCGTACTGGGCGTCGCTCACGGTGGGCGAGTCGAGCACGTGGTAACGCCAGTTGGCCTCCTCGACCAGCTCGGTCAGCTCCGCGTGCCGCTCCAGCGCCGCCACCGGCACACCCTCGACCTCAGCGCCCATCGCCCGTCTCTCCCATCGTCGTCGCCCAGGACAAACGTATCTTCGAGCACCGACAACGCGATCCCGCCATTGCCCCGAGTTGGACAAGCCCTCGCCGCTCCCGTACGGCACCGCCCGGGCGCGGTCGCGAGCGGCGCGGGAGCCGTACGGATCACTCGCCGGGGTCGTCCTGCAGCACGCGGGCGGCCTTGCGGCAGGCGGCCAGGGCCGCCCTGGCGTAGGCGGGCGAGGCCCCGGCCAGGCCGCAGGCGGGGGTGAGCACGACCTGCGACGCCAGGGTCGAGGCGGGGAAGCCGAGGCGGTTCCAGAGCCCGATGGCGGGCTCGGCGACCACGTCGACGTCCGGGAGCCTGGCGTCCACTCCCGGCACGACCCCGAGGAACAGGGCGGTACCGGCCTCGACGGTCTCGCCGATCGCGTCCTCGTCGCGCCTCCTCATGAGGTGGGCGTCCAGCGAGACGCCCCCCACGCCCGCCGTGCGCAGCACCCCGAAGGGCACGCCGGGGGCGCAGCAGTGCACGACCGTGAACGTCCCCGCGGGGAGCACCGCCGCGAGCCGGTCGGCGACGATCTGGCGGTCGACGGCGGCGAGCCGCCCGAAGCCCGAGGCGGTCGGTACCGTGCCCATGAGGACGCCGGGCAGCCCCGGCTCGTCGATCTGGACCACGATCTGCGAGGCCCCGGGCACCCTGCGGCGCACGTCGGCGACGTGCGCGGCGAGCCCCTCGGTCAGGGAGTCCACCAGGTCGCGCACCGCGCCCGGATCGGCGAGCGTCTTGTCGCCGTACCGGAGCTCGATCGCCCCCGCCAGCGTCCACGGCCCGCACACCTGGATCTTGAAGGGGCCCTCGTACCCCTGGGCCACCTCCTCCAGCCCGTCGAGGTCGCGTACGAGGTGGTCGCGGGCGCGCTTGAAGTCGCGGCCCGGCCTGTCGGCGAACCGCCAGCCCGACGGCTGCACCTCGACGGGCAGCTCCAGCAGGAGTGACGCGGTGCGCCCGATCATGTCGGCGCCGACGCCGCGGGCGGGCAGCTCGGGCAGGTACGGCAGCGCGGGCGACTCGCCGAAGGCGACCCTGACCGCCTCCGCGTGGTCCTCCCCCGGATGCGACCCGATGCCGGTCGCGGTCGCCTCGCCCCATGGGTACTGGCTCAAGCCTGCTCCTGGTCTCACATCGGTTCGCGTCGGTTCGCGTCGGGACGTGGGCGGGACCCGCCGACTCCCGGCCGGCTCGCCCGCCCACGCAAGCTTATGACCGCCGGGTCGCGCCTCCGGCCGGGAGAATCCCGCCGCGCCGTGACGGCACGCGATCGAGCTGAGTAGGGTGCTGCCCGGTATTCACCCGTTTCTGGAGTCTTCTCGTTCCGGAGGCGTCTCGGCGTGGGGGCCGTTTCGCTCGGGGACCGTTCGTTCTGGGTCGTTCTGGGGGCGTTTCGTGATCGGTCGGATGCTCGTCACGGTGCTGGTGCTGGCGGCGATCGCGGCGCCGCCGGCCGTGGCCGGGGTGGAGGCGCGGGCAGAGACGGGGCCGGGGGCCGCCCCGGCGGTGAAGGCGGGCACGACGAGGACGGCGGGCACGACGGGGACGGCCGCCGCGCCGGTCAGGTGCAATCCCGGGCGCGGCACGACCAGCATCGGGGAGTCCTGGGCCCAGCGGCGGCTCAGCCTTCCCGAGGTGTGGGAGCTGACCAAGGGGGCCGGGGTGACCGTCGCGGTCGTCGACAGCGGGGTGGACACCAGGCACCCCCAGCTGAGAAGGACCCGGTCGATCGACCTGACCGCCACCGGGGCCCGCGACTGCCTCGGTCACGGTACGGCGGTGGCGGGCATCATCGCGGCGGCAGAGATCAAGGGGGTGCCCTTCACCGGGGTCGCGCCGCACGCGAAGCTGATCTCCGTCAAGCAGACCTCGGACGGCACCGGCGACGTGGGCCGGCTGGCCCTGGCCATCGTGCGGGCCGCCGAGCTGGGCGCCGACGTGATCAATGTGTCGGTCGAGGCGCGCGACCACGCCGACCTGCGCAACGCGGTCAACTACGCCCTCGCCATGGACGCGGTCGTGGTGGCCGCGGCCGGCAACGTGCAGAAGGAGGACGGCACCCCCGGGCCCGCCTACCCGGCCGCCTACGAGGGGGTCCTCTCGGTCGGGGCCGCCGGACCCGACGGGGCGAGGGCCGACTCCTCCAACGCCGTCACCCCCGTCTCCGTCCTGGCCCCCGGCAAGGGCGTCACGAGCACCTGGGCCGGGCGGGCCTACCGGGAGAACCTGGAGGGCACCAGTTTCGCCGCCCCGTACGTGGCCGGGGTGGTCGCGCTGGTCCGCGCCCGCCACCCGGGGCTGGACAACGTGCGGGTACGGCGGCGCGTCGAGCTGACCGCCAACGGCGGCGCGGGGGCGGGTACCGGCGCGGGAATGGTCAACCCGTTGCTGGCGGTCTCGGCGATCCTGCCGTCCGAGCAGGTGGCGCTCGCGCCGCGCCAGGCGGCCCCGCTGCCGGGGAACGCGGTGCGGCCGCAGCCCCCCGAGGATTCCCGGGCCATCTCGATCTCGCTCTGGGTCGCGCTGGGAGCGCTCGCCGCAGGCGTCCTGGTCACCGTGGCGGGCATCGCCGTCCCGATGGGGCGCCGGAGGGGCTGGCGGCCCGGCTCCGCTGAGAACCAAACATGACAAACGTATTAAAAACACGATCTACTGCGTCAAATTTGGTTGGATGGTGCTCGATTAGCTTAAAGCGGCTTTATTGACAGCTGTGCTGGAAGGAATGCAATGGGGTATTTGCACCCATTACTGCCTGAAGATCCCAAGCGCATCGGCGTGCACATCCTGGTCGGCCGGCTCGACCCGGATCCGGAACACGCCGTCTACCTGGGACATCTTCCCGACGACGACACCATCCGCGTCATCCGCCTCCTGGCCGCAGAGCCGGAGGCCCCCGACCCCCGGGTGCGGGAGCGGATCACGAACGAACTGCACGCCGCCAAGCGCGCCTCCGGGGCGCACACCGCCAGGCTGCTGGAGGTCGGCTGGTTCGACGACCGCCCGTACGTGGTCCGCGAGCACGTCGAGGGACCCACGCTGCGGCAGGCGGTGGCCGGGGACGGGCCGCTCACGGGTGACGCGCTGGAGCGGTTCGCCGTCGGCACGCTCACCGCGCTGACCGCCCTCCACCTGTCCGGCCTCGCCCACGGGTCGCTCACCCCGGACACCGTCCTGCTCGGCCCGGACGGTCCCCGCGTCTTCGACATCGGGCTCGACCCCGTCACGGGCGAGCGGGAGCCGGACTACCGCGCGCCCGAGCACATCCGCGAGGAGGCCGCCTCCTCCGCCCCCTCGGCGCCGGAGGCGAGCAGGCCCGCGGACCTCTTCGCCTGGGCGGCCACGGTCGTCTACGCCGCGACCGGCCGGCCGCCCTTCGGCGGCCGGCCGGAGAGGGTCCTGGAGGGCCCCGCGGACCTGACCGGCCTGCCCGCGGAGCTCCGGCCCGTCCTCGTCGCCTGCCTGGACAAGCGATCGCAGGAGCGCCCGGACGCCAAGGCCGCCATGCTGCGCCTGCTCGGTGAGCCCGAGGCGCCGGACGCGCCGGCTCCCCTCCCCGGCGCCGCCGCCGATCCCGCGCTCCTCCCTCTCCCCGGTCTCGTCTCCGGCACCGTCTCGGCTGCCGGGACGGACATCGGAGCGGATGGCGGCGCGGAGGCGCGGCCCGGTGCGGACGTCACGGGGGCCACGCGCGGGGACGGCTCCCCGCCTGACCAGAACATTCCCGGCGCGGCCGTGCCGCGACAGGCGGAGCCCGCGACGTCGGTCTGGGGAGCTCCGCAGCTTCCCCGGGGCGCGTCCCCCGCTCCCGCCACCCCGGCCCCGGCGCCCGCGAACGCCGCCGGGAACCGTCCGAGGACGGGCAACTTCTCGATGGCGCTGGCCGCCTGCGTCGGCGTGATCGTCCTGCTCTCCGGCCTGGGGCTGTGGGCCGCCGGGCGGTACACCGCCCTGAGCGAGCTGGAGCGGGCCTCCGCCGACGGCGCGATGCCCGAGGTGTCTCTCGGGCTGGCGGACCAGTCACGGGACGAGCCGCAGGGGCAGGACCCGGTGCAGAACACCGGTGACGACCCCGCGGGCAAGGTGACCGTGCCCTGGGGTACGACGCCCGACCCCCAGGTCGCGGAGGTGGGGCCGCTGCAGCTGCCCAGCGACGCCCCCACCGCCCTGCCCCAGGTCCCGACCATCGGCGCGTACACCGATCCTCCGGTGCCGGTGCCGACGGCGCCGCTCACCACGGCTCCGACCGTGCCCGCGGTGCCGACGCCCACGGCCGGGGTGCCCTCCGCCGCGGCGTCGTCCACGTCGGCGGTCCAGCCGACGCCGACGCCGACCCCGTCCCTGACCGTCGAGCCGGAGCAGCCTCCGACCGGGACGCCGACCCCGGTCCCGAGCCCGACCCCCACCCCGGCCCCGCCGGGCACTCCGGGGCCGACTCCCACCCCGACGCCGACCCTGCCCCAGGGAACCCCCGGCCTGACTCCCACCCCGACGCCGGCCAGACCGTCCGTCAAGCCCTCGCAGTCCGCCAGGCCCTCGCAGACGGCGAGGCCCTCGCAACCCCCCAAGCCCTCACAGACGGCGAGGCCCTCACAGCCCGCCAAGCCCTCGCAGACGAGCAAGCCGACGGTGCGGCCCACCTCGCCCACGCCCACGCCCCCGGCCGTGCGACCGTCGTCCCCGCCGCCGGTACAGCGCACCAACCCCTACACCCCGGAGAAGGTCTGCGGGCTGAACTACTCGGTGCAGCGGCAGGCCCCGTTCAAGGGCGGGACCGTCTACCAGCTCTTCAACAGCGTCACGAAGAACACCTGCGTGGTCACCCTGAAGAGCATGGACGTGGGCGTCGCCTCCCCGCTCTGGGTCACCCTCGAGGTGCAGGGTGGTCCGTCCAAGAGCGACCGCGGTAACTACGAGTACTACGCGGGCCCGGTCGTCCTCCCGGCCCAGGGCAAGTGCGTGCGCCTCAACGGTGGCACGCCCTCCGGCTCCTCCGCTCTCGACTGGGGGAGCTGTAAGTGATGCGCGGCGGGCGGGGGAGCGTGCCCGGCATGTCCGGCGGGCCGTACTCACCGACCGGTGATCCGGAGACGGACCGGCTTCTCGCGGTGATCGAGGGGCAGACGACCCGGATGCAGGAGGTCGGCCGGAGCCTGGCCGAGGCCAGGGGGCGCGGCGAGGCGGCCGGCGGCCAAGTGTCGGTGGAGGTGCTGGCCGGCGGCGCGCCGGCGGCCCTCCACATCGACCCGCGCGCCCTCCGCCTGGGCTCCGAAGCTCTCGCGGAGGCGATCCTGGCGGCCTCGGGCGAGGCCGTCGGTGACGCCACCGAGCAGGCCGGCGCGCTGCTGAACTCGCTCCTGGAGGACCCCTTAGGAGGCTGACCGCCGGCCGGTTCACCGCCCCGACGACGGGGTCCGGCCCCGGGCGAAGGCCCGGGGCCGGACTTCCAAAGGTGCGGGAAAGGGGTACGGGAGGTGCGCGGTCCCGGTCAGGCGGGCGGGCCGTGCGAGGTGCCCGCGAACTCCTGGCCGACCTCGTCGTCGCCCCAGAAGTTGCCGAGGGCCTCGAGGTCGTTCACGGCCTTGGTGAAGGCCCTGCCGAGCTCGCCGCTCTCGGCGTGGAAGTCTTCCTCGCGTTTTTTCAGGTCGGTCGGACTGATGTCCGTCGGCTCCGGAGAGTGTGCCAAGAGATCCCCTGAACGTGACACACGTTCAGGGGGTGACGCTAGTCATCTTTTGTTACGAAAAAACACCCTTCATCGTTGATCGCCGTTCACTTCTCGGGCTCGGGCTGGGCGACGAACGCGGTCTGGATGAGGCGCACCCCGTTCCTCCGGTCGGAGAGATAGGCGCGGCCCGGCGGCAGCGCGTGCGGGCGCACCCCGAACAGCACGCCCTCGTCCTTGTGGCCCGACATCATGACGGCCGGGGTGGCCATGTCCTTGAGCCGCTGGAGCACCGGGTCGAACATCGCCCGTCCCGCGCCGCCCATCGCGCGGGCCAGCACCAGGTGCAGGCCGATGTCGCGGGCCTGGGGCAGCAGGTCGAGCAGCGGGCCGAGCGGGTTGGCGCCCGAGGCCACCACGTCGTAGTCGTCGACCACGATGTAGATGTCCGCCCCCTTCCACCAGCCGCGCGACCGCAGTTCCTCGGGCGAGAGGTTCGCCGGGGGGAGCCGCTTGATCAGTGACTCCCTGATCTCGCCGATGAACTCGGTGGCGGCGGTCGAGGAGGCCGCGTACCCGATGCGGTGCTCGGTGTAGGCGGCGTCCAGCAGCGAGCGGCGGTAGTCGATGACGACGAGGCGGGCCTGTGAGGGCTCGTGGCGGGCCACGACGCCCTCGGCCACCAGGCGCAGCAGGTTGGACTTGCCGCTCTCGTTGTCGCCGAAGACGACCAGGTGGGGGTCGGCGTCGAAGTCGGCGAGCACCGGCGAGAGGGTGCTCTCGTCGATGCCCAGCGGGATGCGCGCGCCGGTCTCCCCGGGGCCCGGCAGGCTCTCCGGCGCGAGGACGGCGGGCAGCAGCCGCACCCTGGGGGCGGGCGGGCCCTGCCAGGCGGCGGCGACGGACTCGACCATCGCCCGGGTGGCGACGGGCAGGTCGTCGCTCTGGTCGCCGCCGTCGACGCGGGGCAGCGCGCTCAGGAAGTGCAGGCCGTCGCGGGTCAGGCCGCGCCCCGGCACGCCCTCGGGAACCGCCATCGCGGTCCTGCGGTTCACCTCGGACTCGTAGGCGTCGCCCAGCCTCAGCTCCACCCGGGAGCCGAACAGGTCGCGGATGGACGGCCGGAACTCCGACCACTTGTTGGTCGCCGCGATCACATGGATGCCGTAGCTGAGGCCGCGGGCGGCCAGCTCGGTGATCGTGGGCTCCAGCGACTCGAACTCCTGGCGGACCGTGAGCCAGCCGTCGACCACGAGGAAGACGTCCCCGAAGCCGCCGGGGTCCACGGTCCCCGCGGCGATCTGGCGCCGGTAGGTGGAGATCGAGTCGATGCCCAGCTCGGCGAACTCGCGCTCTCGCCGCGCGAGCAGCGTGGTGACCTCGGCGACGGTGCGGCGGACCCGGTCGGTGTCCAGCCGGTTGGCCACCCCGCCGACGTGCGGCAGGCCCTCCAGCGAGGCGAGGGCGCCGCCGCCGAAGTCCAGGCAGTAGAACTGCACCTCGGCGGGGGTGTGGGTGAGGGCGAGACCGGCGATCAGCGTACGCAGCACGGTGCTCTTGCCGCTCTGCGGGCCGCCGGCCACGGCCAGGTGCCCGGCGGCGCCCGACAGGTCGAGCCAGTACGGGTCGCGCCGCTGCTCGAAGGGACGGTCGACGACGCCGAGCAGCGCGTGCAGCCCCCCGCGTCCCTGCCAGTGCGCGGTCGTCAGCCCGTGCTGCGGGGTGACGGACAGGGGCGGCAGGAGCTGGTCCAGCGAGGGCGGCTCGGCCAGCGGCGGCAGCCAGATCCGGTGCGCGGGCGGGCCCTGCCCGCCCAGCCTGCGGACCACGACGTCGAGCAGCGTGTCGCGCCCCGCGCTGACGGCCTCCGGTTCCTCCTCGGGCTCGGCCTGGACGGGAGGCGCGATGTAGGCGGGACCGTACGGGACGATCTGCCGCCCCTCGGCCCGCTCGCGCCGCACGACCCGCCGCTCGGGGGTGTAGGGCCCGGAGACGTACGCGGCCTTGAAGCGGACCATCCCGGTGGTGTCGAACTTCAGGAAGGCGTTGCCCGGCGCCGAGGGCAGCTCGTAGGCGTCGGTCACGCCGAGCACCACCCGGCTCTCCATCGCCGAGAAGGTCCGCAGGCCGATCCGGTACGACAGGTGGGTGTCCAGGCCGCGCAGCCTGCCCTCCTCCAGCCGCTGCGAGGCCAATAGCAGGTGCACCCCCAGGGATCTGCCGAGACGGCCGATCATCACGAAGAGCTCGATGAACTCGGGCTTGGCCGACAGCAGCTCGCTGAACTCGTCCAGCACCACGAAGAGGGTGGGCATCGGGCGCAGGTCGGCCCCCTGCTCCCTGGCCTGCTCGTAGTCGCGCAGCGAGGCGTAGTTCCCGGCGGCGCGCAGCAGCTCCTGGCGCCGTACCATCTCGCCGTGCAGGGCGGCGTGCATGCGGTCGACCAGCGGCAGCTCGTCGGCGAGGTTGGTGATGACGGCCGAGACGTGCGGCAGGGAGTCCATGCCCAGGAAGGTCGCGCCGCCCTTGAAGTCGACGAGCACGAGGTTCAGGACCTCCGACGAGTGCGCGACGGCGAGCCCGAGCACCAGCGTGCGCAGCAGTTCGCTCTTGCCGGAGCCGGTGGCGCCGATGACCAGGCCGTGCGGGCCCATGCCGCCCTGCGCCGACTCCTTGATGTCCAGCTCGACCGGGCGCCCGTCGGTCCCGACGCCGATCGGCACCCGCAGCCGGTTGCGCGGCGCCCTGGGACGCCAGAGCAGCGCCGGGTCCAGCCTCTCGGCGTCGCCGAGCCCCAGCAGCTCGGCCAGCGTGGTGTCGGCGGCGAGCGCGTCACCGCCCCCGGCCCCGGCCGGGGAGCCGCGCAGCGGGGCCAGCCGCCTGGCGAGCCCGTCGGCCTGCAGGTACGAGAACCGGTCGGGTTTGCCGAGCGGCGTGACGACCTCCTTGCCCGCCTGGTCGGTGGTGACCCGGCTGAACGAGTCCTCGGTGACGCGCAGCCTGAGCATCGTCTTCTCGCCCGCCGGGGTGGTGGTCCCGTCGAGGTCGATGAGGGTGACCCCCTCGATCGCGTCGGCGCCCAGCGGGGAGTCCTGCGGGACGTGCCCGCCGTCGATGATCACGATGTGGTACGGGAGCGCCTCGGCGGAGACGCCCGGCTTGAACCGGGCCCGGTTCTTGAAGTCGGCGCCCAGCAGCCGGTCGAGCTCGCCCAGGTCGTCGGTCATGAGGCGGACGGGTCCCGCGGCGTCGGCCTCGTGCGGGTGCAGGGCGTGCGGGAGCCACTTGATCCACTCCCAGTGGGCCATCCACTCCTTGGACGCGCACACCGCGATCCTGAGCTCGTCCGGCGAGTGGAAGACGGCCAGCTGGCCGACGAGCGCCCTGACCATGTCGCGGACGGCCGCCTCCGGGCCGGTGGGCCTGACCCTGGCGAAGGAGTGCAGGGAGATGGCGATGGGCAGGTCCGCCACCGTCGAGTGGGCGCGGACGAAGCGGCGCAGCGCCCCGGCGGACATGGCGTCCAGGTCCTCGACCGGCTTGGACTCCGGCGGTACGAGCTGGACGGCCAGGCGCTGGGAGCCGGTACCCACCCGGACGGCGCCGAAGTCGGCGTCCGAGGGCCGCCGCTCCCACAGGCGGGCGCTCAGCGCGATCGTCCAGAGGATGTCGGGGTCGGGGCCGTTCCAGTTGAGCGCCTCGCGCTGCCTGGCCGCCGCGCGCCTGACCTTGGCGCGGGTCTGGGACAGGTAGCGGAAGTAGTCGCGGCGCAGGCCGTTGAGCCGCTGCTTGCGCTCCCCGCCCGCCCGGCCCATCTGGCCGATGGTCATGCCGACCATGGAGAGCGCGAACATGCCGCTGGCCACGTACATGATCGGGTTCCCGCCGCCGCCCCCGGCGAACATCAGCCCCATCGCGGCGCCGCCGGCCACCATCGGCAGGTACATGAGCACCTGCGTGAATCCCGCCGAGGTGGTCTCCGGGATCTCGGGTGGCGACTCCAGGAGGATCTCGCCGCGCGGCGCCGCCGGAGGTGGACGCCGCTCGGGACGCCGGACGACCACGATGCCCACTTCGCCCCCGATGTGAGTTAAGCAAATATTGTCCAGTCCGAAGTACCGTAGCGAAACCGCCCCCCGGGTTCGACGGAATCTTCGAGAACGCCTCGGGACCGATACCGGATGATCGCGGAGGTGTATCCCGCGCACCGCGGGCCGGATGAGCACCGGACGATCGCGGGATGAACACCGCGCACCGCGGACCGGATGAGCGCCGGGTGATCCCCGCGCACCTCGGGCCGGATGAGCGCCGGGTGATCGCGGGGTGAACACCGCGCACCTCGCGACCCCGGCGGGTGCCGGGCGATCGCGGAGGTGACTACCATGCGCCCTGTGAACCAGGTGACCGCAATCCCCCTGTGCCGCATCACCGTCGTCACCCCGCGCCGCCGGGTCGACCTCGCGGTGCCCGCGGACCTCCCCCTCTCCCACCTGCTGCCCGATCTGCTCGCCGCCACCGGCGAGAGCGCCGAGCAGATCGCGCCCGCCGGCGGCTGGGGGCTCCAGCGGATCGGCGCGGCCCCCATGCCCTCGGGCGCGGGCCTGTCCGAGCTGGGCATCAGGGACGGCGAGGTCCTCTACCTGCTCCCCCGCTCGTCCCAGCTGCCCGAGGCGATCTTCGATGACGTCGCCGACACCGTGGCGACCGGCGTCAAGGAGCGGACCGGCCGCTGGCGGGCCGCGCACACCAGGGGCGTGGGGCTGGGCACCGCGGCGCTGTCGATGATCGCCGCGTTCGCGGTGCTCGTGGTGAGCGGGCCGCCCTGGGGGCCGGTCGTCGCCTTCGCCGGGGCGTGCGCGATCCTCGCCGTCGTGGCGAGCGCCGCGCTCTCCAGGGCCGTGGGCGACGGCCGGGCCGGTGCGACCATCGGCTACACCGCGCTGCCGCACGCCTTCCTGGCCGGGGCCTGCGTACCGGCTCCCCCCGCCGGTCCCGCCGTGTTCGGAGCGCCCAACCTGCTGGCCGGGTTCGCGGTGACCGCGCTGGTCGCCACCGTGACCGGCTGGGTCGTCGCCGAGGGACTGCCCAACTTCTTCGGCGTCGGGCTGGCCGCGGTGATCGGGACGATCTGCTCGGCGGTCGTCATGTTCACCGGGGCGCCCGCCGCCGGGGTGGCCGCGCTGGCCGCCGCGATAACCCTGGCCTGCGCCCCCCTCATCCCGACGACGTCCTTCCGGCTGGCGAGGCTCCCGCTGCCCACGCTGCCCACCAACGCCGAGGAACTGCGCGGCGACACCGACGACATCGACGGCGCGGACATCCGGAGGCGCGCGACGGAGGCCGAGCGGTTCGCGACCGGCCTGACCGCGGGCGTCGCCCTGGTGGCGCTGGGCACGCTGCCGGTCCTGCTCACCGCGAGCGGGTGGACCGCCCCCGCGACCCTGGTCACGCTCTCGCTGGCTCTGCTGATGCGCGCCCGCGTCTTCCAGGGGACCGGCCAGCGCCTCTGGTTGCTCGGCTCGGGACTGGCCGGGCTGCTGGCGCTGGTCCTGGGCGTGGCGTTCACCACGCCGGGCTCGGCCTTCGCGGTGACGATCGGCCTGGTGTGCGCGGCGGCGCTGGCGGGCGGGATGGCGCTGTTCCTCCCGCAGCGGCGCCCCTCCCCGTTCTGGGGACGCGCGGGGGACATCGTGGAGTTCTGCCTGATCCTGGCCCTGCTCCCGCTCGCGCTCGGGGTGATGGACGTGTACGCGGCCGTCAGGGGCCTGTCGGGCTGACCGGGGTTCCCCGGCCCGGGGGCCCGTGCCGTCCGGGTCCCGCCCGGACGGCACGGTCAGTCTCGTCCCAGGTCGTCCAGGGTGCGGGCCAGGTCCTGGCCGATGTCCTCGAAACGGCGCCGGGCGTCGGCCATGTCCAGCGGGATCGGATCGCCGCCGGTCGCGGCGCGGAGCAGTTCCTCGTTCGCGCGCCCGGCGGCCTCCTGGGCGGCGCGGACCGCCTCGGTCACCGCCTCGGCGACGGCCTGGCTGTCCAGGCGCATGATGCGCGGCTCAAGGGTGATCTCCTTGATCCGCCCGGCGCCGTCCACCAGGGCACGGGCCAGGCCGTCGGCGCCGGACCCCTCGCCGGTGACGGTCTCCAGCTCGCCGAAGACCCCGCCGAGCCGCCGCAGCGTCTCCTCGCTCTGCCGCACGACGGCGTCCAGGTCCTCCAGGCGCAGGTTCTCGGGGTTTCCCAGGCGCAGGTGCTCGGGGATGGGATCGCTCACTTGTACGGCTCCGGCATCTCTTTCTTGGGGGACAGCCACTCGAACGTCCCGCCCTTGGGCAACTGCGGCGCCTGTCCGGGGGCGACGGCGGGCGCCTGCCGGTACGGCAGGAGCGAGGGGTCGATCCTCGCCTTCGTGAAGTCGACCTTGGCCGAGCCGGTGGGCTCCAGGTTGAACGACTGGACCCACGCCTTGCCGGAGAAGTAGACCGACATGCTCCCGGCCACCGAGGCGACGAGCCTGCCCAGCGCGCCGGTCGAGACGGCGATGACCTGGCTGGCCAGGGTGCCCAGCATCCTCAGGTTGACCATGGCGTTGGCCGCGTACGGGGTCGCCAGCATGGCCGCCGCGATCGTGGCGAGGGCCAGCAGGGTGGCCGCGATCTTGGCGATGGCGAGCCAGTACGCGCGGTAGGCGTCCCCCAGCTCGTCCACGATCCCGGCGACGTTCTTGACGTAGGCGCGCAGGCTCTCCAGCGCCTCCTGCATCCGCTGGACGGCGTCGTCGAACGCCTCCCTGTCGTCGGCGATCCAGCCCTCCTTCTCCTTGGTGAGCAGGATGGCGACGTAGCTCTTCACCGCGGTGTCCAGGCGCGAGTGGACGGACTCCCAGTTGTTGTAGGCGTCGGCCATGCCCGGCACGTTCGCCACGGCGGTGCCCGCGATCGCCACGCCCGCCCAGGCGGTGGGCGCCAGCCTGGCACCGCCCTTGAGGGTGGACAGGACCTTGCTGGAGTTCGTGATCACCCCCTTGGCGCTCCTGCCCGCCGTCAGCGGGCTCGGCCTTCCCCCCGGTCTCGCGGTCACGTCAGATCTCCCCCTGGTACACGACGTTCACTGGTACACGACGGTGCTGTCGTCCTCCGCGGTCCGCCAGTTGACGCGGGCGGTGGTCAGCGCGACCGTCCACGACTCCAACACCTCCACCGCGTCGTCGAACTTCTCCCCGACGTCCCGCTGGACCTCCCGGTAGCGCATCCCGACCGCGAGCTCGCCGACCGCTCCCCAACCGGGAAATCCGACCGTCGTGTCGCCCAGCATCGCGCGCATCTCCTTGATCCTCGGGATGACGTCCTCCTCGATCTCCTTGCGAATGCTCTCGATCGCCTTGGAGGTGACGTACTTCTCCTGGGTCATCCGGCCTCCGTGATCACGTGTTCCCGGACATCTCCTATCATCCGGAGCCGGCCCTTCCCCATACCTCGAAGGCCTGTTCACGGGGTCGCCGACGGCCGGAAACGTCCGGTACCACCGGCGTTCACCATCGGCGTCCCGTGCACCGCCCGGCGATCACGCTTCTATGCTGTCGGCGACCGCGCACCCGGCGAGGCGGAGGTGGGATGCAGACCCGTCGTGATCTCTATCAGGCGCACCGGCTGATGACCCAGCGCCTGGGCATGGCCCTGCTGCAGGGCGAACCCGACGTGCCCGAGTCGCCGATGCGCAGGCACAACGTCGCGACGTTCTGCGGCGTGCTGGTCGCGGTGCTGGTGGCGGTGGCGTTCGGCATCTACGGCCTGCTGAAGCCCGGCGGCGCCACCGCGCTCACCGCGCCGGGAACGGTGATCGTCGAGGAGGAGTCGGGCGCGACCTTCGTCTACAGCGCGACGCGGGGCCAGATGATCCCGGTCGCCAACGTCACCTCGGCCCGGCTGCTGCTCGGCGGCGGGCAGGGCGTGGCGGTCCGCACGGTCTCCACGGCGTCGCTCACGCGCTTCCCGCGCGGGCTCCTGGTCGGCATCCCCGGTGCCCCCGAGTCTTT
Source organism: Streptosporangium sp. NPDC023825 (assembly GCF_040639575.1). NCBI lineage: Bacteria > Bacillati > Actinomycetota > Actinomycetes > Streptosporangiales > Streptosporangiaceae > Streptosporangium > Streptosporangium sp. NPDC023825. The sequence continues at coordinate 7,628 of NZ_JBFAAE010000039.1, read as the reverse complement.
GCCGCCCCGCGGGCGGCTGGTCCGCGCCCCCTGGTCGGCCTGCGTGGTCGAGGGCGTGGACGCCACCGGGACGCGCACCCCGCACACCTCGCTGATCGGCGGCTTCGCGGTCGGCGGCACCCCGATCGGGCAGAACACCGCGATGGTCGTGGAGGAGGGCTCGCAGACCTGGCTGCTCTGGTCGGACCGGCGGATGCGGGTGCCGCAGGAGAGCCTGCGGGCGCTGACCGAGGAGCAGCCCCGGCAGGTCCCCGCGGCCTGGCTCAACGCGCTGCCCATCGGCCCCGACTTCCGCGCCCCGGCGCTCGCCGCCCGCGGCAGGGTGGTGCGCGGCCCCGACGGCAGGCGTTCCGTCGCGGGCCGGATCTACACCGTGCGCTCGGCGTCGGGCGGCGCGGCCAAGTGGTACGTCCTGCTCCCCGACGGCCTGGCCGCGCTCACACCCGCCCAGGCCGAGCTCCTGCTCCAGGACCCGGCCAGCAAGAAGGCGTACGGCAGGGCGCCGGTGCGCGCCGTGGAGATCGACGCGCCGACCGCGAACGGGATGCGGCGCTCGGCCACCCGCTTCGATCCGGCGGGGCTTCCCACGGCCATGCCACGGGTCGTCGCCCCCGACCCCGCCTCGCCGGTGTGCGCGGTCTACACCGACACCGAACGCGGATCGACCCGGGCGCGGCTGACCGTGGGCAGCACCATGCGCATCCCCGCGCCGCCGGCGGGCCGGTTCGACCAGGACTCGGTGGACCAGGTCGTGCTCCCGCCGGGGACCGCGTCGCTGGTGGGCGTGCTGCCGGGGAACGGCAGGCTGGACGCGGTCACCTCGGTCTTCCTGATCAGCGACCAGGGGCGGCGGCACGCGATCACCGCGACGGAGTCGCTGGCGAGCCTCGGCTACACCGCCGCGGACGTCGCGCCGCTGCCGGCGCACATCGTGCATCTGATCCCGCAGGGCCCCGCGCTCAGCCGGGCGGCGGCGGGAATGCCGGTGCCCGTGGGACAACCGTGATTCCCGTTACCAACGGTATATCTGTTCGTTATTGGTGAGAGATGCGCCCGCTGTCCACTTTGTAATGATCGAAACTCCTATGCCAGTCGAGCACCATGGAGGTGTCACGTGGTTCAGAAGACCTCCGCGTCCCATTCGCGGCTTGGCGAGGCGTCACAGAAGACCGACGACGCCAAAACCACGATCAACCAGATCAAGACCCAGCTCGAAGGCCACCGGGGCGAGCTGCGCTCCGGCTGGGACGGCCAGTCCGCGGTCTCCTTCGACGGCGTGTTCAACGCCTGGAGCACCGAGATGACCAACATCCTGCGCGAGCTTGAGGGCCTGTCCGTCAAGCTCAAGAACATCCAGAAGAACTACGAGACCGCCCAGGAGAACCAGACCGCCGTGTCCAGGCGGCTCGGGGCCGACATCAACAGCTGACGGATTCGGAACGGGGATCACCATGGCTAGCGACTTCGACCGCACTCTTGTCGACTTCGGCCAGATGGACCGCTCTGCCGGCGACTTCGCCCGGCAGTGGCAGATGCTGGAAGGCACCCTCCAGAACCTGGAAGGGGATCTCGACCGGTTGCTCGGCGACTGGGAGGGTGACGCGCGCACGGCCTACTACGGCGCCCGCGCCCAGTGGGACGCGGCGTCCGGCCGGATGGCCGCGCTGCTCCAGCGCCTCGGTGGCGTCATCGAGATCGGCAGGGAGAACTTCGCGATGACCGAGAAGGTCAACGTCACGATGTTCGACGGACGCTGATCCCAGGAACCGGGTGGGCCACGGCGGTGCCGCGGCCCTCTCCGTGGTGGGGAGAACCGATCGGGTCGCGGCGCGGTGCCGCGGCCCCTCAGTAACGGGGAGAAGAGGCATGCCACCTCCCGAGGAAAAAAGTCCGGCCTGGCCAGGCCTCAACAAGGACCGCCCGACCGTCGACCTCAAGCGCGACCGGATCAAGAAGCTGCTCCAGGCCCTCGAGGAGGACCTCGAACGCCTGGAGGGCTCGAACGAGGGATCGCTGTCGGACATACGGTCCCTGACCAACCTGACCGAGGCCCATATCGGCACCTGGGACACCGCCCAGGACGTCGCCAGGGTCACGCAGAAGGCCCACGTGAAAATCAGCGGCGTCTATCAGGACACGATCGTCAAGTACCGGGCGGCGATCCACCTGCTGCGGGTCGTCGCCTACAACTACGAGGACGCCGAGCAGGCCAGCACCACGAACAAGGGGGGGTGAGACGCGATGGGCAGCGACCATGCGATTCACCACATCAAGTTCGACGGCGAGAGCAGCCCGGGGATCGGCAGCCGGGACCACTACCGCGAGTACAGCGCGACCGAGATCCGGGAGTTGCTGAAGGCCACCAACCCGCGGGCCATCGAGGACGCGGGACACACCTACAACCTCGCGACGACCATGCTGAACGGCAGTCAGAGCCTGATCAGAGAGGTCGCCGGAGAGCTGGCGAAAGTATGGAGCGGTGACGCCTCGATCGAGGCGCAGAAGGCGCTCCAGCTCGTCCACAAGACGGTCAACGAGCTGGCACTCCGCTGCGGCCAGCTCGGCCCCCCGCTGGTCTACTACGGCAAGGAGATCCTCCCCTCCTACATCGACAACGCGGCCAAGAGCGGCGCGTTCGAGTTCGACGACGGGCTGGACCTCATGCCGGGCGACAACTACAACCTGGGGACGTTCGGCGGGATCATCTTCACCGACAAGTCGGAGAACGACCTCGCCCGCGAGGACCTGATGGCGCTCAACGAGGAACTGGTCATCCTCTACGACAACATCCCCGCGACCGTGGAGAAGGACCTGCCCCGGCTGAACGACCCGACGACGCCCCCGCTCACCAACCAGAACTACAACGGCGGCGGCGGGGGTTACCCGGGCACCGGGGGAGGCTACCCCGGCGGTGCCGGTTATCCCGGTGGTGCCGGGTACCCCGGCGGGGCCGGCTATCCCGGCGGGGGTGCCGGGTACACCGGCACCGGAAACCTGCCCGGCTTCTCGGACGGCTACCCGGGAGGCCCGGGTACGGGCGGTCCGGGTACGGGCGGTCCGGGTACGGGCGGTTACCCGGACATCTCCAACCCGGCCTATCCGGGCGGTCCCGGCACGAGCGGTCCCGGCACGGGCGGCCCCCCGGGGAACGGCACCCTCCCGCCCGGCTACACCGACCCGACGGGCCTGAACCCGAACAACCCGAACAACCCGAACGCGGGCCTGGATCCGAACGATCCGCGCAACACCAGGCTGGCCGGTTTCGAGCCCACCGTGCCGGGCGGTCCCGGCACGGGGCCCGGCACCGGTCTCGGCCCCGGCACCGGTCTCGGCCCCGGCACGGGACTCGGCCCCGGCACCGGCCCCGGCACCGGCCTGCCCACCTACTCCGGGGGCGGCGGAGGGGGCCCGGGCCCCACCTCGCTCGGCCAGAACGGCTCCGCCGGGCCGACCTCCTGGGTCGGTACCGGTGGCGCCGCGGGGACCGGCGGCGGCTTCGGCGCCGCCGGTGGCCCGCGGGCCGACGGCCGCGGCATGGGCATGGGTGGCATGCCGTTCATGCCGATGGGCGGCGCGGCGGGCGAGGGGAACCAGGACCGCGAACGCTCCACCTGGCTCACCGAGGACGAGGACGTATGGGGTGGTGACGGCGGTATCGCACCGCCCGTGATCACCTGACCGGACCGCGCGGGGGGCGGCGCCTTCCCGGCAGCCTCCCGCGCGTGTCCCGCCCTCGCGGAACCATGATCCGCCCGCCCATAAAGTGAAGAGATGAGACTCACGAAATTCGGGCACGCGTGTGTCCGCCTGGAGAAGGACGGCTCCGCCCTCGTGATCGACCCGGGCTCCTTCAGCGAGGAGTCCGCGCTCGACGGGGCGCGGGCCGTGCTCATCACCCACGAGCACTTCGACCACGTGGACGCCGACCGGCTGCGCCGGGCCGCCGAGGCCGACCCGTCCCTGCAGATCTGGACCAACGAGGGCGTGGCCGCCACGCTCACCGACGTCCCCGCCGAGATCCAGGTCGTACGGCACGGCGACACCTTCGACACGGCCGGTTTCGGGGTGAGGGTCGTCGGCGAGTGGCACGCCCCCAACCACCCGGACCTGCCGATCGTGCGCAACGTCGGCTTCCTGGTGGACGAGGAGGTCTTCTACCCGGGTGACGCGTTCACCCCGCCGGGTGTCGAGGTGCCCACGCTCATGGTGCCGACCAACGCGCCGTGGATGAAGGCGTCGGAGATGGTCGGGTATCTCCGCCAGGTCCGCCCCGCCCGCGCCTTCTCCACCCACGACGGCCTGCTCAACGACATCGGGCTCCGCCTGGTCGACATGTGGCTGGAGATGGAGTCCGACGGGCAGAAGGCCGACATGCGCCGCCTCAAGCCCGGCGAGTCGGTCACCCTGCCTTAGGACGCGCGCGGGGAGCGGGCTCAGGGAGCGGGTTCAGGAGGCCGAGGCGATGGTGGCCGAGCCGATCACGGTGTCGCCGAGGTAGAGCACGGCCGCCTGGCCCGCCGCGACCCCGGTGGCCGGGCCGTCCAGCGTGATGTGGACCTCCCCGCCGGAGAGCTGGGCACGGCAGCCGTACACCTCGCCGTGCGCGCGGAGCTGGACCGTGCAGGCCAGCGGCTCGCGCGGCTCCTCCACCGGGCCGTTCCAGACCGGCCGCTCCGCGACGATGGTCGTGACCTCGAGGGACGAGCGCGGGCCGACGGTGACCGTGTTGGAGACCGGCTCGATGGACAGCACGTAACGCGGGCGGCCGTCGGGGGCCGGGCGGTCGATGCGCAGGCCCTTGCGCTGGCCGACGGTGAAGCCGTAGGCGCCCTCGTGGCCGCCCACCACCTCGCCGGACTCGTCGACGATCGGGCCCCGCTCCGTGCCGAGGCGGTCGGCGAGGAAGCCCCGGGTGTCGCCGTCGGCGATGAAGCAGATGTCGTGGCTGTCGGGCTTGTCGGCCACCATCAGACCGCGCCGCGCGGCCTCCTCGCGCACCTGGGCCTTGGTGGAGTCGCCCAGCGGGAAGATCGCGTGACCGAGCTGCTCCCTGGTGAGCACGCCCAGGACGTACGACTGGTCCTTGCCCTGGTCGGGGCTACGGCTCAGAATGCCGTCCGCGACGCGCGCGTGGTGCCCGGTGGCCACCGCGTCGAAGCCCAGCGCGAGGGCCCGGTCGAGCACCGCCTCGAACTTGATCTTCTCGTTGCAGCGCAGGCACGGGTTGGGGGTGCGCCCGGCGGCGTACTCGCTGACGAAGTCCTCGACGACGTCGCGGTGGAAGCGCTCGGCCATGTCCCATATGTAGAAGGGGATGCCGATCACGTCGGCGGCCCTGCGGGCGTCTCGCGAGTCCTCGACCGTGCAGCACCCGCGGGCGCCGGTCCGGTAGGACTGGGGGTTGGCGGAGAGGGCGAGGTGGACACCGGTGACGTCATGGCCCGCCTCGGCGATGCGGGCGGCCGCCACGGCGGAGTCGACGCCACCGGACATGGCGGCAAGCACACGAAGACTCATAACCCCCTGAGCGTACCCGCGCCGGCGCCCACCTGGTCGGGCCGGGAGGCCCCGAAGCCATGCGACGGGCCCCCGTACGGCACCGATCAGCTCAGGCCCGCGCGGCGGGCGCGCTCGACGACGAGGCCGATGACGTCAGCCAGCCGGTCCACGTCCTCCTCGGTCGAGGTGTGACCGAGGGAGAAGCGCAGCGAGCCGCGCGCCCGGAACCCGTCGGCGCCCATCGCGAGCAGCACGTGCGACGGCTGCGCCACCCCCGCCGAGCAGGCCGAGCCCGTCGAGCACTCCACGCCCTTGGCGTCCAGGAGCATGAGCAGGGCGTCGCCCTCGCAGCCGGGGAAGGAGAAGTGGGCGTTGCCGGGAAGGCGGTTCACCGGATCGCCGTTGAGGATCACGTCGGGCACCGCCTGGCGGACCCGGCGGATGAGGTCGTCGCGGAGCCCGGTCAGCCGGGCCGAGCTCTCGGCCTGCCGGGCCACCGCGGCCCGCACCGCCGTGGCGAAGCCGGCGACGGAGGGGGCGTCGAGCGTGCCGGAGCGGACGTCGCGTTCCTGGCCGCCGCCGTGCAGCACCGGCACCGGGTCGACACCCCGGGCGAGCAGCAGGGCACCGACGCCCATCGGGCCGCCGACCTTGTGCCCGGAGAGCGTCAGCGCGTCGACCCCCGAGCCGGCGAAGACCACGGGGAGCTGGCCGACGGCCTGGACCGCGTCGGTGTGGAAGGGGATGCCGTACTCCCCGGCGATCGCGGCGAGCTCGTGGACCGGCTGGACGGTGCCGACCTCGTTGTTGGCCCACATGACGCTGACCAGGGCGACGCCGTCCGGGTCGCGCTCGATGGCGTCGCGGAGGGTCTGCGGGTGCACCCGGCCGAACTCGTCGACGCCGAGCGGCTCGACGGTCGCGCCCTGGTGGGCGCTCAGCCAGTGGGCGGGGTCCAGGGCGGCGTGGTGCTCCACCGCGCTGATCAGGATCCTGTCGGCCCCCCCGGCACGGCGGGCCCAGTACAGGCCCTTGACGGCGAGGTTGTCGGCCTCGGTGCCGCCCGCGGTGAAGACGACCTCGCTGGGCCTGGCACCGAGCGCGGCGGCGATGGTCTCCCGCGCCTCCTCCACGACCTGGCGGGTGCGGCGGCCGGCGGCGTGCAGGGAGGACGCGTTGCCGACCTGGCCGAGCTGGGCTGTCATCGCCTCGATCGCCTCGGGAAGCATCGGCGTGGTCGCCGCGTGATCGAGATAGGCGGACTTCACGGCCGCATTCCCCTCCCCCAACTCGCTGTCAACCTTCCAAGCGTATCCGCGCCCATGTAGGGCCTGATCCGCCGAGTTGACCACTGAACCGTCCAGACGGTACAGTAACCGCCATGAGACGGGAAGAGCTGTTGGACGCGGCAGAGGATCTGCTCTGCGACCAGGGCTCCCAGGCTCTCACCCTGGCGACCGTCGCGGAGCGCGCCGGCTGCAGCAAGGGCGGCCTGCTCTACCACTTCGGCACGAAGGAAGCCCTGATCAAGGGCATGGTCGAGCGGCTGATCGAGGAGTTCGACGAACTCGTCGCGACCCAGGGGCACGACACCTATACCAAGAACTACCTGGCGGCCACGTTCGCCGCCGTGCAGAGCGGCAGGCTGCGGCGCTGGGCCGTGGTGACCGGGGCCTCCGGCAACCTCTACCTTCTCGCCCCGCTCCGGGTGGCGATGGCCCGCTGGCACCGCGAGGGGCTCGACAGCGAGCCCGACCCGGAGGCGGCGCAGATCGTGCGCCTGGCCTGCGAGGGCCTGTGGGACGTGGCGAGCCACGACCCCGGCCTCTACGACGCCGAGCACATCGAGATCCTGAAACGACGACTGCTGGCCCTGCTGCCCGCCTGACGGCCCTGCCCGCCTGACGGCCCTACCCGCCTGATCACCCCGGCGCCGCGACGCGCCGGTCGGCGGGCACCCGTCTGATCATTCACCCGACCAGGGGAAACACTCACAAAGATTGGTGGTCGCTTTCGCACGCGCGAAAGCGACCGACTTTGGTGTGCCCGCTCCCCGGTTTGTCAAAACATTTATTGAAGGGATTGAGTCATGACCCGCGACCTGAGAGCGGCTCGAACCGGAGCGGTTC